>JABBNX010000031.1 GCA_019352135.1 Pseudomonadota bacterium
GCACCAAGAAAATCAACTGGCAATTCACAACATCTGACGCTCGAATCAGATTGACGCGTCTTTATCCGAAATTATAACTGTTACATGATACTAGGCTGAAACAGCGATAATAATCCGCCGCTGTCCTCACTAAACGTTACATCGGAGAACTAAATCCCAGTACAATCTCAATTTCGGTGTCTATTCAACGGTTCGCGCAGTTGACCCGTTCGGGCAGCCTTTCCGCCCGACCGGTGTCCAACTGTCTGGTTGGGACTTCGCTTTTTTAGCCTTCTGCCTTTTTACTTTTGTCTCGTGTCAAGGGCTGACCCCTCTGAACTGCTATTGTCTGATTAGGGGATAACAATTTCCCACAAGACTCACATTCGTGTTCGGTTAGGTCGAATGCATCTTTAACCGCATCTTTTATGAGATCTGTAGTTACTTCACCTTCTGACATGAAGTAGTAAAAAACAATCGAGCCGAAGGAAACCAAATCAGCTGGGCCTGGATCATGGAGACCAAACTCTCTAAAAACACTCTTGACCGAATCCATAACATCAGAGCAGTTAACAAGCTTTCTCAGAATGTCTGCTGTAGTAATGTTGTAAATTTCTAAATAGGTAATAAGAAAACAATAATCACCCTCTGTAATATAAGTGCCGAATGCGTCGTGAATTATTTTAGCTATAATTTCTTTATCAACGTCATCTTTGGGATCAAACGATAAGTCTTTTGAGATAACAATTTTCTTGGCTAAGAAATCACGAATAAATTGTGCTTGATTATCAACAACATCAAGAAGGGCGCCTAAGGAATTTGAGAATTGACTTATTATCTCTGGAACGTCACCATCAGGTTTGTAAATATCCTCGTGAGATAGGACAGACCATAGATCTTGAGCAAGAGTCTTTATTTGTATTTCAACTGGGACTGAGACCTCTTTACACTGTCTGGTTGTTGTTGCTGGCCTGGTTGGTGGTGGGATGACGGTTATTGTGACGGTGGCCATCATGACAACGGGTATCACCGGGGAAGCCGCCGCTAGATGAGAGCAAGAGGGTAGAAACCCTCCCTGAGATACAAAAGACCGGCATGCGAAAAGGGGCCGGTATTTTTATTGGAACGTAAGCTGTGGGCAGTTTTATTTTGTATGTGATAATCACTGAGTATATCATCCAAAATCAGCATTATTCCCCAAAGACGCCCACTTTCTGTCAGCTTTCTTTCGCTTTAGCACTATCCCCTTCACTGTCGGCAAGCACGCTGAAGAGTTCGTTCTTGCCGGTTACTCCCGCCTTTTCATAGATTCTTTTCATATAGGTTTTTACCGACGACTCAGAGAGGGAGAGGGTTTTGGCCGTTTCACGGAACGTTTTCCGGTTGAGGACACAATCGAGAACCGCCATTTCCCGGTCCGACAAGCGCTTTTGAAGGGTAGGGGGAAGGCTGATGATGGAGATGGCTTGCGTCAGAGGCAGTTCGGCAGGTACTGCTTGCTCCTCCCCGCCCGACTGCCATTTTTTGGCGAGGAAAACGAAGATAAAAACGGCGATGGTGAGAAACAGGTTTGCCGCACCGACCACACTGCTGGCGACGCCGCCGGTGATGCCGGACATGACGTATCCCCCGGCAATTCCCAGGCAAACGGTGCCGAAGACTGGTCCTGCCACCATCATGCAATCAGCGCGGCTTAATAGGAGAACAAGGATGAATATGTCAACAAACCCCGCGGCGCCTTGAAAGGCGAACATGCTCAGATTGACGGCAAATGCTCCCTTTATATTGAATATGGAAAAGGAGAGCATTCCCCCCAGAATGCCGAGCACCAGGAGCAGGTCCTTTCCTTTTCGGACCAGCCAGGCACCGGCAAACGCCGCACCAACGTAAAAGATGACCTCGATTCCATTGACGTAGGCTTGACGGGCGTACACGTCCATCAGCGCACCATACATCAGGCCGCTCACCAGGTTATAGACGAACAGGAAGGGAAGGTACCAGGCGAAGCGGGCCATGTCCATCTGTACACAGCAGGGAGTGGGAGAAAAGAGCGGAACGAACAGCAGCGCCGCCAGCAGGATGTGCATGGCTGACGGTTCCAGTGGCAATTCCATGAGGATCAGCAGGGCGAGGTTTCCTCCGGCCATGCTCATGGCACCGGCCAGGGGAGGGTTTTTAAGGAGGTTCATATCGCCGATTGTTTTGGTCAGAAAGCCTGCCCCGGCAATTCCCATGATTATGAAAAGCGGCAGTTTCCATGTGCCGGAAAAGGGGAATAATGCCGTGGCTGCAATGATGATGACGATGGAGGTGTTGGCGATAACCGGAAAAAATCTACTCGTCACAAGATATCTGACGGCAAACAGGGCGATGGCATCAGGAATGACAAAATACAGGAGAGGATGCTCCAAGCTCGCTGTTCCCAAGAGGAAGCCGTTCATGGGAAAGGCGATGAGCCAGAGAATGAACAGTGCAAATCGCAGAATTGGAAAAAGCGGTCTTGTGCTCATATCTCAAGAATCATACGAATCATCTTATGGCCCTATAGCAAGCTGCTATGTAGCCTGACTAAATACTATAAAAAACGCCCGTTCTCACCGATATGAGAACGGGCGCCTTAAATACAAAGACATCCACTTGTTGCTCTTCGGTAACCGGCAATCCATTTAGGACCCTGGTGTTTTGCGTCACCAGATCTCTCTGGTTTTGCTCTTATCGGTGCGTAATTTATGAATTGCTGTGACGAACCATATATCAATCCCAATAGCAGGACAATTGCAATATAGCACAATGGTTTACAAAATAGTTTACAAAAAAATAGTTTAGGTGACAGTTGGACGACTGTTTATTTAACAAAAAGGGGGTAGTTACTTAGCTCCTCCTGAGATACACTGAGCATATTCTTCTTTACTGGAGGGAATATGCCGATTGATATAAAAAACTTGCCAAGTACGCACCGTAAATTTGTACAGCAATTTTCTGACGATCAATCATGTGCTGCATTTTTAGAGATACTGCGCTGGCCTGATGGTTTTTGTTGCCCTGTTTGTCAAACAACTGGTGAGCCTTGGCGTCAATCGCGTGGGAGACTGGTTTGTTCCGCCTGCCGCCACCAGACATCAGTGACCACTGGTACGATCTTGGAAAAGACAAGAACGCCATTGACGATCTGGTTTGATGCTGCTTGGCACGTGACAACCGCTAAAAATGGTCTTTCTGCTAAAACATTAGAAAGAACGCTGGGCACTTGCTACAGAACTGCTTGGGCTATACTGCAACGGTTTCGTGTAGCCATGGTGCGTAGCGAACGTGAAAAACTGTCCGGATTGGTCGAAGTTGATGAAACGCTCATAGGCGGTGCCAAGCAAGGAGGAAAGCGAGGCCGCGGTACCAGTAATGCTGTTGTAGCTATCGCTGTTGAACTTATGGAACCTATGGGCTTTGGACGAATACGAATGCGCCATATTGAGAATGCCTCTGGTACAATTATTGATGCATTTGTTTGTGATGCAATAGCCAAGGGAGCGACCGTACACACTGATGGATGGACTGGTTACAATGGATTGTCTGACCTTGGTTATGAGCACAAAAGGACTATCCTTTCCTCATCGGGTGATCCCGCACATGTGGCAATGCCTGGTGTACATCGAGTGGCCAGTCTTCTGAAACGCTGGATACTGGGGACCCATCAAGGATCGGTGGTGCCAGAACATCTTCAATCCTATTTGGAAGAGTTCACGTTCAGATTCAACAGGCGAAATTCAAAAAATCGTGGCCTCGTTTTCTTTCGTCTCATGGAACAAATTGTTACAACCAGCCCGATTACGGTCGCTGACATAACATACGGATATGATTGGGGCCATGAAAATAGGAGGAGCTAAGTGACTACCCCCTTTTAACAAAATAGATAGTTAAGTAGGAATGCGAAAAAAATATTTGCTTCGTTTGTAACTGTTAGGTGGTGTTTTTCTGTGTGTTAGTTGCGCAGCTATTATATCTGAATGATTAATATAAATCACTGTTCTTATTATTTGGACGCAGAGGTTGTCGATTCCGTGTTCGTAGGTAACTCAAATGAAAGGAGGGGTGTGACAGGCGACAATTAGGCGATGAGACGGATGGGAAATACGGATATGTCTACTGGCGTAACAGCGATTCATAATCCTACATGGAGGTTACAGCAAATGAAACAACTATGGAATATCGTCAAATTTACGATGCTTGGTGTGGTGACGGCCGTGGCCCTGGCGGCCTGCGGCGGTGGTGGTGACAGCAGCCCGAGTACACCAACGCCCGCGGCGAAAACAATAAGTGGTACCGCCGCAGCCGGTGCGCCGATAATCGGCAGTGTCACTATCAAGGACAGCTCGACACCTACTAAAACCAAAACAGTGCAAATAGCGGCAGACGGGAAATACATGGTGGATGTCTCTGACCTGAAGGCGCCGTACATGGTGCGGGCTGACGGCTATGTCGGCGGCAATGAGTATCATCTCTACTCTGCCGGTACATCTGCCGATGTCGATGGTACAATCAACGTGACACCGCTCACCGACCTGATCGTGGCAAATATTGCCAAGACTGTTGCGAGTGATTATTATACCAGCGGTAACTTCTCAAACCTTACCGCCGATCAACTCACCGCGCAGTCCACTGCCTTGGCTGCCAAACTCCAGCCGATCCTTACGGCTGTTGGTGTCAGCAGCTCCATCGACCTGCTGCGGACATCGTTCGCCACTGACCACACCAAGCTTGATGCGGCTTTGGACTTAATCAAGGTCACCACGAATACGACTACAAATGTCGCCACTATTTCCAACATTCTCACCCCTGAAACCATCACCTCGAATCTTGCTACTCAAACCTATACCGGCGCCATGACGGCCACTACGACGACGGCAGTGACAACCACAATGGCGACTATAACTAATTCTGGGACCACGACGCCGACGACCAGCATGATGACCGACATCCAGAAGATCAGTGCCGGTTTCCAGACCTTCTCAAATCTCTTTGCTACCAGCCTCCCGAGCCCAACCAACACAACCCTGCTGGGCCTGTTTGATAGCGCCACTTTTATGCAAGAGGGACAGTCTTTTCCTGCTTTCCTCACTGAGATGACAACCGATAAAACCATGATCGGGATATCGTTTACCAATATCGCCATCAAGTCGATTGACACGACAAACGGAAAGGCTGTGGTCGGGTTCAGCGTGATCCAGAACGGCACATTGGCGAACGATGCGCCCGACACCTGGAACATGATCAAAAAGGCAGATGGCAACTGGTACATGCAGGGTGATCAGCGCATCGCCCATGTCAAGGTTGAAACCTTGGCTGAATACCAGCTTCGCAATACAACCAGTCCCATTCAAACCGGTCTGCGACTGAATATTGAAGACCGTGGCGGTAAAGGAATTACGTCCGCAGTGGTTACCGGCGCTGGACTGCCCTCTGGGGGTGTCACACTAAACAATAACATTGCGAATCACTATTTTGATATACAGCCTTCTGGCGGTAATTATTACACCATGACCGATGCGGCCATTAATACAATAGCCGATACAGGAGAAATCTACACCGTTAAACTGTTTATTGGTACCACGTTGGCAGGCACTTACACCGAAAAACTCAGAAAACGCCCATACCTGCATACCGAATTGACCAGTGCAAGCTTCCCGCAGATCACCAAGCCGACCCCGACTGATCTGCAGGCGCTCATTGGCACCAGTACTGACATCAATGCTACTGCTTCCTGGATACTTCCTGCCGGACTCACCAACGACTGGCTCACAGTTCAGGTACAGGACATTTCAGGCAATTCCGCCATGTATGAGACTTCCCTCACTCCGACGCAAACTATTGCGTCTTTCACACTTAGTCCGGTAACAAGCACCGGCACACGCTTCACCATAAGCAACGGATGGATCGAGCTGGGCGCATGGGACAGCTATGGGAGGTCATTGGCTGTCAGTATGTAAGTTACTTTATTCAAAATTCCACTTGAAGCGGGGCCTTCGGGCCCCGCTTTTTTTGCACCTGAAAAAAACATAAAAGGGTCATTCCCACATCTTTTTTGATTGGGAGATCTGCTTGCCATTTTGTAATTATGCGATGCTGAAAGTCTGATTCGTCACGAATTCCCCTGACACGCTCTTTTTCAATAAGATATGCAAGCTTTGCCGTCTCAGCCAAGGCAGTCATAATATTTTTTGCGTCAGAGGAGCCAAGTGGAGGTAATGCAATACCATGCTTGTCTAAAAGTATTTCAAAAGCACCGGTAACAAAGGATAAGGCTTCCGGCGTATTCTCAAAAAGTTGGTTTTGTATACGATCAGACATTAGTTTGGCATTTGCTTCGAGTATGGTACGGCCTACTTCAGTTCTTGATGCTTCTGCATAGAATTTCTTTATGTGCTCTAAATCAGCAACGCTGTCTGTTGTGTAATGAGCGGGAGCTTCTAACGTACCTATTCGGATTTCGTCGTTAAACTTCAGAAGATCCAGCCCAAAATCAGCGACCAACGCTTGTATCAGGTTACTGTCCATGGTGTTCCTTATCTGCGAAAACAGTTGATCCGCTGTCAACAACAGCTTCCTTGCTTGTGACCTTGCAACCGAATAGGTTTTTGTCTTCAGTGACCGCCAATTTGCTTTTTCCCAACCAAATCATGTAAATCAATGGGGACTGAAATGACGGCACAATACACCTTTCCACGCCTGAATACACAATCCATTTTTCGCCTCCTCACATTAGCAAAAACATTAGCAGTTTAGCTAGTTAGAGAGGCTTATTAATATTTTTAGGATGTTAGATGCGCAAAAAAGGCGGGATCGCTCCCGCCTTTCATAGCTGTACGTATGCAGTTGATGTTTTAATTAAATATCGTAGTACAGTTCAAACTCAAGAGGTACCGGGCGCATGCGCACAGGATTTACTTCGGCTTCAGTCTTGTACTCGATCCACTTTTCGATGACGTCAGGAGTAAAGACATCACCTTTCAGAAGGAATTCATAGTCATCGTTGAGGCATTTCAGAGCTTCTTCAAGAGTGCCCGGTGCGGATGGGATATCTTTCAACTCTTCAGGTGACAGTCCGTAAATATCCTTATCAAGCGGTTGACCGGGATCAATCTTGTTTTCGATGCCATCCAGACCAGCCATTAACATGGCAGCAAAGGCAAGGTAGCCGTTGCAGGAAGGATCAGGAGTACGGTATTCAACTCGCTTGGATTTGGGGTTGTTCGAAAACATCGGAATTCGTAGCGCGGCTGAACGGTTGCGGGCAGAGTATGCCATGTTAACCGGCGCTTCAAAACCCGGGACCAGTCGCTTGTAGGAGTTGGTGGTCGGGTTGGTGAAAGCGCAGAGAGCCTTGGCATGTTTGATAATCCCGCCAATGTACCAGAGAGCCATCTGGGAAAGCCCGCCGTATTTATCGCCGGCAAACAGATTCTGGCCATCTTTCCAGATTGACTGGTGGCAATGCATCCCGGAGCCGTTATCGCCATACAGTGGCTTAGGCATAAAGGTGGCGGTTTTGCCATTACGATTTGCTACATTTTTTACAACATACTTGAACCACTGCAGATCATCAGCCATATCAACCAATGAGTTGAAACGCATATCAATTTCTGCCTGACCACCCGTGGCAACTTCATGATGCTGGCACTCAACCCGGATACCAACATTCTGGAGTTCTTCAACCATTTCGTTACGAATATCGTTTTGTGAATCTGTAGGTGAGACAGGGAAATATCCTTCTTTGTGGCGTGGTTTGTAACCGAGGTTAGGGAATTCTTCACGACCGGAATTCCAGGCACCCTCTACAGAATCAACGGCATAGAAGGATTGATTCGAACTGGAGTCATAACGCACATCGTCAAAAATAAAAAATTCTGCTTCAGGACCAAAGAACGCGGTATCACCTATTCCGGTTGATTTGAGATACGCTTCTGCCTTAAGTGCGATATTACGTGGATCGCGGGTATATCCTTCCTTGGTAATAGGGTCAAAAATATTACAAATCAGTGAAAGTGTCGGAGTTTTTACGAAAGGGTCCATTTTAGCAGTTTTTGGATCAGGAACGATGATCATGTCGGAGGCGTGAATCGGCTGCCATCCACGAATAGAAGAACCGTCGAAACCCTGGCCTTCTTCAAAGGTATCCTCACTGAACTCACTCATCGGTACGGAAAAATGCTGCCAGATACCTACAAAGTCCATAAATTTAAAATCAACCATCTTCGCGCCATTTTCAATGGCAAATTCTACTACTTGCTTCGGGGTCATCTGTTGCTCCTTTCGAAATTTTTAATTATTTACAGCGCGTCTTCTCCGGTTTCACCCGTTCTGATACGAATTACTTCTTCTACAGTGGTAACAAATATTTTCCCATCACCTATTCGACCGGTTTTAGCAGACTTTTCGATTGTTTCAACAACTTGTGGAAGGATTGAATCCGCAACAATGATTTCTATCTTAATTTTGGGGATAAAATCAACTACATATTCTGCTCCCCGATACAGCTCTGTGTGACCCTTCTGACGTCCAAATCCTTTAACTTCACTTATTGTAATTCCTTGAATACCGATTTCATTCAATGCTTCCTTAACTTCATCCAGCTTGAACGGCTTTATGATCGCTTCAACTTTTTTCACGACATTACCCTCCCGTTACATGAGATTTATGAAAGCAAGGAAAAACAGGCTTCATGAGACTAATACCCAGGCCTGTCCATTGCCTCAAAAGCAAGCTCCTTGCCAATTACTTATCTGGTTACGAAACAAACGTAGATTTAAATAGTTAGGAATCAAACTACCACTGGCACAGCATTTTGTTAGGCGCCAAACTGCGCAATAAACAGGCACCAGCATAGCATTATTGCCTAAAGCATAGGCACGCACAGATTACTAATCATCAAACATTGATATCCTTAAGTTCCTTGATTATCTCAACTTGACGCTGGTTAATATAGTATGCAATTTGCTGTTGAGAATGCTTTTCCGCATGAAGCTCCACTATACAGGTAAATGGAGCGTTCGTACCAATAATTTTGACAATTGTCGCGCTCATGCCTACCTCATGCATGGAGTTGCCGGTAAGGTCAGGCAGCTTCAAAAACATGTTAATATCAAGGCCCGGTACGAGAAGGTCATCGGACATAGTACTAATGGCGGCCCCCCCAAGTGAAATATCTTTTACAGTGCCCTTTAAAACATCTCCTTCAAATAGCAGCTCCGCCTCTACCGGATTATCAAGGAGTACCCGCACGAACCGCCTCATATCTGAGCGTATTTTTGCATATCCAAAATTGCACAGGATAACACGTTTCTTTGCGGAACTTACATAAAACGCTTCACCAATCATATCTTCAGAAAATGCGCTCAAGCTATGTGAATAAATAAGCGTTTTTTTCTCTATATTTATAACTTTGGCTTGATACTCATGAACATCAAACTCTGCCATTTCGTTTTCAACAGTCAATAAGGTTGCATTGTATGAAACAGGAATTTCCTTGTAGTAGTTTAAAAATGAAAACTGCTGCCCGATCATTCCCTGCAAGAACTGAAGAATAACCAGCGAATCTTCTCGTTCAGTTCCCCGCACGGCTTTGTCGTAATATGGAAACACCCCAGGCACCCCAACGATGATGATGAATTGAACTATTTTTTTAAATAGGATATATATAAAGAATGAATTTAACTATCAGAAAATGTTCCGAACAACAAGCACAATTGACATATTCTGTTAAAGTGTCTCTCCAGTTTCGAAACAAGTTCTTTTACATGCATACGCTGACTTTGACCTTTATTTTCTGCCTGGTCAGCTCTTTTTCAGGAGCGGATATCTATCGTTTTGTCACTGTCGATGGAGTTGAAACTTTTACCGATGCGCCCAGCAACAAAAGCGCCACGGTTGTTATCAAGGACCGCCCGTCACCCGGAAACAAGCGCCACAGACCATTAAAGAAGCAAAAAACTCATACCATTTCACTCGATGAAGTTATCCAAAAAACAGTTTCCGCAACGTTTCAGCCACCCGCAGTGGAGCACAGCAACTTTAAACCACACCTGCCGCACGTCGGCGGGACGATAACGTCACGGGTCGGAATGAGAATCGATCCGATTGATGGGACATGGCGCCATCACAACGGCATTGATATAGCTATCCCTGCGGGCACCCCGGTCAGACCGGTTGCTTCCGGCACGGTTGTTTACAGTGGTAATCGCTCGGGATATGGCAACACCGTCATTGTCGAACATGACAACGGCATCGTTACCTTGTATGCACACAACAGCCGCATTGTGGTGATCGAAGGGGAAGCGGTGACTACTGAAAGCACCCTGGCGCTTTCCGGCTCAACCGGAAGGTCAACCGGGCCGCATCTTCACTTTGAGGCATGGCAGGATGGAACAAATATCACCGAGGCCTTTCTTCCCGACGGTGGTATGACATTACCGAAGTCGACACTGATCGCCAGCAGCCATCGGGAGTCCCATTTCCGGAGAGAAACCCTTTCAGACGGCTCGATCCTGTTCACCAATATTCCCGTATCGACTCCCTGATGTACGATCAGATCGAAAAATACTCTGCCAAACTGATTTCAGATCGTTCAGCACACGCCGGGCAGATTGCCTTTGCCGCCCAGGATGACGAAATAATTTCAAAGGGTGAGCCGAGCCTGGCAGTGCTGTTGGAATCAATACTTTCCCGCCTCGATTGTCTTGCCATTGCTGCAGCCAAACCTTCTCTCCCCTTTACCGATCTTCTCATTCAGAGAGCTGCAGGCCATGAACATGAAATTATCCCACGCGACACCGAAACCCGTACATTTCTGCATGATATTCCAATTATTCGAAAAAGTGAGACCGGCGCTTTTCCGGCGGAGGTAATTGCCGGGCTGCTGGGGAACCGCAAAGGAATTGTTGTCGAAGGGGTCGGGATCATCGCTGCCGGAGCATTAACAATTGAGCAGGCCTATATCAACTGGTCTTCGGTCTTCCATTCAACGTATATAAAATATCTTGAAGATCTGCTCGAAGACGGCTTCAAGCTGCCGGGTGAAGAAGATGCATTTAATCATTTTCGCCACAAAATGCTTGTTCCGCTTTCATCTGAAGGCCTTGAATTCCGCGAAGGGCCGTTTTTTGAAAAAAAAGATATCCTGGAAGAGATGGCACGTGTCGGCTCATATACCGTCAAGCGGCATCTGGTTGATTCGTTTTTCGGTAACATTTCATATTCAAGCGGAAACCTGATCTATATATCACAGACCGCATCCAGCCTGGATGATCTTCCCGGATATATTGATCCGGTCCCCGTTCAAAACAGCTCAACGGTCGGCATAACCGCCTCCAGTGAACTGGTCGCTCATCGTTCCATTTTTGAAGCAACCGACTGCCGTGCCATTTTGCACGGCCATCCGCGCTTCGCAGTCATTATGAGCATGGTATGCACTGAAAAAGAGTCGTGCCGCGTTACAGATTGCTGGAGAGATTGCTCAAAAGTTCGTTTTTTGGGGGATACGCCAGTGGTGGCAGGAGAAATTGGCGCCGGCGGCATTGCAAAGAATGTCCCGCCGGTGATCGGAAAAACCGGGTCAGTTATTGTCTACGGCCATGGTGTATTCAGCATTGGTATGACCGATTACCGCGAAGCGTTCCAGGCGCTGGTTGATGTCGAGAACTGGTGCCGCTCGGAATATTTCAGGCTCATTGACGAAAAGGTAACAAAAATCTAGCCACGCACTTTCCTGGCGATTTCAAACAGCGCAATCCCTCCGGCAACCGAGGCATTCAGAGAACTTACCCCGCCGTACTGCGGAATCGACATCACAATATCGCACTGCTTGCGCACTAACGGTCTGATCCCCTCACCTTCTCCTCCAACAACCAGAGCAATGTTCCCTGAAAAATCCGTATCATAGAGTGACTGCCTGGCAGAGCCATCAAGCCCGTACACCCAGTAGCCGAGTTTTTTCAGTGTTTCAAGCGTTTGTGCAATATTGGTAACCATGGCCACCGGAACGGTTTCTACCGCGCCAGCCGAGGTTTTCTCAGCGGCGGCAGTGACACCGCAGGCACGGTCTTTGGGAATAATAACGCCATTAACGCCGGCACAGGCGGCCGAACGAATTAATGCACCCAGATTATGAGGGTCCTGGAGAGCGTCGAGAACCAGAATAAATCCGGTCGAACCGGACTGGTTGATCGTTGTCAACAGATCATCAAAGTCGGCATACATGAAGGGCTCTACTTCAAGCGCAATACCCTGATGGTGTGAAGATGCACACATCCTGGTAAGATCGCCTTTGTCCCGACGGTGTACCGCAACGCCCCGTTCTTCTGCCAACGTGATAATCTTTTCAACCCGATGATCGGTCGCACTGATCTGTACATACAGGTTGAAAGCGCCACGTGTCCCCTGGAGAGATTCTTTTACCGGATTGACACCAAATATCAGTTCACCTTTCATGCCGCACCGTCCAAGATCTCGGCAGCGATCAATTCTGCCGCTTGACCGGGATTCGCCGCTTTGGCAATCGGACGGCCAACTACCAGATAGTCCGCTCCGGCTGAAATTGCCTCTGTCGGAGTCATAATACGCTTTTGATCATCGACGGCGGCAAAGGATGGGCGCACCCCAGGGGTAACTATCAGAAAACCGGGTCCGCACGCCTCTCTGATCAGACCAATCTCAAGCGGTGAGGCGACGACACCATCCATGCCGGATGCCTTGGCAAGCCGCGCCAGACGCACGACCATATCCTGAACTGGATATTCAATTCCCACCTGGCGTAGCGTATGAGCAGTGGATGAGGTCAGAATCGTTACGGCGAGAAGCCGGGGACGCTCTGCATCGTTAAACTCCTTGTGTACCGTTGCCACACAAGTTTCCATCATTTCGGCACCACCCAGCGCGTGTAAATTGGCCAGGTGGACTCCAAGCCGGGCAGCTTCCAGCATCGCACTCGCAACGGTATTCGGAATGTCATGATATTTAAGATCAAGAAAAACCTGGCCTCCATGACGCTGAACAGCCTTGACTGCAGCAGGCCCGCAGGAAGTGAACAGCTCCTTGCCGACCTTGAACATCCCCACTTTACCCGCCAATGTGTCAGCCCACCGGTCGATATCGTCCAGGCCATGGACATCCAGGGCAAATATGATTTTATTTCGTGCTTCTTCAGCTGTCATTGTATCCTCATTTCATGAATTCTAAAGCGGCAGTGGTGATTCCTTCCGCATCAATCCCGACATCCTTGCGCAGTTGGGCCTGACTCCCCTGTTCGATATAGCGATCGGGAAGACCAAGGCGCCGCACCTTCACATCCTGCAAGTTATTGTCATGTAACAGCTCTAAAACGGCACTACCAAACCCGCCCTGCAGAGCATTTTCCTCCACCGTTATAATCCTGCCGGTCCGGCGGGCTGCCCCCAGGATAAGCTCCGCATCAAGCGGCTTCACAAAACGGGCATTGATAACCCCGGCGGAAATTCCCTGCAGCCTGAGTGTATCTGCTGCTTGAAGCGCCGGATAGACCGTTGCCCCGACGGCAACAATTGTAAGCTCACTGCCATCATGCAGCTGCTCGCCTTTTCCTATTTCGAGGCACGTAAGGTCACTATCCAAATCAACGCCATACCCTACCCCTCTCGGGTAACGAAGCGCAATCGGTTGACCGGAATAGATGGCTGTTTTGAGCATATGCCGCAATTCATTCTCATCTTTGGGAGCCATCACAATAATTCCCGGCAGGTGCCGCAAGTATGAGAGATCGAAAACTCCGTGATGGGTCGGGCCGTCATCACCCACCAGGCCGGCGCGATCCATTGCTATGGTTACCGGCAAATTTTGCAGACAGATATCGTGAAAAACCTGATCGTATGCACGTTGGACAAAGGTTGAATATATTGCAACTACCGGCTTGAAGCCATCTGCAGCCAAGCCTGCCGCAAACGTCATTGCATGTTGTTCGGCTATGCCGACATCAAAAAACCGCTCAGGAAACCGTTGCGAAAACGGACTGAGCCCTGTTCCGTCAGGCATGGCAGCAGTTATGGCAATGATTTTTGGATCTTCCGTCGCCAACTGCACCAGAGTTTCTCCGAACAGATCAGTATAGGATTTGACCGCCGGCTTGGCGGCACCCTTACCGGTGGCAACATCAAAGGCACCAACGCCATGATATTTGGCCGGAGTCTCTTCGGCAGGTTTGTACCCCTTCCCTTTAGTCGTCATGATGTGCACTAACAGAGGACCATCAAGTTCATTGATGTTTTTGAACACCTCAACCAGTTGCGGCAGATCATGCCCGTCCAGAGGGCCGAGATAATCAAAACCAAGCGCTTCAAAGAGAGCTCCGGGAGTGAGAAACCCCTTCAGCGAGTTTTCCGCACGGCGGGCAAATTGAAGTATATCAGTACCAAAAGCCGGAACATGCTTGAACAACACCTGGATCTCTTTTTTTAAATCACGGTAGTACCGGCCTGTCATCTTACGGGAAATAAAAGCGGAAAAAGCTCCAACGTTTTTTGAAATAGACATCTCGTTGTCATTCAGAATGACAATCAGGTTTTTTTTGAGATGGCCAGCCTGATTCAGCGCTTCAAAAGCCATCCCGCCGGTCAGTGAGCCGTCTCCGATCACCGCAATCGAGTGGTTTCGCTTACCGTCGAGACTGTCGGCAACAGCCATGCCAAGCCCCGCCGAGATGGAGGTGGATGAGTGCCCAACGCCGAATGCATCATGCTCTGACTCACAGCGTTTTGGAAAGCCGGAAATACCCTTGTACTGGCGCTGGGTATGAAAGCGGTCACGACGTCCGGTAAGAATCTTGTGAGTATAGGCCTGATGACCGACATCCCAGATTATTTTGTCATTCGGAGAGTCAAAACAGTAATGCAACGCAATAGACAACTCGACCGTTCCAAGATTCGAACCGAGATGGCCACCGGTTGTAGAAACAGTTTCCAGAAGAAATTTACGAATTTCAACGGCAAGGTCCGGTAATTGTTCCGGTTTCAGTTTTTTAAGATCCGTCGGAGAGTTTATGGATTCAAGAAGCATTATGACACCTCATCTATTTCTGCACATAGCCGTTTATACGGAACCATTCTACCGCTCTTTCAAGAGCGTTCTTTACAGGTGTCTGTGGGAGACCAAGTTCCCGAACCGCCCTTCCCGAGTCAAAATACATATGGTGCGCTGCCATCCGGACTCCCGCCAGCGGAATCAGCGGTTCATGTCCGGTTATTCGGGAAAATCCCTCATTAAGCCAGGCCGCCATGAGCACCGGAGTATATGGCAGTCGGACTCTTGGAGCAGGAATCCCGGTTATTTCCTGAAGCATCGTGAAAATATCCCGCAAGGAAAGATTGGCATTTCCCAGAATGTATTTTCGGCCGGGACATCCTTTTTGTTCGGCGAGAATATGCCCGCGGGCACACTCCTCAACTGCAATCAAATTAAGGCCGGTATCAAGATAGGCAGGCATCATACGTTTTAAGAAATCAACGATTATTTTCCCTGTGGGGGTAGGTTTTATGTCCCACGGCCCCACCGGGGTGGAAGGATTGACAATTACCAATTCCAACCCACGGGCTATAAACTTTTCTGCTTCACGCTCGGCAAGAAATTTGCTTTTCTTGTATGGGCCAACCATATGTGCAAGCGATACTGGCGTATCTTCCGTTCCGGGCAGACCATTCCCAGGATTTCCCAGCGTCCCGACACTGCTCGTATAGACAACCCGGGAGATATTGTTTTCCAGTGCCGCTTCCAGAACCGCGCTCGTGCCCCCTACATTGGTGCGAAACATTTCTGCGGGGTTACGGGTCCAAAGGCGATAATCAGCAGCGGCGTGATACAGGACATCACACCCTTTAAGCCCGCGGCTCAATCCGGGAGCGTCAAGAAGATCTCCCTGCCAGAGCTCTACATCAAGGCCTTTCAAATTGGCACGGTTTGAAGATGGCCGCACCAGAGCCCGCACTTCCCGTCCATCCTTCAGCAGTTCTCGAACGATACTGGCACCGATAAAACCGGTAGCACCGGTAACAAATGTCTTCATGGTACAAACAGGGAGAATATCATTGTCATATTAGCAGGACTTCCACTGGTGATCGCAGCCGACAGACTGATCACGAAACTGAGTTTTGACTGTTTTCAACTAACAGGCGACGATATCTGCCAAGTGCTGTCAATGGAAAGCAATTACGGTAAATGTGGTATTTTATCATAAAAAATTTGGGAAACCCTGTCCCGGTAAAAGCATCTTCATCCCATGAACCATCCAGCTTCTGGGTCGAAACAAGATACTCAATGCCCCTCGCAACAGCTTTTGAATGCACCTCACCGGCTGAAAAAAGGGAGAGAAGCGCCCAGCCGGTTTGCGACGGAGTACTTGGCCCGCACCCCATAAGAGACCGGTCATTATACGATTCACAAACCTCTCCCCACCCGCCATCAAGATTCTGCTTTGACTTGAACCAATTGACCGCCTTTTTGATGTACGGCTGAGTCATATCTTCGCCAATAGCCGCCAGTCCGCCCAGAACGGACCAGGTGCCATAAATATAGTTAACCCCCCAACGCCCCCACCACGGCCCTTCAGGTTCTTGTTCTGCCTTGATGAATTCAAGTGCCCTGGCTATGACCGAATGGCTGTCAGGGAAATTGAATGTGCCGATAAGTTCGAGCATGCGACCGGTAAGATCAGCTGTGGGTGGATCTATCAAAGCCTCCAGGTCGGCAAAAGGTATCTTGTTCAGCAGGTGTTTTGTGTTGTCTTTATCAAACGCGCCCCACCCGCCATTTTCACTCTGCATTCCGATGCACCAGGTAATGCCGCGCTTTATGGCCTGTTCCTTCTGTTTTACATCCCTGACCTTGGCATCCCTCAGCGCAAGCATGACAAATCCGGAATCATCAACATCAGGATACCAGTCATTCAAAAACTCAAACGCCCACCCACCCGGTTCAAGATCCGGAGATTTGATCTGCCAGTCTCCTTTGAAACGAACCTCCCGGTCCAACAGCCACTGAGCGGATTTAACCAGAGCCGGGTGATCAGCCGGGACACCCGCCTCCTGCATCGCAACCAGTACCAGCGCAGTGTCCCATACGGGCGAAACACATGACTGCAGTACCAGGCTCTCTTCGTCCTCGATACAGAAGTTTGCCAGTGCTTCAAGGCCATTAATTACCGCCGGATGATCATTGGCATACCCGAGGCAGTGCAGAGCCAGGATTGAGTTGAGCATCGCCGGCTGGATCCCCCCCCAATCACCGCTCGACTCCTGATGATCCAGAATCCATTGCTCAGCAAGAGCCACGGATTTTTTCTTAAATGGACGGATGGGAGAGGACTCATAGATTTTAAGCAGGTGATCTACACCAACAAAAAAATTCTTCCAGCTAACGATTCCATCTTGGCGGGAAAATGTGTAATCTGTTGCACGGGGCGGACGCACAAAAAGTTCCTGCACCCTGGACCGTGGAGGCAGTTTTCGAACCGGCTTTTCCGACATCACAATCGAAAGCGGAATAATCGTCGCACGTGACCAGCTGGAAAATTCATACACATTAAAATATGCCCATTCAGGAAGCAGCATAAGCTCTATAGGCATCGACGGCACTCCCAACCAGGAGAATTCGCCAAACAACGCCAGAAATATTTTTGTAAACACCCGCGCCTTAAGTATTCCGCCCTTGGAAAGGATGAAGTCACGGGCCTTGCACATGGCAGGGTCGCCAGCAGAATACCCCGCCAACTTTAATGCAAAATATGCCTCAATCGTTGCCGACAGGTCTCCCGGACCACCAAACCAGATCGACCAGGCTCCCTCATCCGTCTGCTTGCTCAAAATATAATGCGCCATCTTCCGTTCACGCAATCTATCGACCATGCCAAGAAAATGAAACAACATGATATATTCAGACGTAATTGTTACGTTAGATTCCAGCTCTGCCCACCAGTAGCCTTCAGGCAACTGTATGCGAAAAAACAGATCCCGGGTTCGTTCAATAGCCTTATCCAGTGGACTCTGAGCATCGCCAACCATTTTTTTCCAGATCGTGGGAGGAAGGTGATGGACTTTCCCGGGAACTTTTTCCGCAGGCAAGGGATCGGCACCAACCGCAAGGGTATTTAACGAAGAAAGAGAATTTGAAATTGAATATTTGTGCATTTTCATCCAGCTTGACTCCCTGCCAACATCATCACTCAAAATATTTTATCGATGCAAACCAATATTTATTACCATAAACCCCCTCCTGATGTAAATTTTTTTCATCTTCAAGCCGCAAGTTATAGTTCTATGGCGCCGGTACCTTGAACCGTGGCCATGGAATGAAACAGCCCAGCATCTGAGTTTGTTTAAAGAGCGATACCAAGAATGAACGGGTGAAGGCATCAACTATGTGTGAAAATAACGTCTGTCATAGAAAATCATTTTAGTTTTCAAACTAGTTATGATATTGTATTTTGATTATGGTTCAAGTATGCGCCCGTAGCTCAGCTGGATAGAGCACCAGGCTTCGAACCTGGGTGTCGGCCGTTCGAATCGGTCCGGGCGTACCATAAGCCATGAAACTGATTGCGTTACCAAGTGTTATCAGTTGTTGCGTTGTCCTCATAAGCAGCCACACATCTTGACAATAATGACCAGCAAAGATAAAGTCTCAAATGTGGCATGGCACTATCAAAACACCATAAAGTTTGCATTTATGCGCTCGTAGCTCAGCTGGATAGAGCAATGCCCTTCTAAGGCATCGGTCGCACGTTCGAATCGTGCCGGGCGCACCAAAAATCTCAGCCACGTAGTATGAAAAATACTGGGTGGCTTTTTATTGTGCCAAACCTCAACATAACCACTTGAGACGTGCTATCGCAGATCACCCACCACAACGATTATCACCACCCAGGTCACCGTTATTTTGCAAGCCATCCTCCACCTAATGCCTTAACCAGCAAGACGCTGGCAACAAGCCTTCGGCCAACGAGACCCAAAGCGGTTCGTTCATTCTCCAGAGCAACCGATTGGGCGACAAGCACGTTAAGATAGGCCACGGTTCCGGCCTGGTACTGGTTCGCGGTAATATGTACGACCTGTTGTGCCGCCTGCACCGCCTGCTTCTGGATCAGTGATTCTTCTTCCAGAATGCGGAGCGCGGCCAGATTGTCCTCGACTTCCTGAAAACCTGTCAACACCGTCTCACGGTATGATGCCACCGTAGCGTCATAAGCTGCTTTTGTCTGGTCCGTCTGGGCCGCGCGCAATCCGCCGTCGAACAGGGCGGCAGAAACGGCGGGGCCAACCGACCAGAAGCGGCTCGGCCAGGCAAACCACGAGGCAAGGCTCGATGCCTCAAAACCGGCTGCGGCAGACAGCTTGATGGTCGGGTAATAGGCTGACGTGGCAATTCCGATCTGCGCATTAGCCGCTGCCATCCTCCTCTCGGATGAAGCGATATCGGGGCGACGTTCGAGAAGCGCCGCAGGCAATCCCGTCGGGATGAGTGGAATAACGAACGTCCGTGACACCGGTGGCAGAGAAAAGACTGCAGGAGCCTTGCCGAGTAACAGAGCGATGGCGTGTTCCAGTTGCGCACGCTGCACACCGAGATCGATCATCTGTGCTTCGGTGCTTTTGAGCTGCGTCTCGGCCTGGAGCACATCCGATTTTGCCGCTACCCCGGCAGCATAACGATATTTCACCACTTCAAGGGATTTACGGTACACAGCTGTCGTATCGTCAAGCAGCTGTCTCTGGCTGTCCAGTATTCTCATCTGAAAATAGTCGCTCGCTAATTCCGCCTGGGCACTCAGGGTCGCCGCAGCAAGATCTGCAGCGCTTGCTTGGACGCCGGCCTCGCTTGCTTCAACTCCACGGCGTATCCTGCCCCAAATATCGAGTTCCCATGCGGCATCCACCGGAAGTTGAAAATTGGAAACAGTACGTCCGGCGCCGCTTACGACACCAAGGTTTCCGGAACTTTTCGATTGTGTTGCCGAAGCGCCGATCGAGAGCGATGGGTAATAGCCGGCCTTTGCAGCCTGTACCACTGCACGCGCCTGTCGATATTGGGCCTCGGCTGAAGCGATGTTGAGATTTGAAATCGCAACCCGTCCCTCAAGAGTGTTCAACTCGGGGTCATTGTACAGCTCCCACCACCGTTCGGTCATTGTGCCGTCCCGAGGCTGCGCCACCTTCCACCCTTCAAGCTCCTTGAATGCTGTCGGCATTGTCTCAACAACCGCGGTCGGTTTGACATAGTCCGGCCCAACCGTGCAGGCGGCCGACAATAACAAGCAGAAAAACAATATCATCCGGATAGTTACAGCGATTATTTTCACGAGTCCTCCCGTTTCAATCGTGGACGTTTTGCAATCCGATGCCCGTGCCGTTTCTTTTCGAGCCACGCCCGGAAACGGTCGAGATACAGGTACACCACCGGGGTGGTATAGAGAGTCAACATCTGGCTGAATATCAGCCCGCCCACAATGGAAATCCCGAGTGGCCGCCTGAGTTCAGAACCGACTCCGGTGCCAAGAGCCAGGGGCAGAGCGCCAAAGAGGGCCGCCATAGTGGTCATCATGATGGGGCGGAAGCGAAGCAGACATGCTTCGTAAATGGCATCTCTGGGCAGTTTTCCTTCCTTGCGCTGAACCGCAAGGGCAAAGTCCACCATCAGAATACCGTTTTTCTTGACGATACCGATCAGCAGAATCACGCCGATAATGGCGATCAGGTTCAGGTCGGAGCCAAAAACCATCAAGGCGGCCACAGCTCCCACGCCGGCTGATGGGAGCGTCGAAAGTATGGTCAGAGGATGGATGTAACTTTCATAGAGTATACCCAGCACGATGTACACCGCCACCAGCGCAGCCAGAATCAGGAGCGGCTGCGTTTTGAGAGAATCCTGAAAGGCCTGGGCAGTGCCGGCAAATTTCCCTCTGATACTCGATGGCAAACCAAGCTCGCGAGTAGCCTTTTCTACATCCGCGACAGCAGCCCCCAGCGAGACTCCCTGAGCAAGATTAAAAGACGTGGTTATTGCGGGAAACTGGCTCTGGTGGTTAACCGCCAGGGAACCAGCGCTCGTTTTGTACGAGGTAAAGGCTGAGAGCGGAACCATGATACCTTTTGAGGAGAGCACATAGATCTCCTTCAGCGTGTCCGGCTGCTGCCAGAAAGCGGGAGCCGCCTCCATAACCACATGGTACTGGTTCAGCGGTGTATAGATGACGGACACCTGGCGCTGACCAAAGGCGTCATAGAGCGCTTCATCAATCTGTTGAGGCGTTATGCCCAGTCGTGAGGCCGTAGGCCGGTCAATAACCAGGTCCGCCTCCAGTCCGCTGTTTTGCTGGTCACTGTTCACATCTGCCAGGACAGGCATGCTGCGCATCTTTTGCAGTATTTTCTGCCCCCAGGCATTCAGTTCGGTGACATTTTCGCCCTGCAGTGTGTATTGGTACAGGGCATTGCTTATCCGACCACCGACCCTCAGATCCTGGACCGGTTGCAAAAAGGTAGGGGTACCCGGGATATGGGCCAGCTTCTTGCGCAACCGCGCGATAACCTGCATAGCCGTTACGGTCCGTTTTTCGAACGGCTTGAGCGTGATGAACATACGCCCCGAGTTGACTGTCGAGCCCCCTCCCCCTCCGGTAAAACCGATCACATACTCGACATCCGGGTCCTTCTTGATAATGCCCACAACCTGGATCAACTTGGCTCGCATCGCCTGAAACGAGATGTCCTGGGCAGCCTGGATACTCCCGGCGATTCTGCCGGTATCCTGTTCCGGAAAAAACCCCTTGGGGACAATAACAAACAAGGAGATGCTCGCCACGACTGTTGCCACTGTCAGTCCCAGCATGATCCGGGTATGCCTCAAAGCCCACTGCAACGAGGTTTCGTAATGACCGTGCATCCAGTCGAACATTCGTCCGCTGACCCGGTAGAACCTGCCGTGGGGCTTCGATTCGTCATCTCTGAGGATGGTGGCGCACATCATCGGGGTTGTCGTGAGCGATATAACCAGAGAGACGATAATCGCAGCGGACAGGGTCACGGCGAATTCCCTGAACAGACGCCCCACCATGCCCCCCATGAGGAGAATGGGGAGGAAGACGGCCACCAGCGAAACGCTCATGGAGAGCACCGTGAAGGCAATTTCCCTGCTGCCGGAAAGAGCCGCCTGAAGCGGGGACTGCCCCATCTCACGATAACGGATAACGTTTTCCAGCACGACGATGGCGTCATCGACCACGAAACCGGTTGCAATAGTCAGGGCCATCAGAGAGAGATTATCCAGGGAGTATCCGAACAGGTACATAGCTGCAAATGTTCCGATAATGGATGAGGCGACTGCCACGGCAGGAATCAGGGTCGCCCGGATGTTGCGGAGAAAAAAGAATACGACAAGAATCACCAGCATTCCGGATAAAAGCAGTGAGACTTCTACGTCGTGCAGGGACCCACGAATGGGGGGGGTCCGATCAAGCACGACGGAGAGCTTGACGCCGCCCGGCAGGGAAGCCGCCATCTGCGGCAGCATGGAGCGGATACTGTCCACGGTATCGATGATATTGACACCCGGTTGCCGGAAAATAATCACCATTACCGCCGGCATGCCGTTAACAAAGCCGCTGACCCGCAGGTCTTCCACCGAGTCTTCCACGCTGGCGACATCGGTCAGTCGTACCGCTGCCCCGGAACGGTAGCTGACCACCAGGTCCCGATAGTCGGCAGCTTTTTTCAGTTGGTCATTGGCGTGAATTTCCCACGCGGTGGTGTCATTGGAGAGCATCCCCTTGGGGCGATTGACATTGGTGCCTGCCAGGACGCCGCGGACCTGAGCCAAACTGATGCCATACTTGTTGAGGGCCAATGGATTCAGTTCCGCCCGAACCGCCGGCAGTGCCCCACCGCCGACGAATACCTGGCCGACCCCTTTTACCTGTGACAACTTTTGTGCAAGAATCGACGAGGCGGCATCATACATCCTGGGCTTGCTGACACTGTCCGAGGTAAGCGACAGAATCATGATCGGCGCATCCGCCGGGTTGACCTTGCGATAGGACGGATTGCTCGGAAGATTTGCCGGCAGGTAACTCCGGGCAGCATTGATGGCCGCCTGGACATCCCGCGCCGCGCCATTGATATCCCGATCCAAATCAAATTGCAGGGTAATGCTGGTATTGCCGCGATTGCTGACAGATGTCATCTCGGCCACACCGGCTATCCGGCCGAACTGTCGCTCCAGGGGCGCGGCTACCGAGGTGGACATGGTCTGAGGATCGGCGCCAGGCAGTGAGGCGGAAACCGAGATGGTCGGGAAGTCAACCTGAGGAAGCGGCGATACCGGCAGGAGCCGGAATGCAAAGGCACCAGCCAGCACGAGCCCCAGAGTCAGTAACGTGGTAGCCACCGGACGGCGTATGAATGTGGCAGAAACGTTCATATTTGCTTCTTAATCACTTTCGTGCCTGCCGTCAGCACGCGGTCGCCATCAAGCGGAGAGTTAACCATTGCACCATCCATTACGACGTTATTGCGCAATGGTGCGCATCATAAAATATCAATTGCATAGACAACGAACAGACAGATCGCAACCATCAGTATTAAAGCCAGAATAAACACACCATCGGCAGCACGCTCGATTCGATGCATCCGGAAATACTTTCGCGTTCGCATCGCCCAATATGACAGGAGACACGACGCGAGAAACAGCACTGCATCTATTCCAAGGAGATCATCGGCCAGAGCGTCAACCTTCTTGATCGTGATCATTACTCGAATCAATCCGATAACCGTCATACAGACGCCGACCATCGCCGCCGAGACAGTGAAAATGTGAACGCTTATATCCTCTTCAAAAAACAGTTTTGAATCCGTATGTTTACTATCGGGATCATGTCTCACCGTGCTGGTTGCCTCACTTTCAACTGAAAATTATTAACGTTCGCCATGGCAATAAAAAACCTTCCACATTTCAGTTACGTCGATGCCGCAGTCGTCGCGCCATCCGGTCAAACGCCAGGTAGATAACCGGGGTGGTATAGAGGGTCAGAATCTGGCTGATCACCAGTCCGCCGATGATGGATATGCCAAGAGGCCTGCGGAGTTCAGAGCCTACGCCGGTCCCCATGGCCAGAGGAAGTGCGCCCAACAGTGCCGCCATGGTCGTCATCATGATCGGCCTGAAACGGAGCAGACACGCCTGATAGATGGCCTCCTGAGGAGACTTGCCTTCGACACGTTCCGCATCAAGGGCAAAATCGACCATCATGATGCCGTTCTTCTTGACGATGCCGATCAGGAGGATAATGCCGATAATGGCAATGACCGTGAGATCCTGGCGGAACAACATCAGGGAGAGCACCGCTCCGACGCCGGCGGACGGCAGTGTGGAGAGAATGGTGAGCGGATGGATGTAGCTTTCGTAGAGCACGCCAAGCACGATATAGACCGTGATCAGGGCAGCCAGAATCAAAATAGGTTCATTGGAGAGGGAAGCCTTGAACGCCTGTGCGGTTCCCTGGAAACTCCCCTTGATACTGGCAGGAAGCCCCAACCGCCGGATAGCGGATTCAATTGCGTCCACTGCCGGCCCCAGGGACACACCAGGAGCCAGATTGAATGAGGTGGTTACTGCGGGAAACTGCCCCTGGCGGTTGATAACCAGCGGCCCTTTCGTCTCAGTCGCTGAAGCGATGGCTGAGAGCGGCACCTGACCGCCGCCGGCGGAGCGGACATAGAGCGCTTGCAGGCCGCCGGGATCCTGCCGGAACTGAGGCTTGACCGTCAGAATCACCCGATACTGGTTCAGTTCGGTAAAGATGGTCGAGACCTGGCGCTGGCCAAAAGCATCATAGAGGGCATCGTCGATATTCTGCGGAGTGACGCCAAACCTGGCGGCAGTTGCGCGATCCATATTCATCATCACCCGTAATCCCTGATCCTGCTGATCGCTGCTCACATCCCGTAATTCATCCAGTTGCTGCATTCCTTCCACAACACGCGGCGCCCATGTTGTGAGCTCATCAGAATTGGGAGTCTCCAGCGTAAACTGGTATTGGGTGCGGCTCACCCTGGCATCAACAGTAAGATCCTGTACCGATTGCATGAAGAGGGTGATCCCTTCAACCTGGGCCAGCTTCGGCTGCAGACGGCGGATAACGTCAATGGCAGTGGCGTCCCGCATGCTCAATGGTTTCAGGTTGATCTGTATCCTGCCGCTGTTCAGCGTCGTATTGGTGCCATCAACACCGATAAATGAAGAGAGACTTTCCACTGCAGGATCTTCGAGAATCACCTTGGCAAGTGCCTGTTGCCGCTCGGCCATGGCCGGAAACGAGATTGTCTGTGATGCCTCCGAAATGCCCTGAATTGCTCCGGTATCCTGAACCGGAAAGAAGCCTTTAGGGATGAGTATATACAGCAATACGGTCAACAACAAGGTCCCCGCCGCCACGAACAGGGTGGCGGTCTGGTGCCGCAGCACCCACTGAAGCGAACGACCGTAGGAGGCAATCATACGCTCGAAGAACTGCCCCGATGCGTGGTAAAAACGGCCCTGCTGCTCATCGGGTACATGTTTCAGGATACGGGCGCACATCATCGGAGTCAGGGTAAGCGAGACGAGCGCCGAGATAAGGATGGTTATTCCAAGAGTGACGGCAAATTCACGGAACAACCGTCCGACCACATCCCCCATGAAGAGCAGCGGGATCAGTACCGCAATCAGCGATACCGTCAAAGATAGTATGGTGAAACCGATCTGCTTGGCTCCTTTAAGGGCCGCCTCCAGCGGTGTTTCCCCTTCCTCCACATAGCGGGAAATATTTTCGATCATGACAATGGCATCGTCCACCACAAATCCGGTGGAGATGGTCAGCGCCATCAACGTAAGATTGTTCAGGCTGTAATCAAGCAGATACATGACACCGAAAGTGCCCACGAGCGATAACGGCACCGCTACGCTGGGAATGGCGGTGGCCGGCAGGTTGCGCAGAAACAGGAAAATGACCAGCACGACCAGGGCCACGGACAAAAGCAGTTCGAACTGAACATCCTTCACCGATTCCCTGATGGTAATCGTCCGGTCGGTCAGGGGGGTCACCTTTACCGACGCGGGGAGTGCTGCCTGTAACTGGGGGAGAAGTTTCTTTACCCGGTTCACCACCTCAATAACGTTGGCTCCCGGCTGGCGCTGGATATTAACAATAACCGCCGGAGTAGAATTCATCCAGGCAGCCTGATTCACGTTCTCCGTATCGTCAATGGCGTCCGCAACATCCTTGAGCAGGACCGGAGCGCCGTTTTTGTAGGCGATTACCAGGGAGCGGTACTCCTTGCTGGTAAAGAGCTGGTCATTGGCGCCGATGATATAGGACTGTCTGGGCCCGTCAAAACTCCCCTTGGCCTGATTCACGTTGGCGGCGACAAGTGCGGCGCGCAGATCTTCAAGGGTCAGTCCGTACGACGCCAGGGCGGTCGGATTGGCATGAATCCGCACCGCCGGGCGCTGTCCACCACTGATGCTGACCAAACCGACACCAGGAAGCTGCGATATCTTCTGGGCAAACCGGGTATCGGCCAAGTCTTCGACTTTCGGCAGAGGAAGCGAATCCGAGGAGAGGGCCAGGGTCAGAATCGGTGTATCTGCGGGGTTGACCTTGCTGTAGACCGGCGGGTTAGGCAGATCTTTGGGGAGGAAATTGAAGCCGGCATTGATGGCAGCCTGAACCTGCTGTTCAGCAACATCAAGCGGCAGTTCGAGAGCAAATTGCAACGTAATCACCGAGCTGCCGTGAGAGCTGGCAGAGGTCATCTGGGTCAACCCCGGCATCTGCCCGAACTGGCGCTCCAATGGCGCCGTTACTGAAGAGGCCATGACGTCGGAACTGGCGCCGGGATAAAAGGTGCGCACCTGAATGGTCGGATAATC
>JABBNX010000214.1 GCA_019352135.1 Pseudomonadota bacterium
CCAGTTTTTCTCATCAAAAGAGATATCTTTCATCCGGTTCAGATCGATGACAACGCCCTCACAGAGGTGAAAACCCAGGACATTTGTGCCGTTGCCGCGTACCACCCACGGAATCTTGTTGTTATTGAGCACCTTCAGAAGTGCTGATATTTCTTCCCTCGTACGTGGCATGACCACATAATCAGGCATTTTCGGCACGGCCATGGCACAGGGATCGTGGGAATAGGTGACGGCAATGGCCCGGTCATTTGTTGCCCATTCATCGCCGACAATATCTCGTATTTCTCCCAGCAGATGGTCCTCACTGCCCTTTTCAAGGGCGCCTCCGGCGGCAATATGAGTGGCAATGTGATCTTTCAGGGCTTTCATCACCCGTGAAGGGCGCATATCAGTGACAAAGCAGCATTGGTAATCACATTTGCCGCACAGGTCGCAACTGTCGGCAATCTCCACGCATTTTTCCGTAACAGAAATTTTCCGCTCCGCCAGGGCAGCGTACAGATCCATCCTCCCCTCCGGAAAGTAGCTGACATACTGTTTTTCAAGCCCGGAGGCACAGACTCCGCTTCCCAGAAAATCAATTTTGCACATCGCATAATGCCGGCATTTTTTTGCGGTTTTTAATGCTTCATCCATTGTTTCCTCCGGGTTTTCTGATTTAAAATGGCTGCGAGGTTACTGTTTTTTTATGGCATACCCCATGTATATGATAGTAAGGTTCTCACTCTCGATCAGAAAAAGTTTTTCGCTGAGATCTTTGTACGTCAATTCTCCTTTTGCCCTTTTGTGCAGATAGTAAAGAATTTCAGGATAGGAAACATTCGGTGCCGTTCCCCGGTGCTCTCTCCATTCAAAATTATTTTGTTGAAGGAGTAATTTTATTTCATCGGGTTTTATGAACATTTTCCATATATGGAAATCGGGTGGCATGAACGCCCACCACCCCCACCTCTGAGCGATGTTGATGGCAATCAGCTTGCTGATCCATGTGCGGTTGATGGTGTCGTAGCAGAACACACCACCCGGCTTCAGCACACGACTTATTTCTGAAATTACTTTTGGCAGATCACGAACATGTTCCAATACGTCGCAGCAGAAAACGACATCACAGCTGCTATCCCGAAAAGGGAGAGCCTCGCCCGTTCCCTGTTTATAGTTGATCTCCAATCCGCTGGTTTCTGCGTGTTTAATGGCGATCTGCAACGATTGTGCAAAAGGGTCAATTCCTGTGGTGTCGAACCCCATTCGCGCAATTTCTTCGCAAAAAATACCGCCGCCGCAGCCGACTTCTAAAGCAGTGCTTCCATGCGGGTCTATGTTCAGCCCATTGAATAGTTTCTTCGCGAAATATCCCACTCTGACAGGGTTGATAAATGTCTTCAGCAGGAAAAGCGCGGAATCCGGCTGCCACCATTGGTCGTTTTCCGCCTGGTACATACTGTTATCTATGCGGTCGTAGGCATGGTGCAAAATTTCCCCCTCTAATGCGAGCTCGTAATCACACATCCATCCCCGCGAACCTGAGCACCCGCCTGATGATGCGTGTATGGCGCCAAAGCGGCGGATGCAGACCAAACTGAGAACCAATTCTATTGATGGTCGGCAGGAAGGGCAGGCTCAGAGAATCAATAGCAATGAAGTTCATGTGGCTGCCCATTGACTCCTTCAATTCCCGCTCTATCCAGCCTGCATCGACATCAGGTGAAACGTAAAACAGGGGAGTAAGCATCTCTTCCGGAAGACGTGACAGTACCCCCTGTTTTCTCGCGATAGATTCCAGTTCGGTTCCGGGGTAGATGCGTATCCCGGTATTAAAAAATGCCACATCGGTGGGGCGAATATATTTCCCGGCAAATTGCAACGTTTCCCGTACTGTTTTTGGTGTTTCTCCAGGACCCCCGAACAGGAACATCCATGCGCAGGGAATACGGTGACGCATCACCACCTCGGCGGTATGATGCACTTCCCGGCTCGTAAACCCTTTACGCAGTCCCAGCAACACCCGATCTGAAGCGCTCTCAACGGTAATTCCCATGCCTACAAAACCTGCCCGTTCCATCGCCGTCACCAGGGCATCGTCAAACTCGCGAGGATTAAGTTCCAAGCATTGGAGCCGCGCTTCATGCTTGACCCGGGCCAGAGCTGCGCATACCTCCATGGCATGCTCCAGCGGCGCATTAAACACACTATCCACGAACTCGATATCCCGGAGTCCTGCTGCTGCAAGTTGCGCCACGGCATCGGCTATGCTGCCGGGATCCTTCAAGCGGCAGGTGCTCCCTTCGATCCTGGGGTAGGTGCAGTACACACAGTGGTACTGACAGCCGGTCTTGGTCTGGATCGGGACAGTTGCCAACTGGGAACGATACGCCGCTATATCAAGCCACCTCTGATAATCCGGGACCGGACAACTGGCCGATAACTCCGGAGCGGCGCAGGTATTCTGATAAAAGGCGCCGTTTTCTATATATGCAACACCTGGTATGTCGATACAGGTTCCGTCCCGTGAGATCTGATCAAGCAGCAGCGGGAAAACAATTTCCCCATCCCCGACGACGGCAATGGTACCAGGCACCAGGCGGAGAATCTGCTCAGTCATGACACCGAGAGCAGCTCCTCCCAGGATTATCGGAGCGATGGTTCTGGTGCGGATAGCATTCACAAGGCTTTGTAGGTCATCCAGGAAAAAAACCGGATCCCGCATGTCAACATTATCTATGTTACGGATCGAGAAGCCGACAACATCGGGCTTAAAGCCGACTACGGCCGATTTGACATCATAAAGTGCATTACGGGTAAACATCAGGTCCAGAAGATGGACGATATGGCCTGCGCGCTCCGAAGCATGGGCAACGATACAGGTGCCAATGGGCATCACAGGCATAGGAAGTTTATTTCGGTTTGTGCTGATGAGAAGAATTTTCATTGGTTTAAGATTAGTGTACCGCCTAACGTCACTGTGTCAAATTAAGTCCTCTTGCACGTGCAAATGCATGGTCGAAGCCGATCGCGCTCAAAACAGAAGCTATGCAC
The DNA here is from genome assembly GCA_019352135.1 of Pseudomonadota bacterium. Classification (GTDB taxonomy): domain Bacteria; phylum Desulfobacterota; class Desulfuromonadia; order Geobacterales; family Pseudopelobacteraceae; genus JACRCG01. The sequence continues at coordinate 3,034 of JABBNX010000214.1, forward strand.
CCGACATGAACGTCCTTCACCCTGATCCGTCATATTTGGCAGATATGTTACGCATGACGGATTCCACTGGATGATTTCATTCATGCAGCGCATTCTCTTTCGTCTTTTCTTAGTAAAATAAGGTTGTTACATCCTAAAATTTCACAGTTTTTTACTGGCACGTTAGTTGCGATTCAGTTACTGACAGAAAAGATCATTTCACTGAATCTAGATATTCACGTAAGAAAGGAGAAACTCTCATGTTAGGAACAATTTTGATCGTCGTTGTGATTTTGCTGTTACTTGGTGCGCTCCCGACGTGGCCTCACAGTCGACAGTGGGGTTATTTCCCGAGTGGCGGGCTTGGCCTGATACTTTTGATTTTGATCATCTTGCTACTGCTGGGCCGGATTTAGGCGGCCATATCGGCCAGTGCCACGTAAACAAGAGTTCCAGGGGGTTTGAAAAGTAAAAATAAGGAGGTGAATGAGTTCATGCCTTTAATTCACGTACTAATTGTCCTCATCGTGGTGGGAGTTATCCTGGGACTAATCAATCGATTCATCCCGATGGCAGGATCCATAAAGTCAATTTTGAATGGAGTTGTGGTCATTGCCGTCGTTTTGTGGCTCCTGAGCGTTTTTGGAGTGTTAGGTCAGCTCTCCACGATCCGCGTAGGCAAATAACCGTCAACTTCAGGTCTCAGCAAAACAGCGGGATAAAGGGGAGGCACACCATGATTCGAGCCGTTACCACCGCGCGCACACTCTGTGCCGCCATAGTGGCCGCATCCATCTTTACGGCGGGGTGCGGTTCAAAGTCATTTTCGCACACGCCCGGCGGCGGCAATACTGTCACTATCAATCCCGCGGCACTGTTGGTCAGCATCAACAGCAGCATTCAACAACCGATTGCCAGAGCATTGGACGGCTGGAAATGGGATAGTTTCATCACCAGCTTCAGCACCCTTATGACCAGCGTCAAGTATACTCTCGATATGCAGAAGGTCACCTACCAATCGACCGGGGCGGATGGCAAGCTTCACTCCATGACCGGTCTGTTGATCCTGCCGAGATCGATCTCCGGCAACAAACCTTCCGTGCCGATTCTCATGTATCAGCACGGCACGGAGGTTTACCGCCCATTCTCGCCCTCGCAGTTTCTGGCACATCTGGACAGGCCAACAGACTATCCGGAAGTGATGGTCGCGGCCGCAATTGCCTCCACCGGCTACGCTGTTGCCCTGATCGATTATGAGGGCATGGGTGACAACACAGATACCCAGCCCCATGTTGTTGGAGCAACGCTTGCGCAGCAGGTGGTCGATCTGCTCAGGGCAAGCCGCGATATTATCGACGGAACAGCGGGGAACAGCAGCTCGCCCTGCACATGGAACAGCCAGCTCTTTCTCATGGGATATTCCGAGGGAGGGTATGTGACCATGGCAACAACCCGGGAACTGCAGCTGCCCAAATATGCCGGTGAGTTCACCATCACCGCTTCGGCCCCGCTCTCCGGCCCCCACGATCTCTCCGGCATCATGCGCGGAATAATACTGTCGAACAGCACCTTCAAAGCCCCCTACTTTGCCCCCTTGCTCC
>JABBNX010000032.1 GCA_019352135.1 Pseudomonadota bacterium
GCTGGATTTATGTATATTATTGCAAATTACTCGTTACAATGTCCGGGAATGCAGGGTATATCGCAGTGACTACAGAAACAAAAAGAGGGCGCAATTAAATGCGCCCTCTTTAACAAAGCAATAAGGTGGTAACTATCAGAAACTGATGGCAGCCTTCAGCGAGTATATCGGCCTGACCGCATATTCTGCTTCAGCTGTTATTCCCAGTAATGGAAACGGAGTGACTTTGAGTCCGCCGAAAAAGCGCGGTACGGAGATTGTTTCGCTATTAAGATTGTCTTGAGATAACGTTTTTAAATTACCCTTGGCTTCACTGTTAATCCACATCACTCCGGCTCCGGCATACGGAGTGAGAAACAGAAACCCCTTGCTGACCGAAGCATCCACCCCATAGGTTTGCAGCGACAGGTCGTTTACACCGGCCAATTTAGTGTAGGTGGCACGGACGCCCACCGCCGGCGTTGCAATACCACCTTCCAGAATCGACTTGCTCAGCTCCGCTCCGTACAATTTTATATTGCTGTCTGGAACGTAGGAATACATTGCGCCCACATCTATCCCAAAAGGCAGTCCCTTACGAGCCCGAACCTTTGGTATTACCAGATATGAAGGGGCATCGTTGTTAAAAGCCGCATTCCAGTAACTGCTGTTTGAACTGATATCTATGGCACTCACTTCGAGACCGATATCAAAGCCGGTAATGCCGAGGGAAGCAGCCGGGGCCATGTTTCTGTACCCCAATGCGGCGCCGGCTTCCTTGCTCAGGCTCCTGAATGCACTTTGGTCGATGCCGCTGGTAAAATTGATATCTGCTGCCAGTACTGGTGAAACTGTGAGAGCAAGGGTTGCTGCTACCATTCCGCATAATAATCTTTTCATAGTACCTCCCCGTCGATTTTGTGCGACTTTAACAGAGCAGCAGTTACGGGTCAAGATTCTCATAGGGCATTTCTTCTGATAAGAATCCTTCATCACTCGCTATGTAATTCAAGCAGTGAAGAATATGATTTTATTTTAGCGATGAAATGTTACAAAAAGTCTATAGATAACCCAACTAAGTGCCGATGAATTAATAAAGAAATACAGAATCAGGGCGCGGGGCAGGAAGTGGCAAAATCTGTTGAGATAAAAATACCGGATGATATAGAATATCGCGTCATGGGCAATGCGCTTGGATTGTTGATTGCCTCTGCTGGTCTGCTGGCTGGAGAAATGTTTCGTCTCCGCAGCTTTGACTATTGGCTCGATGATATCGTTCCTCTACTTCTTGCCCTCTGGATGGGTTTCAGGATGTTCAGAAATTTTATATCAACAATGAACGCATATCAGGATTCTCCTTCGGCCGCAAGTGGTCGAGATCGGCAGATTCGTGAAACCCTCAAATCGGAACAGGCAGCCGTTGCGCAAATTTCAGCTAAGACCGGATATAGTCCTGAGCAGGTAGTTGAGGAAGTAGCCAAACGTATCGAGGCACAGAAGGCGGAAGCGCTCAAAAAGAATAAATTTAACAATTGATGAGGATTATGCCGGAATCAAAGAAACTTACTTTTGAAAATCTCTCACACCTGATGGAGCGCCGTGGGTTGTTGTCGCAGTCCCAGCTTAAAGACGTGTTGGCGCGCGGAAAGGCCCAGGAGTCCCGCCTTTTTTCCCAATTATATTCCGGTGCGTCCCGTAGAACCCATTCAGGCGCCGACCTTGTTTCTCCTGCCGAAATACTTGCGTCATTTAATCTCGAAATTCATGGATTGCAGGGAAATCTGCTTACAGAAGATGTTATTACGGTTGCTTTGGCGTCTGCCACCGGCTTGCCATATTTTAAAATTGATCCTCTCAAGCTTGATCTGCATGTTGTAACCGACCACATTCCCCGCCCTTTTGCACTTAAAAACCTGATCGTCGCCATAGAGGAGTCAAATAGTGTCATAACGGTGGCTGTGGCTGATCCGTTCAATGAGGCGATTGTTAACGAACTGGCATCAGCCAGGCGTTTGGAAATCCGGCGCGTACTCAGCTCAAAAAGTGATATTCTGAAAATTCTGCGTGAATTTTATGGATTCCGTGCGTCGGTTGTTGCTGCGGAAGCTGAGGCTTCGACAACGACGGATCTGGGAAATCTGGAGCAGTTTTTCAAACTAAAAGGGCATCAGGATATTGACGGGACTGACAAGCATGTTGTATCAGCCGTTGATTTTCTTCTGAATTATGCCTTTGATCAGCATGCCAGTGATATTCATATCGAACCGAAACGCGAAACTTCGCTGATTCGTTTCCGTATTGACGGGGTGATGCATAACATTCATGTCATTCCCAAGCCTCTGCATGCCCCAATCGTCTCGCGTATCAAGCTTCTCTCCCGGATGGATCTTGCCGAGAAACGGCGTCCTCAGGATGGTCGCATCAAAACAAATTTCAACTCCAAAGATATTGAACTGCGCGTCTCGACCGTTCCGGTAGCCTTTGGTGAAAAGGTCGTCATCAGGGTTTTTGATCCCGACATTCTTTTGCAGGATCTGGACACCATGGGTTTTTATCCGCGCGAGTTGACACTCTATAACTCGTTCATACGTCGTCCGAACGGTATAATACTCGTAACCGGACCCACCGGGAGCGGCAAGACAACCACTCTCTATTCATCGCTCAGGTCGCTCTCTTCACCGGAAGTTAATATTGTTACGGTTGAGGATCCAATTGAGATGGTCATGGAGGAGTTCAACCAGATTGGTGTGCAGCAGGGCATTGGTGTCAGTTTTGACAGTATTCTGCGCAACATTCTGCGGCAGGATCCCGATATCATCATGATCGGTGAAATACGCGATCGCGAAACGGCCGAGAATGCCGTTCAGGCCGCCTTGACAGGCCATCTTGTGCTTTCTACTTTGCATACGAATGATTCCGCATCCACTATCATCCGCCTGCTCGATCTGGGCGTTCCGCCTTTCTTGATTTCAGCTACGGTGCTCGGTATTGTCGCCCAGCGCCTCGTTCGCAAAATCTGCCCTCACTGTAAAAAAGTCCGCAATCTTTCACGTGATGAATGCGCCTATCTGCAGATGCCAAAAAAGACATATGTCGTGTGGGAAGGTGCGGGATGCAAGGAGTGCCGTGGTACAGGCTACAAGGGGCGCAGTGGGCTGTTTGAGGTCATGAGTATGGACGACGGTGTGAAGTCGTTGATAAAAGTTTCAGTTGAGCTGAAAGAGGTTGCTTTAGCTGCACGAAAGGAAGGATTTATTACTCTTCGCGAGATTGCAATCAACAAGATGCTCGAAGGGGTGACAACATACGAGGAAGTTGTTTCCATGACAGGATAAGGTCAAAAAAAGCATTGTTAACCTTGTCTGTAAGGTTGGTTGACAACGCCTGCTTGCCTGTGGTATCGAAATAACCGGAGGTAGGATATGACGCTAAGAGATTACATCCGGGATATGGCAGATACCGTGCTGGCAGGAGGAGTACTTGAGGCTGATGAAGCGTTGAAGCTTGCAGGGGTAACCGGTGCCGACAGATATCTGTTGTTTGCTGAAGCGGCCCGGATTAGAGACCACTTTGTCGGAACCTCTGTTCATCTCTGTTCGATCATCAATGCTAAATCTGGTCGCTGTGCCGAAAACTGTGCATTTTGTGCTCAATCAGCTCAACATGACACCGGCGTCCCGGTGTATCCGTTGGTCGATGAAGATGAGATTGTCCGCAGTGCCACACTAGCCGGGCAGAATGGCGCCGGCTGTTATGGTATTGTTACCAGTGGCACCCGAATCAATAAAACTGATGAGCTTGACCACGTATGCCGGGCAGTTGGCCGCATCACGTCTGAAGCAGGTGTTTCTCCTTCATGTTCTCTCGGAATTCTTGATACAGAATCTGCAGTGCGTCTTAAGAATGCCGGCATGGATACGTATCACCATAATCTTGAGACAGCCCGCAGTTTCTTTCCGCACATATGTACAACCCACGATTACGAGGATGATGTTGAGACGATTCGAACTGCCAAAGCGGTCGGGTTGCGCGTCTGCTGTGGTGGTATCTTTGGTCTGGGTGAAACACGTGCCCAGCGGATTGAAATGGCGCTGACGCTGCGTGATCTGGATGTCGATTCGATTCCACTTAACTTTTTGACTCCGGTGGCCGGTACACGGCTTGAGTCTGCTGATAATCTTACTCCGCTTGAATGTCTGACAACAATTGCCATATATCGATTTCTGCTCCCGGACAAGCGGATTTCCATTTGTGGCGGGCGTGAGAAAAATCTGCGCGAGCTGCAGTCATGGATGTTTCTTGCGGGAGCCAGCGGAATGATGATCGGCAATTATCTGACGACTTCCGGCCGTTCTCATGAAATCGACCGGCAGTTACTGACAGACCTGGAGTTGACTGTGGAGGCATGTGCGTGAAGAGAGGTATTTTTATAACCGGTACTGACACCGGCGTCGGGAAGACCATTGTTGCCGCCACTTTTGCGCGGTTGTTGCGGATGAATGGAGTCAATGTCGGGGTAATGAAACCGGTTACCAGTGGTTGCCGTGAGGAAAATGGCACATTGGTTTCTGATGATGCATTATTGCTTTGTCAGGCGGCAGGAACCCCGTATTCTGAAGATGTTGCTCCATATTGTCTCAGAGAAGCGCTGGCTCCTGCCGAAGCCGCCAAGGCTGAGGGTGTGCGGATAGATTTTGCGCATATCAAGGAGGTTTATGAACGTCTTTCCGCCACCCATGAGTACGTGATTGTGGAGGGTGCGGGTGGCCTGATGGTGCCATTGTCTGGTGGACTGCTGATAGCTGATCTGGTGCGAGAGTTGGATCTTCATCTACTGGTTGTCGCGCGTCCGGGACTTGGAACCATCAATCATACCGTGCTGACCTGCTTTGCTGCCCAGCAGATGGGACTGAGCGTAGCAGGAGTTGTTATCAATGGTATGCCGGGTAATCCGGGGATGGCGGAGAAGAGCGCACCTCATCATATCGGATCGCTGTGCGGTGCACCGGTACTGGGAATATGGCCGCAGCGCAATGAAGTTGACGAGATGGAGATAGTGGACGAACTGGCCGCCTGGCTGGATGGGCAGCAGGAAACTAGTATTGTGCTTCGTGAGTTGGGTGTGTGAGTCTGCTCCGGGAATCACGTTCAAAATCCTCTACGATATCCGCAAGCGACGTATGTCTGCTGACGCCGCCTAATGATTCACTGATGCCGGTGGCACGAAGGATTTCACGCACTTCTGCATGTGCTTCTGCAACTTTGAACTGAATACCTTCCCGCTCCAACTCCTCTTCAAGGTGCTGCAACATCCTGGCACCGGCTGCATCGATATACGGTGATGTCGAAAGGTCGCAAACCGTCAGTCTTACGGCGGTACTCTCGTTGTGGATTGCATCAAGCACGGTTGAACTGACGGCTTCAACGTTGAAATAGAGTAGGGGCGCTTCAATCCGGAACAGAAACAGTCCGGGCAGGCGTTCATTGCTGGTATGACGATCTGCATCACTGAACCGTGTACTGCCGGGAATCCTGCCCAGTATGGAAACATGCGGTTTAGCCATCATCCGGAGCAGGAAGAGGATAGAGGCGATTGCTGAAATTGCGACCCCCTTTAAAATTCCGAGCAGGAGCACCCCTACAAAAGCGACCAGCGCAACATTGAACTCAAGTCGGCTGATCTGCCGCAACCGCTTAAAATCATCAATCTTTACAAAGTCGGCCACAGCGACCAGAACTATGGCAGCCAACACACTCTCCGGCAGATTCCGAAGCATCCCGGTCAGAAAGAAGAGCACCATTACAAGTGTCATCGATGCAAATATTAGAGAAAGCGGAGTCCGTGCGCCGGCCTTTTCATTTACCGCCGACTGCGATAATCCCCCTGCAACAGGGTAGCCATGCCCAACTGCTGCCATCAGATTGGCGGCCCCCAACCCCAGAAGCTCCTGACGCGGATCGACTGTGTAGTGATGTTTTGAGGCAAACGCGCGCGCTGCTGCGATGCTCTCGACGTAAGAAAGCAGGAAGCACGCAAAAGCCAGTTCCGCCAAGCTTTCAATATGTTGGGTTTGGAAAGATGGCAACTTGATGGCAGGCAAGCCCGGCGGAATAAAGCCAACAACTCGTACCCCGTGTTCAGCCAGTCCGAACATTGTTACTATCGCTGTAGAGATAACAACGACTGCCAGCGCCACGGGTCTGCCGGGGAAAAGGTGTTCTCCGCAGATCAACAGCGCGATTGAGGCGATTCCCACTACTATGACGGTACCGTGTGCAGTGCCGAGCTGCTGAATAGTCACCAGCAGGCGTTCAAAAAAATTATTTCCGCCGCCGGGCACGCCGAATAGCTTGGGAAACTGCAGGGATGCGATACTGAGGGCGGCGCCGGCTTTAAAACCGAGCAGAATTGATTCCGAAATGAAGTTCACAAATGAACTGAGTCGCATGAGCCAGGCCAGGATACAAAAAAATCCGACCATACCGGCTGTCATGGCAGCTATGGCAGCATAGGTAGTCGGATCGCCAGCGGCCATTGTGCCGACTACGCTGGCTACCATGACGGAAATAGCTGCCGTTGGACCAATTGATAAGTGCCGGGACGAAGCGAAGAGCGCGTAGGCGATGCCGCTGAATATGTAACAATAGAGCCCAGCTTGAGGAGCCAGGCCGGCCAGGGTGGCATAAGCCATTGCCACCGGGACGGCATATGCTGCAAGTGTTATTCCGGCAATCAGATCCGGCCAGAGAGAGATAATCTTGTAGCGGGGCAGCCAGTCAAACAGTGGAATTAGTTGTGCCAGCTTCCGTAAAGAATTATTCATGGTTTATGGCCTGTTACCGTTTTGGTGAGTTAGATGATATTTTCTGTTTTTTTTGTAGTAAACTAAGTTCGTTAACACACCTATCCTGTTTATAAGGGTTAGGTGTGTTAGTCAATATTTGAATGCGTACGCAATGCTGGAAGCGTGAAGCGATATGCAGTTTTTGATTGCGGGAAAAATGGACTTGACTCGTTTGTGCGCAAACAGATACTGTTGATTTATACTGAATAACGTATTCCCCGGGAGGATTTATGTCGGATAAAATTAAAACATTCGAAACGCTTACCTTGCATGCCGGCCAAATACCGGATCCAACCACTCTTTCACGGGCGGTGCCTCTCTATCAAACCGCTTCCTATGTTTTCAAGAGCTCTGAGCATGCGGCCAATCTCTTTGCCCTCAAGGAATTCGGCAACATTTATACCAGGCTCATGAATCCGACGACTGATGTCCTTGAACAGCGGCTCGCCGCTCTCGACGGAGGTGTGGCTGCACTGGCAGTCGCCTCGGGCCAGGCTGCGATTACCTATGCGGTTTTAAATATCGCCAAGGCAGGTGATTCAATAATCTCTTCAAGCTGTCTGTACGGCGGCACCTATAACCTGTTTCACTATACTCTGCCACGATTCGGGATACACGTGACATTTGTAGATACTTCTGATCCCGAAAATGTCCGCCGGGCAATTACACCATCGACCAGGATGGTGTACACGGAATCGGTCGGCAACCCGAAGAATAATATTGACGATTTTGAAGCTATTGCCGCCATTGCGCATGAGGCCGGGATACCGTTTGTTGTTGATAATACGGTTACCACCCCGTATTTGTTCAAGCCGCTTGAACATGGCGCCGATATTGTTGTCTATTCATTGACCAAATTCATTGGCGGGCATGGAACCAGTATCGGTGGAGCGGTTGTTGATGGTGGTAAATTCCCTTGGAATAACGGTATGTTTCCTGAGATGACAGAGCCTGATCCTTCATATCATGGTCTTAAATACTGGGATGCCTTGGGAAATGTCTCGTATATCATCAAGATGCGGGTGTCACTGCTTCGTGATATGGGAGCCTGTATATCTCCGTTTAACTCTCTCCAGTTTATCCAAGGTCTGGAGACTTTGCATGTCAGAATGGCGCGTCACGTTGAAAATGCCCGCACTGTTGCTCACTGGCTGGAAGCACATCCAGACGTTTCATGGGTTAATTATCCGGGTCTGGCCAGTCACAAGGATCATGAACGGGCGCTGAAGTATCTTCCAAAGGGTGAGGGGGCAATCATCGGGTTCGGTATCAAAGGCGGGATGGAAGCTGCCAGTAAATTTATCGATAATGTTAAACTATTGTCGCATCTGGCAAATATTGGTGATGCCAAATCGCTGGTTATTCACCCTGCCTCAACTACTCATCAGCAGCTGTCTGCTGAAGAGCAGATTGCTTCCGGCGTAACGGCTGATTTTATTCGGCTTTCGGTCGGGATTGAAGGTGTGGATGATATTATTGCGGATATTGAACAGGCGCTGGAGGCTTCTCAGCGCTGATGTCCTTTTTTATAGACTGTGTTGGGCAATCCTTGTGGTTGCCCATCGTTTTGTGTAATATTCTTCGGAAACATTCAAATTTTTTTGATCAGAGGAGTTGTTCCTAATGTACATGCTGACGATCCGCACCAGTTTTGCCGCTGCCCATAATCTTGTAAATTATCAGGGAGATTGTGAAAATCTGCATGGTCACAACTGGAAAGTCGATGTGACAGTGACTGCGAAAGAGTTGGACAAGGCAGGTCTTGGCATGGATTTCAAAGTTCTGAAACGTGAGGCAGGAGCGATAATCAATGAACTTGATCATAAATATCTCAATGATAATCCTGCATTCCGTGATATTTCACCCTCGTCGGAATATATTTCAAAATACCTCTATCAGCGCATTTCTGAACGTCTGAATAACGACAACATAAAAGTGGATTCTATTACCGTCTGGGAGTCTGACAACGCGTCCGCACGCTATTATGAGTGATCCGGTATATATAAGCGAAATTTTTTCGTCTATTCAGGGCGAAGGGATGCTGGCGGGGCGCCGACAGATTTTCGTGCGTCTGATGGAATGCAACCTTGATTGTAAATATTGCGACACTGACTTTGAAAAGTCCGATATTTGCCGGCTGGAATCTAAGCCCGGTTCAGGCACGTTTGTTACTATCCCGCAGCCGATATCAATACACAACCTATCGTCCCTTTTAGATGATTGGCTCTCGCAGATGCCGGGGGCACATCATTCAATAAGCTTTACCGGCGGGGAACCACTTTTGTACGCGGATGCGCTCGCTGAGTGGTTCCCTCTGATCAGAACAACTCTTCCGATTCACCTTGAAACAAACGGCACCATGCACGATGCTCTCCGGCGGGTAAAACAGTGCGTAGACTTTATAAGCATGGACATGAAACTGCCTTCAACTGCCGGCTGTTCAGTGCAATTGTGGGATCTGCATGCCCTTTTTCTGCAAGAGGCGTATGGCAACAATGTCTCCGTAAAAGTAGTGATTGGTGAATTGACCTCCGACCATGAGATCCGGCAGGTGTGCGATGTGATCTCTTCCGTTGATGTAACACTACCGCTCTTTCTACAGCCATTGTCGATGCCGGATGGCAGTATCGGCATTTCCGCAGGGCGTATTCTGCATCTTCAGGAACTGGCATCGTCTCGCCTGCCAGATGTCCGGGTAATCCCTCAAATGCATAAGCTATTGGGTGCACTTTGATTATTGAAGCTATTACATTGAGTCCTACTCTCTGCGTTACGTTACTTGATCAGACGCGGCATTATTTTGGCGGTTACTTTCATGTTAAAGTGCTTGCATATTGTGATGTCCCGCTGGAAGGGCGCTATTTTGAAAACAACGCCGAATTCTGTGACGCCGTAGTAAAAATGGGGACGTCTGTCAGATTTGAACGGATTCTTGAAAAAATGGCTGTTCCCGAACCAGAAATAGAATCTGTCCGCAGCCAGTTGATGCAAGCCTTTCATGAAACAACCGGCACATATCTGTCAACTGCCGAGTTTGCTCCCCGTTTTGTCCGGAGCGAGTATCAGAAACGTATAAAAAAATCCCCTCAAATTCGAAGTTTACGAGCGTAATGTGTCATTACCCGTTGCAACTATTGATAAACTTGCCTTTGGTGGCAATGGAGTCTGCCGGATTGACGGTAAAGTCTGTTTTGTGCCCTTCAGCTGTCCGGGTGATGAAGTCTCACTGCGGATAACAGCCCAGAAAAAATCGTACTGCACGGCTTTAATATCCGAGCTTTTACACGCCTCGCCTTTCAGGACTGTTCCGGAATGTCCTATCTTTGGTGCATGTGGAGGCTGCAGTTGGCAACATCTCCGTTATTCTGTCCAGCTTGAACAGAAAAAGCAAATCCTGGCAGAAACGCTCTGGAGAGGTGCTCGCGTTCCTGCAACGTTGATTGATGATGTTGTGGCTGCGTCGAATCAGTATGGCTATCGGAATCGCCTCCAGTTCAAGGTCGCTGTCCGTAATGGATCGCTTCAAATCGGCTTTTTCCGGCAGGGTTCGCATCAGGTGGAGGATGCGGCAGGCGGGTGTCCTATTGCTGCGCCCGTGATTAATCAAGCACTGAACTGTTGCAGAGCCATACTTCAGTCCTATCCGGATATTGAGTCGATCTCTCAGCTCAGTATTGATGCCGGTGACAGCGGTTTGGTTATCGCCATACAACATGGGGGAGTTTTTACTGCGAAGAACAGGGCGTTCTTTATTGACCGGTCCGGAGATTTGGGACCGTGCACGGGACTTTTTCTTAAATCCGACAATCAGCCGTCGTATGAAAAGTTGTGGGGAAGCGCTGAAATATCCTACCGCATGAACCGGGCGGATACGGATAAGATGCCGCTTGAACTTACATATGCACCTGGTGGCTTTGCGCAGGTTCACCAATTGCAAAATATGTCTATGTTGTCTGTCATCAGGCGACTTGGTGCGTTTGCGCCTACTGAACAGATCCTTGATCTGTATTGTGGCAACGGCAATTTTTCGCTTCCCCTGGCTTCCGAAGTTGCATCAGTGGTGGGAATTGAAGGAAATGCGAATTCAATTCGGGCTGCGGAACATAACCGGGAACTAAACAATGTTGCAAATATTCAGTTTTTTTGTGATGATGTCGCCGCTGGTGTACTCCGTCTCGTCGATGAAGGACGAAAGTTTGATACCGTTTTACTTGATCCGCCGCGCTCAGGTGCTGGCGAAGCCGTTTCAGGTATTGCACGCCTGCAACCGGATAAAATAATCTATATTTCATGTGATCCGAGCACTCTCGCGCGCGATTGCGGATTGTTATCCCGTTATGGTTATCATGTCGTTGCGGCTGTTCCGATCGATATGTTTCCTCAGACCTACCACATTGAAAGCGTTACATTGCTCTGCAAATCTTAGAAAGGCTTTGTTATGAGTTTTATCAGCCGGTTGTTTTCAAAGTCACCGTCAGATTTGCTGGGTAAAGGTGACAGGTATATGGAATTAGATAGTTTCTTTGATGCCAGAACATGTTATGAGGATGGTCTCCGGCTTTGTTCCGCCGAAAGTTCTGATGGTGATCTAAAAATTGTTTTTTCCGAGCGAATAGAAGTTGCCAATTGCAAGCTGGCCGAACTCAATATTCACGAAGCCGAGTGTGCATATTCACGTGGGGATGCCGACAAGGCAATCGACCATCTGGAACTTGTAAAAACACTGACTCATGATCAGGCTTTACGTGCAAAAGCGGAAAAATTGATTTTCATCTATTCGCCGCCTGAGAGTGATGATGTTGCACCGCCCGCCATCTCTTCCTGCGGCTCATGTTGCGGATCTTCCCGTAGTGAATGCAGTGAAGGTCCGCATCCGGATGACTCCTTGCCGTTGATGGAATATTACGATCTCCTTATCCAGCAACTGCCGAGTGATCAGTGTGAGCGCTATGCTGAATTAGGTGAGGATTTTGCGCATGCGTACATAGCTGCCAGTCGGGATGACCATCACGAAGCTCTGGCCGCATTTGAAAACTGTTTTAATACTCTGCCGCATGATATCTACTGGTATGAAAAAGGAAAACTGCTGCATAGGCTTGGAAATGATTGTGAGGCAGAACAATGTCTGCGCAAAGCCATTGAGTTGAATAAGGCTAATTCGCTCCCATGGTTGACTCTGGCTCTTGTTCTGCGTGAGGGTAATCGTTTTCAGGATGCATTGACGACAATTGATGCTATGGTTGCAGGACATATCATGCCGGAACAGGCGCTTTTGTTGCGTGCCGAAATATTTGAGGCTACGGGAGAGCATGAAGGTGCCGTGAATCTGTATGTTGAATTACTGCAGACCCCCTTCGCTCGTGCCGCTGCTGAAAAACTGTATGGAATCCTGCTGGAAACTGGCCGTCAGGGTGATGCCGCGGTCATTTTCAAAAAATACCTGAATAAATCATGTCATTAGTACAGTACAGTTTTCCCGTTTATACGTGCTAAAGTTGTCAATTAATCATATTTTCAGCCGGAACGGCTACGATAATGGAGGGATCAAATGAATAAGTCAGAACTTATCGAACAGTTAGCTTTAAAAAAAGATTTACCGATCAAGCGGGCCGAAGAGCTGGTTAATTTGATTTTCTCATCTATGTGCGAAGCGATGGTAGAAGGTGAACGTATCGAAATTCGTGGCCTGGGTAGTTTTGTTATCAAGGAATATGGAACATATACCGGCCGAAATCCTAAAACAGGCGAGCCAATCAAGGTAAGTCCCAAAAAGCTGCCTTTTTTCAAAGTCGGCAAGGAACTGAAAGAAATGGTGCTTGGGTAATCAACCAATGGCCGGTATCTCTTCTGTAAATATAACCATTGTTTGTAGCTGTAATTGAGGACGCACGAATGAATGATTATTGTGCCTCCATTGATTTTGGAACAAACACTGCCCGATTACTCATTGCTGTCTGTTCAGCTAGCGGAGTTGTTCCGGTTCGGGTTGAGCGCGAGGTTGTCCGGCTTGGTGGTGGTTTTAGCGATGAGTTTGGTTTGTCTGCTGAAGCCCAGGAACGCGGCTTGGCCTGTCTGCATAGATTTGCAGAAATTATCTCAGGCTATGACGTGAAGCGAATCAGGGCGTCTGCAACAAGCGCAGTTCGAGATGCCGTTAATGGACGTACGTTTGTTGACAGAGTCTATCTGGATACCGGAATCCAACTCAGTGTCATCGATGGAGATGCGGAAGCGCGTTTGACCCTTAATGGAGTTTTGTCGGGCCTTGATACTGAATGTAGTACACTTGTGGTACTTGATGTCGGGGGAGGAAGCACTGAATTTACTGTATCATTGCACGGATCGCCGGTATTTATCAGAAGTATGCCGATTGGCGTAGTACGACTTACCGAAGGGTTTCGTACTGGTGCCGAGATGTTTGAACGTGTACAGTCTGTCATCAATCAGCTTGAGAAAGACCTCGCCTCAGCAGGAATTACTTTTTCAGGAGATTCCGAACTGGTCGGAACAGCCGGCACCGCGACAACGATCGCAGCAATCAAGTTAGAGATGGTTGATTACGACTATCGCACGGTTAATAATTTTACCGTTAGTAGAGCAGATATCGAAGAAATCTATCACCGTTTGTCAAAACTGACCCCCCAGGAACGACTATCAATCAAAGGCCTTGAAAAAGGACGTGAGGATCTGATTATTGCCGGTCTGGTAATTATCACATCAGTAATGGACCGATTTGGCTTCAATCGGTTGAAGGTCAGTGATTTCGGGTTGCTGGAAGGATTGGCGCTCGCAACGTAACATATGTTCCGGAACCGGTAGTCTTTTGTCCGGAATTATCCTGGAGCTAAAAAAACCACACGTATATGGGGGCAAAATGCTGGACAAGCGTCGCTGCGGTGTGTTGTTGCATCCTACATCATTGCCGGGACCGGGCGGTATCGGCTCACTGGGTGCGGATGCCCGCCGGTTTGTTGATCTGCTGGCGGATATGGGGATGTCGTATTGGCAGGTGCTCCCACTTACGCCGCCGGCGTGCGGTAACTCTCCCTATTCAGCTTTTTCAGCTTTTGCAGGAAATCCCCTGCTGATTGACCTTGACCAGGTTACGGCAGATGGCGATCTTCCTGTTATAAAATACGAAGATGGCTCAGATGAAACATGTGTAGACTTCGAGACTGTTTCGCAAAAGAAAATGGAGCTGCTGCGGACAGCGGGCGCCAGTTTTTTGGCAAATGATGTTGCGCGGTATAAAGAGGAGTTCTGGGATTTTTGCAACACGACTCCCTGGCTTCATAACTACGCACTTTTTATGGCCTTGAAGCGTAAATACACGGGGAAGTCATGGGAGAAATGGCCGGCTGAACTGGCTCTCCTGACTCCGGATAAGTATGAAAAAGCCTCCATAGAACTTGGGGCAGATATTGGCATCCAAAAATATATTCAGTGGCAGTTTTTCAGACAATGGCGTGGGTTGCGAGGATATGCTACTGACAAAGGCATCGCCATTATCGGTGATATCCCTATTTTTGTCGGCTACGATTCTGCGGATGTCTGGAGTCATCGTGAACTGTTTCTTCTTAATTCGAAGGGTAAGCCGACTGTTGTTGCAGGAGTTCCCCCCGATTATTTCAGTGTAACGGGACAGCTGTGGGGCAATCCTCTGTATGACTGGGAAATGATGGGACGCCAGAAGTATGCGTGGTGGATCGAACGGTTTCGTTCCTTGTTCGAGCTCTTTGATGTCATCCGTGTTGATCACTTTCGGGGATTTGAAGCTGCCTGGCAAGTTCCGGCCGGAGAAAAAACTGCTATCAACGGCACCTGGGTCAAGGCTCCTGGAACAGTCCTCTTTGATACGATATTTGCTGCCTTCGGAAAATTACCGATTATTGCCGAAGATCTGGGCGTAATTACGCCAGAGGTTGAAACACTGCGCGATCGCTATGACTTTCCCGGAATGAAAATATTGCAATTTGCCTTTGATTCAGGGCCATTAAATCCATATTTGCCGCATAACCATCAAAAAAAATCAGTGGTCTACACCGGAACTCACGATAATGATACGACTGCTGGTTGGTATCGTTCACTTTCAGATACTCAACGCAGTAGAGTGAGTTGTTATGTGGGAGGAAAAGGGGATGACGCAGTCGAATACATTCTTCGTTCGGCACTGATGTCTGTTGCGGATACTGCAATTGTCCCTCTTCAGGATTTGTTCCGGTTGGGAAGCGAGGCCCGGATGAACGTTCCAGGCACCGCCTTTGGAAATTGGTCATGGCGCTTTACCTGGGACATGGTTGCTCCTGACTTCGCCTCTCGTGTTCGTGAACAGATAGAATGCTATGGCAGGTGTAAACAGGACAGTTAGTAAATTTCTTGACAATTCAGGCATATTCTCTATACTGACTTGCTTTAAATTATAAGCGGTCTGAACAGGGATGGTGCATGTGAAAATAGTTGTAGACCACATAAAAGATACACCTGTTTCGATTCATTTTGATGAGCCCGTAGAGACGTTTCCTCTTCTTTCAGGTATGCAAGATGATAAGATCTGCAGTATTACCGGAAATATTCAAGGAGACATGACTGTTACCCGTGAATATGAAAATATACGGGTAACCGGAAGGGTGTCGGCTCCTTTGGCACTTTCCTGCTCTCGTTGCCTTGCAGATTTTGCTTCATTTATTGATACAAGCTTCACAATATTTTTTCGAAAAGAGGCAGCAATTGCCGCCACAACCGAAGACGAACTTGAGCTTGGCGAAATGGATCTGCTCTCCTCTTCATACTCTGGCGACGAAATTGATTTGACTCATGAGATTGAAGAGCAGATTGCGATGGAAATCCCGTTAAAGCCTCTCTGTAGTGACGCCTGCAAGGGATTGTGTCATGAGTGTGGCATTGATTTGAATACCTCCAGCTGCTCATGCAGCAAAGAACCCGTAACTCTTACTTTCAGTGCGCTGAAGGATTTTAAGGTAACCAGAAAATAGAGCGGTGGCACGATAACGTGTATCACCAGAAAAAGGAGAAACACCATGGCTGTACCCAAGAAAAAAACATCCAAATCACGCAAGAATATGAGAAGAGCCCATGACTTTCTGACTACCCCGACACTATCCATCTGTCCTCAATGCAAAGCTGCAAAGCTTCCGCATCGTGCTTGTCTTGCCTGTGGAACGTACAAGGGTAAAGAGGTAATCGACCTTTCCTCAGCGCAAGCTTAGAGAACTGACACTGTGTCATTTCCGAAACAGATGAGGGTAGCCGTTGACGCAATGGGTGGCGACAATGCCCCGGTTGTCGAAGTTGAAGGTGCTGTTGCCGCATGTCGTGAATTCGGGTTGTCGGTGACGCTTGTTGGTGATCGTGTGCGTTTGGAGGCAGAGCTTGCCAAACACACGGTCAGCGGGCTTGATATTGATATTTTTCATGCAAGTGAAGTCGTCGGCATGCATGATTCCGCTTCAGATGCGGTACGAAAGAAACGTGACTCTTCCGTACGTCGTGCATTTGAATTGGTAAAGGACGGTAAGGCATGTGCTGCGGTAAGTGCCGGAAACTCCGGCGCCACCATGGCATCTGGTATGTTTGTTCTCAAGCGGATTGAGGGGATTGAACGTCCGGCAATTGCCCAATTATTCCCAACACTTAAAGGCCAAACCCTGGTTTTGGATATAGGCGGAAATGTAGATTGCAAGCCATTGCATCTCGTCCAGTTTGCCATTATGGGGGAGGTCTATGCCCGCTATGCCATGGGAGTACCCTCGCCGAAAGTCGGTTTGCTTTCCAATGGTGAAGAGGATTCAAAAGGAAATGAACTGACCAGGGAAACCAATGCAGTCCTGCGCAAGACGTCGCTTAATTATTGCGGATACATCGAAGGTCGGGATATTTTTGCTGGTGCTGTTGATGTCGTCGTTTGTGATGGCTTTGTGGGAAATATTGTACTGAAACTTTCAGAGGGATTGGCGGACGCTGCGGGTAGGATGCTGAAAAGGGAGATTGTTAAGAGTTGGGTCTCCAAGATCGGATATCTGTTTGTGCGTGGCGCCTTTAGCCGCTTCAAGAAAATTGTCGATTATTCAGAATACGGAGGCGCGCCGCTACTGGGAATCAATGGTGTGGGCATGATCTGCCATGGTGGTTCCAACGCCAAGGCGATTAAAAACGCGATACGGTTTGCTCACGAGTACGCCAAAAACGGCGTTTCACAGCACGTTGCCGATAAATTATCTGAAAATAATTCTGTCTTGATACGTAGTGACAGCCTGCCTCCCACCTCTGCAGAGTAATGGAGTCTCAATCGTGAATGTCAGAATTACTGGAACCGGCTCTGCTTTACCCGGGAAAATTCTTACGAATGCCGAACTTGAACAGTTGATTGATACCACTGATGAATGGATTACTACAAGAACCGGCATTAAAGAGCGCCGTATTGCAGCTGATGGAGAATATACATCAACTTTTGCCGCTGAGGCAGCTCGTCGTGCTTTGGCAATGGCCGGGATTCAACCTGAAGAATTAGATCTGATCATACTTGGTACTGTTACCCCCGATTTCCCCTTTCCCTCAACAGCGTGCATTGTCCAAGACCTGCTGGGCGCCACGAATGCGACCGCTTTTGATCTTTCTGCGGCATGCTCCGGTTTTATCTTTGGTTTGTCAATTGCCGAAAAGTATATTCGTACTGGTGCTGCTCGAAAGGTTCTGGTGATAGGGGCTGAAATACTATCGCGTATTGTTGACTGGGAGGATCGCAACACCTGCGTTCTGTTTGGTGACGGGGCTGGTGCCGTTATCCTTGAGGGTTCTGAAGGTGATCATTCCCTGCTTTCAACCCACACCTTCAGCAACGGAGAATACTGGAACCTTCTCTATCAGCAGGGAAGCGGCAGTCGTAATCCGGCCACCGATAGCCGTACGCTGGATGAACGGCGGATCTATCTGGCGATGGCAGGAAATGATGTTTTCAAGCATGCTGTTCGCGGTATGGAGGAAGCTGCCGTAAAAGCCCTGGATGCCAATGGACTCACATCATCCGATATTTCACTTATGATACCTCATCAGGCCAACCGGCGCATTATTGATGCGACGGCAAAACGGCTTGGAGTTGATTCCGATAGAGTGTTCGTCAACCTCCACCATTACGGCAACACTTCTTCTGCTTCAATTCCGATTGCACTTGATGAAGCGAACCGTCAAGGGACTCTCAAACCCGCCAACAAGATTCTGCTGGTAGCTTTTGGAGGCGGCTTCACCTACGGCTCTGCGCTTATTGACTGGTAATAAATAGTAAACTTTAACGAGAGACGGGAATATGTTCTATGCCTAAAACAGCATTTATTTTTCCAGGTCAAGGTTCTCAGTATCCCGGCATGGGCAAGGATCTGGCCGACACATATACTGTTGCACGTCAACTGTTTGAAGAAGCGGACGATGCTCTTGGATTTAAATTGTCAGAGCTTTGTTTTTCAGGGAATGACGTGGATCTCAAGTTGACCGCCAACACCCAGCCGGCGATCTTGACCGCAAGTATCGCAGTATTGAAGGTCGTTGAACAGGAAACCGGGCTGCAAGCTGATTTTGTAGCCGGTCATTCTCTTGGTGAATATTCGGCTCTCGTTTGTTCCGGAGCCCTTTCGTTTGCCGATGCAGTCAGAACGGTTCGTGCCCGTGGAACATTCATGCAGGAAGCCGTCCCGGTCGGTGTCGGAACGATGGCTGCCATGCTTGGAATTGAGTGTGGTATATTAGACGAAATATGTCGTGAAGCTGCTGAAAGTGAGATCGTTTCACCGGCAAACTTTAATTCTCCCGGGCAGATTGTTATTGCCGGTTCGGTTGCTGCTGTTGCACGTGCTATTGAAATTGCCAAGAGCCGTGGTTTTAGAAAATCCATGCTGCTGCCGGTCAGTGCCCCGTTTCATTGTGCCTTGATGAAACCGGCTGCCGACCGCTTGGAAACTGTTCTGGAAACAATCGTGGTACATGACTTGAACGTGCCGGTTATTTCAAATGCCGATGCTGCACCGAACAGTGATAAGGCCCGGGTAAAGCCTTTGCTGGTTACACAGGTCTGCTCTCCGGTACTGTGGGAACAATCGGTAAACATCATGGGGGCGCTGGGTGTAACACGGTTTATTGAACTTGGTCCGGGCAAAGTATTAAGTGGGCTGGTTAAAAGGATTAACAAGGAGGCGGTTCTGGCTAACATAGAAGATGTTGCCGGCATAAAAGCCTTTGGGGAGAAGGAGTAATGAAAGGACAGGTCGCTTTGGTAACAGGCGCTTCGCGCGGCATTGGGCAGGCAATTTCACTGAAACTTGCTGCCGAAGGAATTTATGTTGTTGCGACGGCTACGTCGGAGTCGGGCGCAGCGGCAACTGTTGCAGCAATTGTGGCACAGGGAGGAGCTGCTCATGCAGTTAAGCTCGATGTTACAGACTCTTCTGAAGTTGAAGCTCTCTTTAAAAAAATTGTTACCGAACAAGGGCGGCTTGATATCCTGGTTAATAATGCCGGCATAACAAAAGATGGTCTCATGATGCGCATGAAAGATAGCGACTGGGATTCCGTTCTTGATACAAATCTCAAAGGCTCCTTCAACTGCCTGCGGGAAGCTTCCAAAATTATGACGAAAGCCCGCTACGGACGTGTCGTCAATATCAGTTCCGTTGTTGGTGAAATGGGCAATCCAGGTCAGGTAAACTATTGTGCCAGCAAGGCGGGCCTGTTCGGTTTAACAAAATCAGCTGCCCGTGAACTAGCAAAGCGCAACATTACCGTCAATGCAGTGGCTCCCGGATTTATTGAAACAGATATGACGGCTGTTCTTCCGGAAAAGGGACGTGAAGCTCTTCTGCACGCTATTCCCATGGAACGGCTTGGATCAGTTGACGATGTTGCATATGCTGTTCGTTTTCTGGTTTCACCACAGGCGGGCTATATAACTGGCCAGGTGTTGTCGGTAAATGGCGGGATGTATATGTAGATGCAGATGGATAAATATCGATTGACTTTTAAAGATTTCATGCTTAATTAAGCACACAGCGTTACACACAAAACCTGTAATAGGTTTAAAATCACACGGAGGTGGAAAATGTCTGATATTGCAAAGCGGGTGAAAGAAATTGTTGCAGAGCAGCTTGGTGTTGAGGAAGCCCAGGTTCTAACCGAGTCTTCTTTTATGGATGATCTTGGGGCAGATTCCCTTGACACAGTTGAGTTGGTTATGGCTCTTGAAGAGGAGTTCGATATTGAGATTCCTGATGAAGATGCCGAGAAAATCCAGACAGTAAACGATGCTATTGAATACATCACCGAGCATAGCTGAAATCACTTAATTGGGGAGGGGCACTAGCCCCTCTTATTTTATCTTCCCATAACAGAAGTTACTGCCATACGGAGTTATTTATCATGAGAAGAGTTGTAATTACTGGCGTTGGAGCGGTTTCACCACTTGGGTGCGGGAATGCCAAAAACTGGGATGCGCTCACGTCGGGAAAGTCTGGAGTTGGGTTGATTACCCGTTTTGATACGACGGATTTGTCAGTCAAGATTGCCGGAGAGGTCCCTGATTTTAATGCTGAAGAGTATATTGACAAAAAAGAGATCAAAAAAATGGACCTCTTTATTCAGTATGCTCTGGCGGCGGCTCATTTTGCCATGGAAGATTCGGGGCTGGTGATCGATGATGAAAATGCCGAGCGGGTCGGGGTTCTTGTTGGCGCCGGACTTGGTGGCTTACCAACGATTGAAAAATACCATACTCTGGTGGCTGAAGGTGGCTACAAGAAGATTTCTCCATTTTTTATCCCAATGCTGATCATTAATCTTGCTCCAGGCCACATTTCCATCAGATATGGAGCGAAGGGACCGAATATCTCTTCCGTTTCTGCCTGTGCAACCAGTACCCACTCGATTGGTGATGCGTATCACATTATCAAACGAGGCGATGCTGATGCCATGATTGCAGGTGGAGCAGAGTCGGTCATCACGCCGCTCGGGATTGGCGGTTTTGCTGCTATGAAGGCACTTTCCGATAGAAACGACGATCCTGCAACTGCATCACGCCCCTTTGATAAGAACCGTGATGGTTTTATCATGGGCGAAGGTGCCGGTATTGTTATTCTTGAGGAATATGAATCCGCCAAGGCACGCGGAGCCAAAATTTATGCCGAGGTTGTGGGATACGGCATGACTGGGGATGCATATCACCTGACCGCACCTGCACCGGGTGGAGAAGGAGGGGCACGTAGTATGAAAATGGCGCTTAAGAATGCCGGCGTCGCTCCCGAACAGGTATCCTACATTAATGCACATGGCACATCGACACCGATTGGTGATATGTATGAAACCATGGCGATCAAGAGTGTATTTGGCGAGCATGCAAAGAAAATGATGGTCTCCTCAACTAAATCTATGACCGGCCATCTCCTTGGCGCTGCCGGCGGCATAGAAGCAGTGTATACTCTTATGGCAATGGACAAAAGAGTTGTTCCTCCCACAATCAATTACACCGAGCCGGATCCGGAATGTGATCTTGATTATGTCCCCAATATTGCACGAGAGGCAAAGCTTGAGTATGCCATGAGCAATAACTTTGGTTTTGGTGGTACGAATGCCACTCTTCTGTTTAAAAAGCTGTAAGGGGGAATGGTGAAATGATCATCATCGGAAGCGACCATGGAGGATTAGCCCTCAAAACAGCCCTGAACAGTTATCTGCATCGTAGAGGTATTGAAGTAACAGATGCAGGGACTAACAGCGACGCTTCGGTAGATTATCCTGACTTTGGCCAGATAGTTGCTGAAACCGTGGTTGCTGGGGAAGCCGAATTAGGAATTCTCATTTGCGGAACCGGAATCGGAATGTCAATCGCAGCCAACAAGATCCCGGGAATTCGAGCCGCTCTGGTCACAGATGTTTTCATGGCCCGCATGGCTAGAGAGCATAATAATGCCAATGTTCTTGTTCTTGGCGGTCGTGTGCTGGATGAGCAGAAAGCCTGTGATCTCGTTGGCGCCTGGCTTGATGCAACATTTGAAGGTGGTCGCCATCAGGCGCGCCTCGACAAGATAACAACACTGGAAAAAAAGTATTCCTAGCTGAAAAAAGATTTAAAATCATCTCAATACCCACAGGCGGGACCTGCTACGGCATGTGTCCCGTTTGTTGTTTCACATTGTCATCATGAAAAGAACTTTTACAAGGAGAACCCCCATGTCAGTCCTTTCCCAATTTGATCCTCAGGTAGCTGATTCGATTCGTCATGAAACGGAACGACAGCAACATAATCTGGAACTGATCGCCTCCGAAAACTTTGTCTCGGAAGCGGTGTTGGAAGCACAAGGTTCGATCATGACCAACAAGTATGCCGAGGGGTACCCCGGAAAGCGTTATTATGGTGGATGCGAATATGTAGACGTTGTCGAGCAGCTTGCCATTGATCGAGCCAAGGAACATTTTGGCGCTGAGCATGCCAATGTCCAGCCTCACGCTGGTTCACAGGCCAATATGGCGGTTTATTTTGCCGCGTGCAAACCGGGAGACACGATTCTTGGGATGAACCTTGCCCATGGTGGACACCTTACACACGGTAGCCCGGTAAACTTTTCAGGTCGTTTCTACACTGTTGTTCCCTATGGGGTGTCGCCTGAGACTGAAATGATTGATTATGCCGAGGTTGAACGACTTGCTGAAGAGCATAAACCTACGTTGATTGTGGTTGGTGCCAGTGCCTACCCGAGAATTATTGACTTTCCTGCTTTCCGTGCAATAGCCGATAAAGTTGGAGCAAAGATCATGGTTGATATGGCTCATATTGCCGGGTTGGTCGCCGCCGGTGTTCACCCCAGTCCGGTTCCGTATGCAGAGTTTGTTACTACAACTACCCACAAAACGTTACGTGGTCCTCGTGGCGGTATGATCCTTTGCCGTGAAGAATTTGCAAAAGCAATCAATTCACAGATTTTCCCCGGTATTCAGGGTGGGCCCCTGATGCATATTATCGCTGCCAAGGCAGTAGCGTTTAAAGAAGCTCTCCAGCCGGAGTTTAAAATATATCAGCAGCAGGTCGTAAAAAATGCCAAGGCTCTCGCAGAGGCTCTTGTAAGCCGTGGTTTCAAACTGACAAGCGGCGGTACAGACAACCACCTCATGCTGATCAATTTCTCGGGTACGGAAATAACCGGCAAAGCTGCAGAAGAGGCACTTGATAAGGCTGGTATCACTGTTAACAAGAACACTGTCCCGTTTGAAACGCGCTCTCCGTTTGTTACTTCAGGCATCAGGGTCGGGACGCCGGCATGTACCTCTCATGGGCTTAAAGAGGCTGAAATGGATCAGGTTGCCGGTTTTATCGCCGATGCGGTAGCTCATATCGGGAATGACCAGAAACTGGAAATAATTAAAGGCCAGGTAAACAGTATGATGAAAAAATTTCCACTTTATGCTAACAGGCTTGCCTAATATTCAAATATCAGGTAGTTACAAGACCTACTGGACATGTTCCGGTGGGTCTTTTTTTATCTTCGGCAAAGGAAATGAATTATGTCTGTACTGAACTCAATATCAACCGAACAATTACGCCAGTGGGACAAGCGCCACGTCTGGCATCCTTTTACCCAGATGCAGGAATGGGACCGCGACGACCAGATTATTATTGTCAAGGGGGAGGGGTGCTGGCTGATTGACTCTGATGGCAAGCGATATCTTGATGGCGTGGCCTCCATGTGGACGAATGTTCATGGTCATTGCCGCCGGGAGTTGAACGAGGCTCTGAAAGAACAGGTCGATCGCCTGGAACATTCTACTCTGTTGGGACTGGGCAGCGAACAAAGTATTATTTTGGCAGCACAGCTGGCCAAAATAACTCCTCACGGGCTTGACCGCTTCTTCTATTCGGATAACGGTTCGACAGCCATGGAAGTTGCGGTCAAGATGGCCTATCAATACCAGGTTCATGCGGGACGACCGGAACGGAGCCGCTTTATAACCTTCAGGAATGCGTATCATGGTGATACTCTTGGTGCGGTGAGTGTTGGCGGGATCGACATTTATCATACAACCTTCAAACCGCTCATGTTTGATACCTTGCTGGCTCCGGCTCCCTATTGCTACCGGTGCGAGCTTGGCTGCAACAGACTTTCCTGCAACATGGAGTGTATTGATTCACTTGAAGAGATTATGAAGCTCAATGCAGGACTTGTTGCCGGGCTCGTGATTGAGCCGCTTGTTCAAGGTGCCGGAGGGATGATTGTTCAACCGGAAGGGTTTTTGAGGCGAGTTCGAGATCTGTGTGACCGGTATGATATATTGATGATAGCTGATGAAGTTGCTACCGGTTTTGGCAGAACCGGAGCGATGTTTGCCTGCAACCATGAGGGAGTCATACCAGATATCATGGCGATTTCCAAAGGTATAGCGGCTGGATATCTTCCGCTGGCTGCAACAGTGACAGGTGATAAAGTTTACTCGGCCTTTTTAGGCTCGTATTCCGAGTTGAAGACTTTTTTCCATGGTCATACATTTACCGGGAATCCGTTGGCCTGTGCCGTTGCATTGAAGAGCCTGGAACTGTTTCAGCAGGACAATCTCCTGGCAGAGCTGCAACCCAAAATATCCCGACTTAAACAGCGGCTTGATGAATGTGTACTACTGTCGCACGTTGGAAATGTGCGGCAGTGCGGATTGGCCGCCGGCATAGAACTGGTTGAAAATAAGGAAACCGGGGCACCGTATCCCTGGGAGGAACAAATCGGAATCAGAGTTTGCCTTGAAGCGCGCAAGCGGGGAGTTTTCTCCCGTCCTTTAGGGAATACGATAGTCATATTTCCGCCGTTGGTTATCTCAGTCAGCGAGTTGGACATGCTCATGAACGTGTTACAGGAATCAATCCGGGTTGTTACGGAATGATAGATGGTACGGGGCTTCATAATGGATGATGCAATCAAAATATTGGTAATTGATGATGATGATTTTGGCCGTGAAGCTTTGACCTTGTTGTTGCGATCGACCGGGTATGATGTTACTTCAGCGTCCACGGGTACAAGTGCGCTGGAACTGATCAATCGTGAGCAGTATCAGGTGATTGTTTCCGACCTTTTTCTGCCGG
This sequence comes from Pseudomonadota bacterium, assembly GCA_019352135.1. GTDB lineage: Bacteria > Desulfobacterota > Desulfuromonadia > Geobacterales > Pseudopelobacteraceae > JACRCG01. The sequence goes on from JABBNX010000032.1 coordinate 24,943, forward strand.
ACAAAAGCGGCCTTGATATCCTGCAGGATGTCCAGAAGGTTTCACCAGTCACGGAGGTTATTGTTGTAACCGGGTATGCTTCAGCTCAATCTGCGGTCAGAGCTATGAAAGAGGGAGCTTTTGATTATATAACCAAGCCGATTGATTTTGATGAATTGAAAATCGTTGTTTTAAAGGCACTGGAGAAACAGAAACTTCTCTCGGAAAATATTTATCTTCGCAAACAGCTCCAGGGACGTTTTGAATTCAGCAATATTATCGGCAGTTCTCCTGCAATGAATCTCGTGTTTGAACGTATGAACCGCATTGTAAAAACGGATTCAACTGTTCTTGTTACCGGTGAATCAGGAACCGGCAAAGAATTGGTTGCCCGGGCACTACACTATAATGGCACGCGCAGTGATCGGCCCTTTGTCGCAGTAAACTGTAGTGCGATTCCGGAGATGTTGCTGGAAAGTGAGCTTTTTGGCCATGTCCGGGGTGCTTTTACCGGAGCTGTCAAGGATAAACCAGGGAAGTTTGAAGCAGCGAATCATGGTACCATTTTTCTTGATGAGATTGGAACGTTGCCGCTTCATCTGCAGGCTAAAATGTTACGGGTATTACAAGAACATGAAGTTGAAAGGGTAGGCTCTAATAAAACAGTGAAACTTAACGTCAGAGTGATATCCGCGACTAACACTGATCTTGAAGATATGGTGAAGCAGGGCGAATTTCGAGAAGATCTCTATTACCGTTTGAACGTTATTCCGTTACACCTTCCCCCGCTACGCGAGCGTCAACAGGATATTCTATACCTGACAGCTTTTTTTCTGGAGAAACAGTGCCGTTTGATGGGACGCCCGCCATGCAGTATCAGTAAACAGGCACTTGAAGCATTGGAACAGTATTCCTGGCCCGGTAATGTGCGTGAATTGGAAAACCTGATTGAAAGAATGGTTGCGTTGACAGATGCGTCTGTTATAACGCTAGACGATGTTCCGGCAAAGATTGTTGGTGAAAAGTCTGTTGAAGGAATATTTGATGTTAAATTGCCGGGCGGTGGTGTCGATCTTGTCGCAACGGTTTCCCGAATCGAACAGTCATTGATTTTGCAAGCTCTGGAATCTGCCGGTGGGGTTAAAGCGAAAGCCGCAGCTTTTTTAGGGATTAACCGGACAACTCTGGTTGAAAAGATTAAAAGGCTGAAGATATAAATTGTATTTTTCGATTAACTACGAGTCCGGGACCGGAAGGTGACAGACTGAGGGAACTGTTGTCCGGGACTGGTATCAAGTCTTGTGCTGACGGAGGACGCTCATTATTTTGGAGGTTACGATGGATCCGGAAACGGGCACCATTGCCCAAAAGCAATTTGAACTGGCACAACGGGAACTTGAACAGAACAATGTCTTGGCCGCACTTGCCTGTTTGGAAAGGGCCCTCAGTATTTGGGATGATCCAATCTGGTATTCCCGCCTCGGGTTCTGTCTTGCCAAGCAGCGTGGTCAAATCACCCGTGCATTTGAACTATGCCGTACTGCAATAGATCACGATCCAGGTAACCCTCTCCACTATCTCTATCTCGGGAAAGTCTATCTTGTTGCGGGAAATACGTATGAAGCTCTTCAAGCTTTCAGGCAGGGGATCGTATGTGGAGGTAGTCCTGAGTTGGAGCGGATGCTCGCTTCAATTGGAACCAGAAAGCCTCCGGTCATACCTTTTCTTTCCCGAAATAACCCGTTGAACAAATTTATGGGCATCATTCTTAGCCGTATGGGGTTGAGGTAGGAATTTTGTAAGTGACTATAAAATGTACATATCAATTCGAAGAAAATGGGAAAATAACAGCCTACCCACTGAATGATGCTCGATATCGTTTGTAGACTGCAACTGATAAAAAACAAAAAAAGGTGCCATTGCAGCAAGCCATTCCACAAAGGTGTTGAAAAATGTAATCAGTTGATATCTAATGCCTCT
>JABBNX010000215.1 GCA_019352135.1 Pseudomonadota bacterium
TCTTCCGATCTAGGTTTACGCTTTTACGAAATGACCAGCCCATTGGTGACTCCCTGTATACAATGAATTCCGATGCAACTCTATACTGAATAAAAGTGCATCTTCGGCAACCCCCGCTACCGAAGACCTTGACCAAGAACGAAGTGGCGGGACACCATCTCTTGGTCGCAACTCAAATTTTAAACTGGCACTGGAACGACTTGAGCATTTCCAGCCTTACGGATACGGATGATTCGCCGCATCACCAGATCATCCGGGATATGAACCTGTTTTCTGGTAACAACCAGAACCAGCGGCTCCCTGCGGATGATTTTTACTTTAACCGAATCGTGCTGCCAGTATTTTCCGGGCGGGTGCATCTGGTGGCAGTGCCTCTCCCCATTCCCGCAATCGCTCACGCCCTAGGCGTCGATCCACCGCACGTAAAACGTCTGTCAGCCCCCATGTGTCCTGCACTAACGAGTTGACAAGCAACTGGTCAAGTTGTGTATCAATATACTGCCGAATCAGATCAGAAAACGTGCTTATATCGGTTTGGTATGGATAACCACTTTCGACAGCGGCCTTGAAATCTTTGGGGTAATCCCAGATTGTCTCTTTATCCAACGTGACCCAATAACGTGGCAGATTTGTCGAGCCTCGCTGCGACCCCATGCGATAACTACGGCATTGGATTCGTATCTTTGGCTCTGTGACAAATAGAGCTTCAACAGCTTTTTGAAGTTTACTCCATCGTTTCATGATGGAAATCCTTGTTGTTCAGAAACAGCCTGCTGAAGCTGTAAAGCAGCTTTCAATTCACTGGCGACCAGTTGAGCCAGTTCATCCGGTGCTACCACCTGCACATTTGGCAACCAGCGGTAAATCCAGGGGCGAATGCCAAGAATGCCGTTGACGGTGAAAGTCATCTCAAGCCGTCCATCCTCCATTTCCCGTGTCTGCTGGCTGGGGTGCCAGGTTTTGCGTAGCAGAAAAGGGAGGCAGGACTTGTTAAAGATCAACTTGACCTCTACCGCCTCACCATCCACAAAACGCCCGAAAGTCCCTTCATACTCTTCATGTGGCGTGGCAAGTTGCGGAATATAATGTGTATCCGAAATCGTCAGGTCTGAAATCCTGTCCAGTGCGAAAGCTCGCATACTTTTACGGGTATGACACCAGCCACGCATTGTCCAGATGCCGTCATTGAAATAGAGATAATGCGGGTCAACGATGCGCCTGCTGGTTTCTCCGGTACTGACAGCATGATAATCAAACTCTACTGATCGCCTCTCTGTGATGGCTTGGTTCAATGTCGTGAAAATGTCACGTACATCACTATTGAATTCGTCACCGGCAAAAATGATGTGTTCCGGCAATACTTGACGCGGCAAGGCCAGTTTTTCCTCAATATTCTGAATTTCAACCTCAAGCCCGGCGCTCATCCCCTTCAACGAAACTTTAGCCAACATCAGCGCCAACGCCTCAGATACCGTCAAGTTTGGTCTCAGAAGCTTGTACCCTTCTACGAAACAATAACTACCCTTCTTCTTATCAAAATATATCGGAAACCCGGCACCTTCCAGAGTCTGCATATAGCGAAACGCCGTCCGCTCACTGATTGCCAACTGCTCTTGTATATGTTGCGGCGTCACGGTTTGGCCTGATTCCATCCAGTTCAATATTGAAATCAGCGCATCAAATTTGTAGGACATTCCTATTCTCCTCGTAGTCAGCTTACCAGATTTGACTGCCAGCATCGTGACAGTCTGAAAACATTATTTCAAGATATATTTATGGTTCTGCGAAAGAATTGACATGAGCTAACTCTTCCTTGAGTTTCTGGATCGCGATTCTGCGTTCAGGTAGGAAAAATTCCCTTTGTGCCTGCGACGCAGCCAATGCCTCATTGTAACGGCGTTCAAGATGTTCAACAGATATGGTTTCACAGACCGACTCTGTCTCAGATGGCGTAAAGCGTCCCAACATTATTTTGATGGATTCGGGAAGCGGTACACCGGCTTTAGTCAACTCAAACGCCGCCTGGTCAATCGTTGTCTGCCCCTCCATAAGTGAATCGATAACCTTTGTCAGCACAGGGCCGGTATCAATTACGGAAATCCTGCCACCCTCGACATACCCCTTGTTTTTGAGAAGCGTCTTGCAAAGGAAAATCAAAGCGGTGGTGTCCTTTTCAGCAACAGCCCTGCTGAAGATTGCGGATTCTATGGCATCATCCCGCGTATCTTTCAGTTCATCAAACTTGAGTTTGAATTCCTGATCGTTCTCAAGCCAGTTGTAGAATGTCCTGCGGCCTATTGCTGCGGCCTTGCAGCTATCGGATATATTGAAGGTTTGGCTCTCCGAAAATGACCGGAGAAATTTGGTTTTTGAAGAAGCCGGGGGTACTGTCTTTTTTATGCTTTTTTGTGCCATATTGTGCCTATCCTTTCGGTGCTTGCTTGCATGGATTTTGCATCACTCCGCTCCGCTCCTGGTGCAGGCGGGTGACATTTCCGGCATACCCAGTGCGGATATTTTTCCGTACCGGCCAGCCAATAATCAATCCCTTTGCAGCAGTAGCAGGGTCGGTGGTTACTCAATAACGGTAAACTTTCAAACGGTTCCGCTTGCGAAAGCTGCGAAAGTGGCGAAACTTGCTTTTCAGTTACCTCCGCTTTCTCGGCTTTCGCAACTTTCGCAACCGGTTGTATTTCAAACTTTGTAAAGAGTGCCATGTCTACCCCCGCAGCAGCCAGGCATCCCGGCGGGGATTGCCATTGACGATTGCGCCCCCTTCAATCCGTTCTGCCCGGTGATGCTCTACAAGGATATCCATCATGTGGGTTGCGGTCTTTTTGCTCCGTATCGCATTCGGGCCGTTGCGATACAGTTCGGCCAGTGCGATTATCTGGCCTTCCTGCTGCATCCCCCAATCAAAGACTTTCTGGGCATTGATAAGCTCCTGATCGTCACTGGCGGAATGAAACAGGCGCAGTGCCTCACCAATGTAATATTGAACAATGACAATGCCGCCGTTCATGGCATCTGCTGAAATCTCTGTAGCGTCCAGAGTCTCGAATAACGTCAGCACCCCGGCGATCCGGGCGGCATGTTCTGCTGCTTTACTGGCAAAACCCTTGATCGGATTGAGGTCACCACCCTCCCGCTGCAATACTTCAATATGATCAGCAAAGGCTATCCAGGTTTCTTTTGCATCTCTTGCAATCGTTATGGTTACAGGTTTTAACCCCATATCCGGGCGCTCATTCAGCGGCAGAGGTTTGTCCAGAATGCCGTTGATTGCGGCATTGTACGCAACAATGGCAGGATCATCGCTCAGGTCGTGTGCTTTATACGGTCGCCAGCCAATTGTTGAAGCAGGATAGGAACAGAGGCAGCGGGAAAGAAACCCTTGCCCGGTCATCATGCTGTTACCAAATAGTTGACCGCAGAGAATCGGCTGAATCATCAGATTCATGGAAAAGCGCCGTCCGTAGAGGACACTCAAGCCATCACCGCCGCGCACCCGGTCAATCGGATCACCATCCCAGAGTTTTGACAGGCCGGTGACAGTTTTTGTCATGTTATCCTTGCTCATGGCATAACCACCAAGGAAGCGCCCGCCCTCATCAGAGAACAGCCCCAGAGTGTAGCGCCCTTCTGCGTAAGCTCGCTCTATCCCCTCAAATGATGGTTCTTCAAAAATGTAAAACGGCTGAACGTAACTCGGTTCGTCACCGAGCTGTTTCAGCAGCGCCTCGATGACTTCCTTAACTTTTTCCTTCAGGGCATCTTTCCTGCCCTTTTGCCATGCCACACAAGACGCTTCGTGCGCTTGCTTGCCCTGATGGTATATTTCGGATTCCCGCCGTTGTCGCTCCTTGATGGGGCCGGTTGCCAGCCGGTCAGTTGCTGATTTCCGTTCGCCGGATTCACCAACGGCAACAAAGTTGTTGGAGAGGGGAAAACATCTGCCGTCAATCAGAACATTTGCATACGGCTGTACCGCCAGTGTCGCTGCTGCCAGAAATGATTGACAAATCATGTCAAGTGGAGCCTGGACAACCTCATGCACTCGCAGAACAGCCGCATTCATGACAGGCGGGAGAGCATCAACCGGGAAAGGTTCATTTGGTTGCATCGGTCTGGTAAGCGGGAGCGGCTCTGCTGTGTCCGTACCTGGAAGTTTGACAGCTTCAGGAGTAACCTTGTCTGAGCTTGCCTGGGCAGCGGTGGCGGTCTCAACCTGTCGCCGTATTTCCTCCAGCCCTTCCAGCCTGTGAAGATCGTTGAAGTCGGTAGGTTTGTCGGTAGTGTCCCGGATGTTAGCAATTGTTAGCCAGCCATCCACGGCGCGTGCAGCTTCGGTGCCCTTGATGACCCCGGTGTTTGCCTCACCCCATTGATCATTGTCAGCACAGATAATCAGGCGCAGCGCGGGATATTTAATCCGTAGAGCTTCAGCAACCAGCTTGAGGTTTCCGGCATCAAAGGCAACTGCCACGGCATGGCCGGTTGCTTCGTGAAGGCTTGCCCCGGTTGCGTATCCTTCACAGATCAGCAGGGTGTTTTCTTTCGGTTTGCCGATGGGGAAATAGTTCCCCTGCTTGGCGGTGCCTTTGATG
>JABBNX010000216.1 GCA_019352135.1 Pseudomonadota bacterium
CCCTGACCTGATGATTAATTACTGGTAAAAGCGAACATTGAAGCAATCGCCCTGGGCAACATGTTAAAGGCATAGCATTATTTTCCTTACCGTAGTAAAACATTTGTTTCTTGTTGTCGTCTCTCGCTGGAAACGCACCTATTTACTTGACTTTGAGGTATTTCAAAATGACAAAACCTTCTCCTTCGAAGAACCCAAAATACTGGTTATATGGAGTCTTGTTGTTTGCCGGGCTGACCCGATTGCTCACACTAGGTGCCTACCCGTTATTCGACACAACGGAAAGTCGCTACGCTGAAATTGCACGTGAGATGGTTGCAACCAATAACTGGATTACGCCCCAATTTGACTATGGCACCCCCTTTTGGGGGAAACCACCCTTGTCGAGCTGGGCAACCGCCGTCTTTTTGAAAGCGTTCGGTGTAAACGAGTTTGCAGCACGTTTTTCGTCGTTGCTGTTCGCACTGGGTATTGTATGGTTGACATACCGGCTGGCATTACGGCGACAAGACCGTAATTTTGCGATGACAGCCTGTGTAATTCTTTCAACCTCGGTACTATTCTATGTTGCCGGCGGCAGTGTTATGACGGATCCGGCCTTGGCTTTCGGCACAACGTTGTCGATGGTGTCATTCTGGTTGGCGGTAACAGATGAAACAGCGCTCGGCCGTTTCTGGGGCTATCTGTTTTTCATCGGCCTCGCACTTGGGCTGCTGGCAAAGGGTCCCGTTGCAGTTGTATTAACTATGATGCCGATTGCTATATGGGTTGCAGTAAAAAAACAATGGAAGCCTACGTGGCAGCGACTTCCCTGGATTATCGGCTCTCTCCTGACCATGGGTGTCGTTTTACCGTGGTATTTGGCTGCGGAGAAAGCAACCCCAGGCTTTCTTGAATACTTTATCATAGGCGAACACTGGAAACGGTTTACTGAAAGCGGCTGGAAAGGTGACTTGTACGGTAAGGGGCATTCCACTCCTCATGGCACTATCTGGCTCTATTGGGTTCTTGCCACCTTTCCCTGGTGTTTTGTCTTCTTTGAATTTCTACTGCGCAATGGTCGTAAAAATAGCGAATTAGTTCGAAACGACTGGCTGTTTTTCCTGGTTCTCTGGGCCATCACGCCGATGCTCTTTTTTTCATTGGCGGCCAATATCCTCTGGACATATGTGCTGACGGGACTGCCGGCATTTGCACTTATTCTGGCCGAACTTATGAGCAGCCAAAAGAACGTATCCACGTACCAGAAACACGGTTGGCTGAGCATGTCACTACCCCTGATAACGCCAATTGTTTTTTCCGTGGGGCTTTTTTTTATTCCGTCAAGCATTGTTGCGAATAAAACGCAAAAAGCCATTGTTTCTAAATACCTTGAAGTGCGGCCGACCCCTGCCAGCAGGTTGGTTTATATAGGAAACAGGCCTTATTCTGCTGAGTTTTATTCGTATGGTACCGCTCAAATAGCGGCCACACCGGAAGCTGTCAAACAGTATCTGTCTGATAAACAGGAAGATGTATTTGTAATCAATAAAAAAGATCTTGAACGTTTGCCGGAAAACGTTCAAGCAGATCTCTCTAAGTTAGCTGATCATGGCATGTTTGAACTATTGGTACACAAACATTCTTTGGCGGGAGACCCGACAAACATCCGGGCAAAATAGGATTAGGACTCTGAGCCCAGTATTGTCGGAAACAAAAAACAGTGAAGATATAATCGGTAGCAAAATAACATGAAGGTTGGGTGCCTTAAAACGATTTCCTCTCATTTCGCAATAGTTTTTTGATTTTTAAGATGTCTTTGAACATTTGCAGTGAATCAAAAAGTGGGCTAACCCTGGAATCCAAAGAATTATTCCATTTGACCGGGACTTCAGAAATCCTGTACCCACTCTGTTTCGCCCGGGCCAAAATTTCAACATCATAGGCAAAGCGATTTATGTGCGCTTCCTTGAATAAGAGCCTGGCGATGTTACCGGAAAAAAGCTTGAACCCGCACTGAGTATCGCTAAAGCCATCCAAAACCAGAACCCTGGTAATCTTGTTGAATACTTTCCCCATTGCCTGTCGCCACCACGGTTGTTTTTCGATGATATCACTACCCTCAATGGTTCTTGATCCAATGGCGATTTCACATTTCTTCCCGAGTATCAACGTTGAGAGTTTTGTCAGTTCTTCGATAGGAGTTGAGAGGTCTGCGTCTGTCAAAAGAACTAGCGTGCCCTGCGATGCAAGAACGCCTTGCCGTAACGCGTAACCTTTGCCCTTGTTCTCTGGGTAACGGATAATTTTAAGATTGTGAATTCGTGATGCCAAAGACTCGGTCAATGTGCTGGTATTATCACTGCTCCCGTCATCAACCACGATAATTTCATGTTCTAAGTTACTATTACGTAAAAAATCCGCAATTTTGACCAATGAGGGATAAATACGATTTTCCTCATTATAGGCGGCAATAACAACAGAAATCATGACAACGTCCGTTGTAGAATGGACTTCAGAAGGCGAATTTTTCGACGTTGTGTTTAATGAAGACATTGCATGCATCCTTGTCGTGTGGAATTGTGAGGGTGAGCGTAATACAGGCAGTACACGTTTCACCATGTTGTTCAATCTGCGCGAAATCAGGATCTGGCAGAGTTTTCCGGGTTTTAGGCTTCAACGGGAGCATCTGAATTATTCATTAACCGTCAGCGCCAGCCATATCCCACTCAGCATAAATAGAAAATTAGCTCCCCAAGCTGCAACTACCGGAGGTAGAACACCACTCCGGCCAAAGGAAAGCAAGACCGCATTTACTACAAAATAGGTAAAGCCAATCCCTATGCTGGCGCCTATTCCCCTGGCAATGCCGCCGTTACGGCTGCTTCGAGTAGCAAAGGGGATTCCAAGGAGTACCATGACCAATGGTGCAAATGATGAGGAAATCTTGGAATGCATCAGCGTCAGGTAGCGGTAAGCCTGATAGCCGCCAAGCCTCAGATTCTCCGCATACTCATGCAGCGCCCGGATACTCATGTTGTCGGCATCGCTTCCCAGAACATTTAAGTCGTCTAACCGTAAGGCGAGATCTAACGTCATTGATGACACTTTTTTCGACAGATACGTTGATGATAAAAAGTTTTTCTGCACTGCAGAATGTAGAATCCAGTGCCCTTCGTGATAGACAGCTGTATCGGCATCAATTCTGCTGATTGGGTTCATGGAGCTATCGACAGTCCAGACAACCACGCCGCTCAACATTTTTTTTTCGGGCTCGAATAGTCGTGCTTGCAAGATCACTGATTTGGAGCGGAACCAGATATTATTTCGCTTGAATGCTAAATGAGCACCATTGGTATTAATCCTGGTTCTATGTATCATTTGGGTACGCGCATAACTGTGCGGCAAAATCAATTCAGCGTTTATCAATAACAAAATGCTGGAAACTACTCCAAGAACCAGCATTGGAAGCGAAATTCTCAGGAGACTGATGCCGCAACTGCGCATGGCAATAATTTCGCTATCACGTGAAAGCAACCCGAGCGTCAGCAGTGTGGCCATAAGAGTTGAGAACGTGGCGGTCCGACTGATCATTTCCGGAAATTTCAGGATAAAGTACAAGGTTATATCAGCCGCAGCTGACCCGGACCGCAAAAAACGTGGAATATTCTCAATCAGGTCAATAACAAGATAAATCGAAACAAAACCGCTCAAACAGAGGGCAAGTAATGATATCCACGTTTTGCCGATGTAGCGGTCGAGGATGGCCAATTCAAAACGCCCTTCTGAGGTAAGATAAAAATGAATGAACTGTTGCTACCTATTGAATAGAAAAGAAGTGCAATCGATATGTTTTTAGACTTGGTACTAGATATACCAACCTGGCTTGCGAGGGCAAACTTTAATTCACTCTATCAGAAATATGGCAGCAAGACCGATACAGGTTTAATTGAGATGCCGTAAATCATGGAAGCGAAATGTTGCATGGAGCATATTTAAAAAAACGCCAACGTTTCCGTTGGCGTTAAAAAGACGCTGTATCTTAATTAGTTGTCCCGACTGATTTCAAGAGTATCCCCATGGTCTGTACATATTTTCATGGGTTCAGTCGGTATGTGGTCATTTCTACAATTCTCTTTACTGATTATGGAGCTGGTGTCCGTTCTTTTTGCATTGCCTCGCGGCCAGCTTCAATTGCGGATGCCAGAACGGATTTCTTTTCAACAAAGGCTTCCTTGCCGTCTTCAACGGCATTTTTGATTTTTTCCTGGGCCTCTTTAGCGTATTCCTTGATCTTGTCTACTGCATCTTCCGTCAGGTCAAGAATGTTCTCGCGCATCTCTCGCCCGCTTTTTGGTGCGTAGAGCAGAGCCAAGCCAGCTCCGATTGCTGCACCGGCCACAAACGATACCAATACAGTTCCCGCTGATACTTCACATTTGTCAGACATGGTTACATACCTCCCCGTTTTTTTAAATATCGTTCAATTATATACTTTCCTGCCGCCTTGGCTCCGGTCGACCAGACCGAGGTTATGTTAAGAACATTGGTTACCACACCAACCGAGCGGTTGATCGTGTGCAGATTGGCGCCGGCAGCCCCGAGCTCCGACA
>JABBNX010000033.1:0-2158 GCA_019352135.1 Pseudomonadota bacterium
AGTTTCCGTCTGTCTCTATGATGTCGTTAACGGCGTCGGGGGGATGAATCATTACATGCTGCCGGGAGATCCTGAAGGGAATGGCAAAACGGGAACCGGCTCCGCCCGCTACGGAATCCATGCCATGAAGCTGTTGCTGCAGCACCTTTTCCAGCTGGGAGCTGACCCTGGTAATCTCGCGGCAAAAGTTTTCGGCGCCGGCAAGGTGATGGATGGGATGAGCAATGTCGGTCGCCAGAATGCTGATTTTGCCCTGCGTTTCTTGAAAGACGAAAAAATCAGAATAGCTGCCGTTGACGTGGGTGACATCTACCCGCGCAAAATCTGTTTTTATCCGGCCACCGGTCGGGTGTTTGTGAAACGGATTAAAAATCAAGCGCTTTTTCCGGAACTTATTCAGGTGTTATTACCACCGGTGGCATGCAGTGATACGGCTTACATGAGGATACAAGGATAGTCACGATGTCGATCAAAGTTCTCATAATAGATGATTCGGCTCTCATCCGGAGCCTGCTGACTGAAATCATCAACCGCCAGCCGGATATGGAGGTGGTTGGAACCGCACCCGATCCGCTGGTGGCCAGGGAAAAGATCAAGGCACTCAATCCCGATGTTTTAACGCTGGATGTGGAAATGCCGAAGATGGACGGTCTTGCCTTTCTGGAACGATTGATGCGGCTGCGCCCGATGCCGGTGGTGATGGTCTCGTCACTCACCGAAAAGAGTTCGTCAATCACGTTGCATGCATTGGAATTGGGAGCATTCGACTTTGTAACCAAACCGAAGATCGACATCCGCAACGGCCTGCAGGAATATGCGGAGGAACTGACCGACAAGATCCGCGGGGCCGCCAAGGCTCGACTCGTAAAAGCGCCACCAAGAACCGTCGCCACTCTGTCGGTGCAGCAGAAAAACAGCGCCGATGTTGTGCTTGCCGCCGAACATCACACTTTTTCCACGACCGAAAAGGTCATACTGTTGGGTGCTTCCACCGGCGGCACCGAGGCGCTCAAGGTGGTGCTGATGGATATGCCGGCTGACTGCCCCGGAATTCTGATCACTCAGCATATGCCGGAGGCATTTACCAAGACGTTTGCCAAGCGTCTCGACAGCCTCTGCAAAATTGCGGTTAAAGAGGCTGAACATGGCGAGCGGGTGTTGCCGGGGCACGCCTACCTGGCTCCGGGCAACCGTCATCTGCTTCTGAAAAGAAGTGGCGCCAACTATGTTACGGAACTCTCAGATGGACCTCCGGTGAGTCGCCACCGTCCGTCAGTGGACGTTCTGTTCCGTTCTGCTGCCAATTGCGCCGGGAAAAACGCCATCGGCATCATCATGACCGGCATGGGAGATGACGGCGCAGCCGGCATGCTGGAGATGCATCAGGCCGGGGCATATACACTGGCCCAGGACGAAGAGAGTTGTGTCGTGTTCGGCATGCCGAAAGAGGCGATTGCCAGGGGTGGTGTTGATGAAATTGTGCCGCTGCAGGAATTATCCAGACGTCTGCTCTTCTGGTTGTCAGCCCAGGGGAAACGCGGCTTCAGGGTGTGATTTGTGTTTTGTATGCCGGTAACCATTGATTGTCTGGAAGGTGCACGAGTATGAAAGCGGTCACAAAATACATGCTTGCCGGCTGCCTGATTGCCATTATGACTATCTCAGGCTTTGCGTTTTACTCCATTTATCAGTATCAGGCTGCTGAAGTTAAAGATGTACATGTAAAACTCGAGTCCGCTATTCGTACTTTTTGGGAGCTCCTCGGGCACAAAGGACAGGGCTTCAGGGTTGCTGATGACCAGCTGTTTGTTGGTGACTATCTGATCAACAATAACTTTGAGGTACCTGATACGGTGCAGAAAATTTTTGGAGGGGTGGCTACAATCTTCATGGGGGATGAGCGGGTCTCTACCAATGTTCTTGACGGAGAGGGCAAGAGAGCCGTCGGCACCCGGTTGGTGGGGGCGGTTCATACGGCCATTTTTAAAGAGGGGAAGTCGTACCGTGGTGAGGCCCTTATTCTCGGAATTCCCTATCTAACCGCCTATGATCCCATCAGGGGCAGTGATGGGGAGATTGTCGGCGTCCTGTTTGTCGGTTTACGCGAGAGCGCAAATTCGACGGCACGGCGAGCGCCGGAGGTCGCCTCGGCCAGGGT
>JABBNX010000033.1:2168-26834 GCA_019352135.1 Pseudomonadota bacterium
GTGACGGGACGATTGTCGGCGTCCTGTTTGTCGGCATTCGCGAGAGCGAGTTTATTGCCGGCATCAGTGACTTGAAAAACCACATGGTCCTGTCGCTGTTCGCAATACTTGCAATCTTTACGACGATCATGGCTTTGTTGGGGAGGGAGATTCAGAAAATCGGGAGGAAGAACGAACAGCAACTCAAATTTCAGCAAACTCTTATCGACACGATTCCCAGTCCCGTGTTCTGCAAGGACACCGCCTTTCGCTATACCGGCTGCAATAAGGCGTTTGAATCTTACATAGGGTACTCCAAAGATGAACTGCTTGGAAAGACAGCTGATGAGCTGTGGCCCAAAGAGTTGGCTGATCATTATCTGCAGCAGGACCGGTTACTATTTGAGAATCCCGGTTTGCAATGCTATGAGGGCGCTACCCGATTTGCCGATGGCACGGTTCGTGACGTCATCTTCAATAAGGCCACGTTTGACGACAACACCGGCTCTGTGCAGGGATTGGTCGGCGTCATGCTTGATATTACCGATCGTAAGCGGGCTGAAGAGGCCGTGGCATTCCAGAATATCCTCCTATCCACGCAGCAGGAGGCCTCTATCGATGGAATCCTGGTGGTAAATGAGAATGCGGAAATACTCTCGATCAACCGGCGCTTCATTGAAATAATGGGCATACCGGCTCACTTGCTGGAAGAAAAAGAAGATGAGCCGGTACTCGCGTATGTCACCACTTTGATGGCGGATCCCCGACAGTTTCAGGAGAAGGTGCGATACCTGTATGAACATCGCTTGGAATTCAGCCGGGATGAGCTTTCCCTGTGTGACGGCAAAACTCTGGACCGCTATACGGTGCCGCTCTTAAGCCCTGATGGACGCTATTATGGCCGGCTTTGGTCTTTTCGCGATATTACCGAACGCAAGGCAGCCGAGGAAGAAACGAAGAATACATGTCAAGAACTGCTTGATATCATAGAATTTCTTCCTGACGCTACGTTTGTCGTGGATAAGGATAAACGGGTGATTGCCTGGAACCGAGCAATAGAAAAGATGACCGGTCTCAACAAGGAAGCCGTTATGGGGAAGGGCAATAATGTCTATTCAACCCCGTTCTACGGAGAACCCAGGCCGATTCTGATTGATCTGGTTGACGAGGCCCTTGATGTTATCAGCGGCGATTACCCTGCCATCACACGGGAGGGGAGAACCCTTTTTACTGAGGCCTTTGTCCCTTCGTTTCGCACTGGCGACAACCGTTTTTTCTGGGCTACCGCCTCGCCGCTGTTGGATACACATGGAAAAATGGTCGGAGCGATTGAATCGATTCGCGATATCACCGAATACAAACGGGCCGGGGAGGAAAAGTTGCGCCTGGAGTCCCAGCTGAGTCATACACAGATAATGGAAACCTTGCTGGTTCGACTGGGGCATGACCTCAAAACACCGCTGACTCCTCTGCTGATGCTTCTCCCTCTCATCAAAAATCGCATTTCAGACCCTGAGACCAAAAAGATGGTGGACATGTGTAGTGAAAACATAAACTGCATAAAGGCGTTGGCGGAAAAAAATAAAATGTTTGTCAGTCTCGTTTCCTCAATAAAGCCATACGAATATCAAAATGTCACCTTAGTTTCCGCCGTAGAGGAGTGTCTTGCCGAGAGTGTCGATACGATTGCCACAAAGGGTCTCTCTTGTCAGGTCTCTATTGAGCCGTCGATTGTTGTTCCGGCTGTACCGGAACAACTGAAAGAGCTCTTGTGCAACCTTATATCAAATGCGGTGCGCTATTCACCGAAACAGGGAGTTATATACATAACCGCTTATCTCCATGCTGAAACAGTCTCCGTATCAGTGCGGGATGAGGGCGTAGGTCTTACTATGGATCATCTGGAGCATATTTTTGATGAGTTTTACAAGGCAGACGAATCACGCCATGAACGTGGCACCTCCGGTCTCGGACTTTCCATCTGCAAGCGGATTGTCCGGAACCACCACGGCAGGATCTGGGCTGAAAGCGCCGGGCTGGGGCAGGGGACAACTATTGTTTTTACATTACATCAGCACTCTAACGCTATGCAACACAGCGAAAAGGAGACGGTAACCAATGGATAGCAAAATAATGATTGTCGATGATGAGGAGATGATCAGGGAAGCTGCCGAGATGCTGTTTCAGGCGGAAGGAATAGATCTTGTTACCGCCTCCAGCGGAAAAGATTGTCTTGGTTACCTTGAATCCGGCTTTAGAGGGGTCATCCTGATGGACGTCATGATGCCGGAGATGGACGGCTGGGACACGATACGGGAGATTGTCGGGAAAGGATTGTTCGACGGTAATGTTATCGTCATGCTTACGGCAATGGATTCCCCGGATGATAAAATGGATGGTCTGCAGGAGTACGTCACCGACTATATAACCAAGCCATTCTCAATTCAAAGCCTGCTGGCTTCTATCCGTTTTTACGGTAGTCTGCTGGAAAGCGGGGGGGACGGGGCGTGACCACTACGAATATCGTCATGATCGGTGTTTCAACAGGAGGGCCGATCGCTCTCAAGCGCCTGTTCGCCGATCTCCCGCCGTTGAATGCCGCTTTTGTGATCGTGCTGCACATTCCGTCCGGCATGGATTACCGGATCGCCCGAAGCCTTGACGCCGTGGCAGCCATGCCGGTGGCCCTTGCGGAACATGGTGATTATCTCCGCAGAGGACAGATCTACCTTGCTCCGGGTGGCTTTCACTTCACGCTTGAGGGGAACAGCCGCATAATCCTGGAGGAGGGGCCGCGGGTCAACTTTGTTCAGCCCTCCGCCGACGTGGCGATGGAATCATTGCTCAAGCCCTTAAAACAGAGACAAATAATCGGTGTCGTACTGACCGGCATGGGGAAGGATGGCGCCGAAGGTATCCGGCATATCAAGGCATTAGGTGGGGTTACGATTGCCCAGGATAAAAAATCGTCCGCCATCTATGGCATGCCGAAAGCCGCTTCTGAAACCGGTGCGGTCGATTTCGTGCTTGCTCTTGATAAAATCGGCTGCAAACTGGTGGAACTGCTTGCGGGTTCTGAAGAGCCGCTACCACATAACGACTGAAGCTGCGGTGCCGATGGACGATTTTCAAACAGCAGCAGCTCGGATAAAGATGAATGGGGAGATACACCGTGCCGCACAGTGATGCCGCCAAACAGATACATAAGCACAAAAAATCGTTGCTGAATATTCTCGACACGCTTCCATCAATTATAGTCAGGGTGGATCGTGACGGCCGAATCAATCTGGTTAACAAACGTTTCGAACAGTTCAGCGGTATAGCTGCGGCGGAGGCGAAGGGAAAGCTGCTTGAAACGCTGATGCCTCAGTTTGCCGGCGAGCTGCAGCAGGTGGCCGCAGTCATCGATCGTCAGTCACCGTTAACCAACGCGAGGATTCAGTCCGGACGCGGCGCGGATCTGCGCTGTTATTCACTGCAGATATATCCGCTTGATTCCGATGTGCCGGGAATGGCGGTCATTCGTATCGACGACATAACCGAGCATGTCCGGATTGAGGAAATTATGGCTCAGACTGAAAAGATGATCATGATCAGCGGCCTGGCGGCTGGCATGGCGCACGAGATCAATAATCCGCTGGGAGCCATTCTGCAGCATGCCCAGAACATCGAGCGGCGGGTGTCGGCGGACATTCCGGCCAATCGGAAAGCAGCCGCCGAGGTTGGAGTCGACCTCGACCTGATACGCGCCTATATGCAAAAGAGGGGCATTTTTGATTTTATCAGCCACATTCGCAGCGCTGGCATCAGGGCGTCCGACATCATATCAAATATGCTTCACTTCAGTCGCCGCAGCGACTCCGGTGCCGAATATATTAAACTTTCGGAACTGCTGGACAGGGTGGTGGAGTTGGCCGGCACAGATTATGATATGAAGAAAAAATATGATTTCCCCCGGATTACACTGCAGCGCCTCTATGCCGCCGATCTGCCGCCGGTGCAGATGTCCGTGACGGAAATGGAACAGGTCGTGCTGAATATTATAAAAAATGCGGCTGAGGCCATGGCTGATGCCGGTATGAAACGACACCCGCGAATTACGCTGCGGACCGAACTCTCCGAGGGTATGGCCCGAATCGACATCGAGGACAACGGCCCCGGCATGGAGGAAGCAACCCGTCTGCGGATTTTTGAGCCGTTTTTTTCTACCAAAGAAGTTGGCATCGGTACCGGTCTGGGGTTGTCCGTAGCCTATGCGATTGTCACCAAGGGGCACCACGGCTTGATAGATGTCCAGTCATGCCCGGGTACGGGAAGCTGTTTTACCATAAAGCTTCCGCTGCAGGGGAGGGCATGATGAATAACACCGATATCAAAGTGCTGCTGGTGGATGATGACGAAATGATTCGCGACTGCGTGGCGGCTTATCTGGAAGATGAAGGGTTCAGTGTGTATTCCGCCGCCAGCGGTGAGGAGGCTTTGCCTTTGATCGCAGTCATTCGTCCGGCGGTCTGCATATCAGACATGCGTCTTTCAGGCATGAATGGTGAAGAGTTTATTGTCACGGCTCATACTTTCAGCCCGGAGACCGGCTATCTGATTCATACCGGCATGATGTATTGCTTGTCCGATGAACTGAGCGCCATCGGCATGAGCGCTGATGACGTTCTGCTGAAACCGATTCATGATCTTTCCAAATTGGTTAATAAAATCAAGAACTGTGCCGCAACAAGGAGATGTCTATAATGAATGGGTTGTCCACCAATATGGTGTTGTTGACCATAGATGACGAAGAGTCGGTCCGGAGCAGCATAGCGGCATTTTTTGAAGACTGTGGTTTTAATGTTATTCAGGCCAGTGACGGGCGTGACGGGATCAATATGATAAACGCCATGCGCCCGGACGTTGTCATAACTGACCTGCGCATGCCGAATGTAGACGGTCTGGAAGTGGTTGATGCTGTCAAACAGCTGGATGATAACCTGCCGATTATTGTCCTCTCGGGAACCGGTGTGCTGGAAGATGCGACGGACGCTTTGCGGCGTGGCGCCTGGGACTATCTGACCAAACCGGTTGTAGACCTGGTCGGGCTGGAACTGGTCGTTGCCCGCTGCATCGATCGGGCTCATCTGGTCCAGGAAAACCGGAACTACCATGAAAATCTTGAGCGCATGGTCAGGCAGCGGACGGCAGAACTGCGCAAATTGAGCATCGCCGTCGAGCAGAGCGCCAACAGCGTTGTTATTACCGATGTCAACGGGACGATAGAGTATGTCAACCCCAAATTCACGGCGGTATCCGGCTATAGTTCCGAAGAGGCGCTCGGACAAAATCCGCGTATTCTGAAATCCGACAAACAACCGGACAGCTATTACATTGATTTATGGCAAACGATCAGCTCCGGCAAGGAGTGGCAGGGAGAACTCTGTAACAAAACCAAGGACGGGCGGCAGTACTGGGAGTTGGCCAGCATTGCGCCGATCAAGGATGAGAACGGCACAATCACTAGTTATGTTGCCAACAAAGAGGATATTACCGGCCGCAAGATTCATGAAGAACAGCTCTACTACCAGGCCAATTTTGATGTCCTGACCGGCCTTCCGAATCGGCACTATTTCCAGCAGCATCTTGAGCTGCAACTGGAATTGATGGACTGTGCGAACCAGTACCTGACCTTGCTGGTGCTGGATATCGATAACCTCAAGTATGTCAATGACACGTTCGGACATGAATTCGGTGACATGCTCATAAAAGAAATTGCCCGCCGCTTGGAAGCCGTATGCGGGCACAGTTGTGTCGTATCACGTTTTGTGGGAGATGAATTTACGGTAATTCCGCCGTTATCAATGTGCGCCGACGATGCAACCCTGCGCGCCGAGCAGATCCGTAGCGCCATGAATGAGGTTTTTACCGTCAAAGGCACAGAGATCATAGCGACTGCCAGTATCGGTGTGGTGTTCTACCCGGAGGATGGCGAATGCATGGAAAGCCTCCTGAAAAACGGCGAAGCCGCCATGTACCAGGCAAAGAAAGAAGGTAAAAACTCTATCTGCTTCTATACCCGCGAACTGAACAGCCAGCTGAAGAAGCGCTTTGCTCTGGAGGCAAAGCTTCATAAGGCGATTGATCGTGGCGAGTTCAGCCTCAGCTACCAGCCGCAGATAGATCACGTTCGTGGTGTAGTGATCGGTGTCGAGGCGTTGCTCCGGTGGACGCCGGCCGGGGAACCCGCTGTTCCTCCATCAGTTTTTGTGCCGATTCTGGAGGAGAGCGGTATGATCGTTGATGTTGGCGAATGGGTGCTGTGGCAGGCCTGTTCGCAGGCTGTCATATGGCAGAAGTCAGGTCTGCCGATGCTGCGCATGTCGGTTAATATCTCGGCATTGCAGTTCATGCGCAGTGATATTGATGTTGCCGTCAAGCGGGTACTCGAAGCGACCGGGCTTGATCCACGCTGCCTCTGTCTCGAGTTGACCGAAAGCATGGTCATGGTTGACAGTGTCCGTACCCTTGAAAAAATGACCACTCTGGCAAACATCGGCGTTATCCTTTCACTGGATGATTTCGGCACCGGTTACTCATCACTCGAATATCTGGGACGCTTGCCTATCAATGAGTTGAAAATCGACATGTCGTTTGTTCAGCGGATGTTGACAACCAGAAACGATGCGGCGGTGGTTAATACCATCATCGCGATGGGGCATGGCCTGGATATGGAACTGGTGGCTGAAGGTGTTGAGACGGAGGAACAACTGCGCTATCTGGCAGAGCGGAAGTGCGGCATCATTCAGGGATTCTATTTCAGCGGTCCGCTGAAACCGGATGATTTTATGTCATTTTGCCGGGAGTGGAACGAACCCGGTTATACATACCGCCCCGGCTCTTTAATTAACCCTGAGGATATGCTATTAGTACAAGCGTAACGCACCAATCTATCCGGGAGTCACCTCATGTCGATCGAGTATTCTCATCAGATGCGCCGCAGCATTGTCAGTATGGCTGCGATTGTATTGCTGGTGCTGGCTGCGCTGTTGTACTGGAGCAGTCTGCATGAATACAAACTGGTCATTTTCAGTTTCATTGCCGGTGTCCTCGCAATGGCGGTTCTTTTTCTGTCCCAATTTCACAATCTCAGAAAATCGAGTCAGGACGATCAAAATTATCTTGAACAAAAACTGAAGGGGGTGGCGTCGGAGTGGCGGGAAACTTTTGATGCCATTGAGGATGCGGTCTGGCTGCTGGACAACGATCGTCACATTATTCGCGCCAACCGGGCTTCACAGAATATTTTTGGCGGATCACCGCAGGACATTGTCGGATTGCATTGTTGTCAGGTAACATATGGTGATGTCAAACCGAGAAGGGACTGCCCCTTTGATTCGATGCTGGCAACCGGAAAACGTGCCTCCGTTCAAATGAATCGTGACAATACGTGGTATGAAGTGTCGGTTGACCCGATATTTGACGAGCAGGGAGCCATCATCAGGGCTGCCTATATCGTAAAAAATATCAACAATCTGAAAAAAGCCGAGTATTGCGAACAGAACCGGGCAGGGATTCTTGGGCGGATTGCCGGCGGGGAACCCCTTCCGGAGTTACTTTCGTTTATTACGCTCTCAATTGAAAAGGGAAACCCGGGGATGCTCTGCTCGATCATGCTGGTCAGTGATGACGGCATGCGGTTGCTCAACGGGGCGGCACCCAGTCTTCCCGATTCCTATCTCACGGCAACACACCGGACCAAAATCGGCGAGGGGATCGGTTCGTGCGGCACGGCCGCTTTCCGGCGGGAACGGGTTATTGTGGAGGATATGGATACCCACCCGTTCTGGAAAGACTTTGCGCCCTCTTACGAAGCGGGGCTTCGTTCCTGCTGGTCGGAACCGATCATTTCGTCTTCCGGCTCCCTTCTCGGCACCTTTGCCGTCTATCGTCATACCCCGGCAACACCAACTGAAGATGAAATATCACTTATTCAGCAGGCAGCGGCCTTTGCCGCCATAGCTATTGAACGGAGCAAGGGTGACGCCGAGCGCATGGAGCTGGAACACCTGCTGAGCCAGGCGCAGAAGATGGAGGCGATAGGACATCTGTCAGGAGGCATTGCCCACGATTTCAACAATCTGCTGACGCCGATTCTTATCTACACTGAGATGCTCAAACGTTCGTTACCGGATAATGAAAAGGCGCGGACACAGCTTGACGGCATCATCAAGGCCTCCAGCAAGGCCCGTGATCTGACACAGCAGTTGCTCAGTTTTGGCCGGAAGCAGGTCATGCAGATGCGGGTGATCGACCTCGACGACGTCATCTTGTCATTTCATGCGATGGTTCGCCGGGCGTTGCGGGAAAACATCAACTTCACACTGCAGCTCGCCAGCCAGCCGGTCGTGGTTCGCGCTGACAGTTCCAAGATAGAGCAGGTACTTCTGAACCTGGTGTTGAACGCTCAGGATGCGATAGTCGCCAACGGCAGTATTTTAATTGAAACCGGATACGTGATGATTGATGATGAATGTGCCCGTCGTCATCCCGGTATGAGTCCGGGACGTTTTGTGCTGCTGTCATGTACCGATGACGGCTGTGGCATGACGGCAGATACCATGTCGCGCATTTTTGAACCCTTTTTTTCCACCAAGGAAATCGGACACGGCACCGGTCTTGGGCTGGCAAGTGTGTATGGCATCGTCAAGCAGCATAACGGCTATATCAAGGCAGTCAGCACAGTCGGTGCCGGCACGACATTCAAGATCTACATTCCGGTCTGCGATGAAAAACCGCAGGTCATCGGAGCCGGACAAGAACGGGATAACCTTGATTATTCCGGCAGCGCGGTGATTCTGCTTGTTGAGGATAATGAGATGGTGCGCGCCATGTCGTGTGAATTGCTTGAAGGGTTTGGCTATACTGTTTACAGCGCTGAACACGCCGATCATGCACTGGAACTGTTGAAGGAAATTGCGGGGAAAGTGGATCTGGTTATCACCGACGTTGTCATGCCGGGCATGAACGGTCAACAACTTTTTGAGCGGATAACGGTGGAGTACCCGGACATAAAAAAGGTGCTGTACATCTCCGGCTATACAAACAATGGTATTGTAATTGACGGTGAATTGCCTGGAACTCTGAATTTTCTGCACAAACCGTTTACGGTTGACGCGTTGATGACCACGGTAAAAGAGCTGCTGCAAACGGAACCACTTCTGTCACTCACCCAGTGAAATAACCCTGTTTCGGCCTGACGAAAGCCCTTCAAATCTGAATTTCCCCAGATAGGCCCTGTTCCGGAACATCTCCGAATCTCCCGGTGGCAGATA
This sequence comes from Pseudomonadota bacterium, assembly GCA_019352135.1. GTDB lineage: Bacteria > Desulfobacterota > Desulfuromonadia > Geobacterales > Pseudopelobacteraceae > JACRCG01. Next base: position 11,465 of record JABBNX010000033.1, read on the forward strand.
GTGCGGGGTGCTGTTCGTAATCCTGCCGGAAAAACGATTAAAAATCCCTTCCGTATAGCGCTGGTCCGTTATCGGCACGCGGTAGCTGGCAAGGAGTGCGCTGCCTGACTGAGCCGAAAAGGTTTCTGCACCGGCGCTTTCAGCAAGCGACCCTGGTGAAACGCGCACCTGATAACCGCGCATGCTTCCGGTTACCCGTGCAGAAAGCTGCAGTTGTGCAGGACCAGAACCAGCCAGATACAGATTGTACTGCGGCACCCAGCCATGTTCCGCCGTTGCATAGCGGAGTGTCACTCTGCCGCGGGGAGGGGTGACAGCTATCCGTACGGAGGTTTCCGGTGATCGACTGCTCTTTCTGGCTGTTGTGGCAAGGCGTTCGTCGATTTTCCGGATCTCCTGTGTCGTCTTGCGGCGGGCGGTATAGACCGTCTCAAGCTGGGCAATGGCAAAGTCCGTTCCCTGGCGGATGGCCAAAATCGGGTCGGGGTTCGCCTTGGTTTTGCGTGGCGCCTTGCCGCTTTGCGTTTTTGCTGCGGCGGTAAAAATAGCTTCGCGGGTTTCTAAAGCCTGCAAGCGGTCCTCCAGCCGTCGCCGCTGTTCGGCCAGGGTTTCGAGCTCCTTGTCAGGTCTGCTTAAGGGTTCGCCCGTGCGTGTTTCAACACTTAAAATCGTGGTGCCGGAGGCCGGAATAATGGTAAGTGAATGCTCCAGCAGTCCGGCAGAGATCGTGGTAACAATGACCCCTTTCGCTGCTCCTGCTTCCTGTTGGAGTAGGGCGCCATCGCGATAGAAGGTTATTCTGTTCTCCGCCAATGCAGCGCTGGCAGAGCAGGCAATGAGGAAGATGCAGTTCAAGATGTGAGACGATATCCTGTTGATCAGGTGTGCTTTGATGCGCATGTGTCTCTCCCCCGGGCGGATGTGGCTTTTTTGTGGCATGGCAGCGATGATGTTGCGTATGAGAGCTCTTGCGGCTATACTCACACAAATTGTACGGAAAGGCACCAGACATGGAAATCGATGGAGATGCGGAAGTATCGGTTAAAGACATAGTCAATTTTTATGTAAAAATCAATGACTCATCCAAGGCAAAAAAGGAAATTGCCCGCCTCTCTGCCAAAGACAAGGCTGCAGCCCTTGAAACTATCGCCTCTTCCGCCGCCAGCAAAGAATTTCGGATCGATGTGGCGCGTTATTTTATTTATGATCTGGATGCTCTGGTCCGAAGAAAATCGGAGCGTTTTATGGAGGATCTGGTGCCGGATTGGGTTACCGACCCGGCAGAAAGTATTCTGAAGCTGCTGAAATCTGCCGACGGCAAGGGAACTTCAAGCAGGAATGCGGCCGTCAGGTTTCTGTTTGGAATTGTCGATTCAAGTTCTCTGCGGGAGACATTCACCACGCTTCTCAATAGCCGTAATCGCAGTCACATGGATGAAATACTTGCTATTGTCGAAGATTATATCGATTCATCCTCTGATGAGCCCGAACAGGTAAAAATTTTTGATGCCTGCCTGGATATTGTCGTGTCGGATGGAATCGATAATAATATCAAACATCACGCAACAAGCCTGCTGAGTGTTTTTTTCAAAAAAGTCCAATCTACCAACCTGGGTGAAACCCTGCGCCGCAAATACATTGAAAAACAGGTTGATAAGGCCGAGGGGGTGTATCGCTACCTCTGCAGCGGGGCCTCCGGGTTGAATAGCACTTTTCTGGATGACCTGCTCCGTCCGCTGAAGGATGGCGGCAGCAATTATCAGATCAAGATCCTGTCCTATTTCAAGTCCATACTGGAAAAAACAAAAGATCCCGAATTGTTTGACACGGTTCTTGACACGTATCCGGATTATTGGAATCAGGATGAACCGTCTATGGAGGAGAAGATCCGGATCATTTGCGGTAAGATTCTGCGGGCTGTTGATGAATTGTGGGATGTGGCTGAAGATCAGCAGGTTCGTGCTCTGATTGTGCAGATTCGTTTCGGTGAATATGACAACAAGCGTGAGTTATTGAAGCAGATTCGCTCAAAGGTAAGTGATGGAGCAATGACTCCGGTTGCGCAAGAAAAATTAGCCTTGATGATTCGTTGTTTTCTCCATCCCGAACAGCCGGATGTCCTGAAATTGCAGGCAGCAGAGTTATTGCTGTTTGAGATAGCGGATCCTTCAAGCCGCCTGGCGGCTCTGGAATATCTTGGCTCTTATCTGGAGAACAAGAACCTGAATTTTGCCGAACAGGGGAGCATTGCCACGGTTGTCGAATCACTTCTGGCGGAAAAGCACCTTGGGCGGCCGGTTCGTGATAAAGCCCGCTATCTGCTGTTTATTGCCGATCCGAAGCGTTTACAGAGTGAAGAAGAACAAAAATCTCTTCTGAGTTATTTGCGGGGGATTGCTGAAGGAGAAGGGTTTGCCAGTCAAAGCGCAGAACAACGGGTGCTTGGCGCACTTGGCATGTTTACGGATATGGCAACATGCAACGAAAAATTAAAAAAGGCGGCGCACTATCTGGAATTCAAAATAAAAAATCCCCGGAGTGCTGTTGATATGCAGCCCTGATTGCCGGTTGGGAGCTGCCCCGACCCGATAATCGGGATTCATGTGTTCACGAAATCATTTTTACAAAGAATACGCATAATTTTTATCGGACCAACAACCGCAGAAACTCATTTTTAACGTACTAATGAGCTGACGATCCGTCCTCCTCCCAGTACCTCGTCACCCCGGTAGAATACCAGTGCCTGTCCAGGAGTAATCGCTTTCTGCGGGTGGTCGAAATGTACCGTGCAGGTATTGTCAGCCGTCAGCTGAACCCGGCAGCCGACCGGTTGGTGGCGGTAGCGGATCTTGCAGGTTACCGCAAACTCCGGTGCTTCCGGCGCACCGACCCAGCTGACAGCTTCTGCTTGCAAACCAGCTGCATAGACGTGCTGCTGTTCTCCTACCAGGACGATATTCCGTTGGGCATCCAGTGCCGTCACATATAGCGGCTCGCTCCAGGCAATCCCCAGCCCCTTGCGTTGTCCGATCGTATAGCGATGTGTGCCATGATGACGTCCGACAATCTGGCCGTTCAGATGCATAATGTCCCCGTCAGCACCCCGCAGTTCTCCGTTCCCTTCCAGAAAAGCCACATAATCGTCATTCGGAATAAAGCAGACCTCCTGACTGTCATTTTTCTCCGCTACCGGGAGAGTAAATTCGTGCGCCAGACGGCGTACTTCATCCTTTGTTTCAATCGTGCCAAGCGGGAAGATAACCTGCCGTAACTGCTGTTGAGTTAATGTGTAGAGGAAGTAGGACTGATCTTTGCGGAGGTTGCAGGCAATGCGCAAATGGCAGGTTCCGTCGGGATCAACCGTTTTTCTGGCGTAATGCCCGGTAGCCAGCAGGTCGGCTCCCAATTCCTGTGCCTTGTCGAGCAGCAGTCCGAATTTTATGTAGCGGTTGCAGCGGACACACGGATTGGGTGTGTGGCCGACTCGATATTCTTCGATGAAATTGCCAATAATTAATCTGCTGAAATCCGGGCTAAAGTCTGCAACATGGTGGGGGATGTTCAGGTGTTGTGCCACGATCGCGGCATCGTGTACGGCGGAGCCGATGTCGCTACCGTGTGGCGCAAAGAGGCGCATGGTAATGCCGATCACGGTATGCCCCTGCTGTTTCAATAACGCGGCGGTGACAGAGGAATCGACTCCCCCGCTCATGGCTACGGCAATGGTACTCATTGATCTTCCCCCAACAAGATTCTGACTGCCTGATTTGCCTGGTGGGATGCGGCGATGCCGACACGCGGCGCCATCAGTCCGTTGCCCGGTTCCGCTTCCGATATGGAATCACCCACCAGATAGAGCCGTTGTGACACTTTACGTGTGACAATATTGTTGTTCAATCCGTAACCTGCCATACCGGAAGCAGCTATTACGGAGCATCGTGGCATCGTTTCGAGTACCCTGTTCACGAGCATTGCTTTCATATCGGCCCGGTCAAAGGCTTCTACAACAATCGAACAGTGGGAGAAAATTGCCGGAATGTTGTCCGGGTCGAGCACCACACGGTGTGCCTCAACCGATATGAATGGATTGATGCGCTGCAGATTCTCAACCAGCGCATCAACTTTAAAACGTCCTATCTGGTCAATAAAGTACTGCTGTCGATTAAGGTTGGAAGGCTCCACTACATCAAAGTCAGCTATCACCAGCGTGCCGACGCCGACTCGAGCCAGTGCCACCGCCGCTGCAGAACCGAGTCCGCCAACGCCGGCAATGCCGACAACGCCCCGCTTGAGGCGGATATGGACGCCGGGTGTGTGCCGGGATGCCATTAATCCCTCCAGCTCTTCTTCTGTCGGTATTTCGCCGCGCCTGATCAGAAACAGTTCGTCTCCCTCGTTCAGCACTGCATCGGGCGGGGCCGGGAAGCCATTCAGGATTAATACATCGGCGCCGGCCTTGTGGCGTTCCGCAACGTTTCCGAGCGTCAGGCCGCTCCCGATAATGGCTGGTTTATCGTTGATACTGATTTTCACGCTGTTTACCCTATCGCCTGCTGGAGGTCCGCTATCAGGTCGTACGGGTCTTCGAGGCCGACCGAAAGCCGAACCAGGGTGTCGGTGATCCCTTTGCGTTCCCGTTCCTCTTTTGGTACTGAAGCGTGTGACATTTTTGCCGGATAGGAAATGATGCTTTCAACCCCTCCCAGGCTGACGGCAAACGCTGCCAGATGAGAATTCTCCAGGAGTCGCTTGGTCGTTTCATAGGAATCAAGTTCAAATGAAAAAACTGCTCCCGGCCCATCTGCCTGGGCCGCATGGATGTCATAGCCGGGGTGCTCCGGAAGGCCCGGATAGTGGACAGCCGTAATACGCGGATGCTGTTTCAGCCACGAAACGATCTTGAGCGTATTTTGCTGGCTTTGATCCATTCTTACCTTGAGGGTTTTGACGCCGCGCAGGGCCAGGAATGAATCCTGCGGGCCAAGTCCTGTTCCGAAAGCGTTCTGGATGTAACGGATGCGCTGCCCGAGCTCTTTGTCTCTGACCACGGCAAAACCGCACAAAACATCACTGTGGCCGTTGATGAATTTGGTGCCGCTGTGCAGAACAATATCACACCCCAGTTCCAGTGGTCGCTGCAGGTAGGGACTCATAAAGGTGTTGTCAACCAGGGTGATTATGCCATGGTGACGGGCTATCCGGACCGCTCCGCGCAGGTCGGTGACCTTCATGAGCGGATTGGACGGTGATTCCAGATAGATGCCTTTGGTCTCCGGGCGGATAGCTTTTTCAATAGCCGCCAGGTTGGTGGCATCGACAAAGGTGGAGGTGATCCCCATTCGGCTGAATACCGTTGAGAGCACCCGATAGGCGCCTCCGTAAACATCGTCGCAGACGACCAGATGGTCGCCGGGGGAGAAGATCATCAGCGTTGTGGATATGGCGGCCATGCCGGATGCAAAGGCCAGGCAGCGCGTCCCATTTTCAAGTACGGCGATCGTGTCTTCAAGAGCTTCGCGGGTAGGATTGTCGCCGCGAGCATAGTCATACTTGCTGAAATGGTCAACCGAGGTCTGACGATACGTCGATATTTGATATATCGGCACCCCGAGCGCCCCGGTCTGCAGATCGACGGTCGGGCCGCCATGGATCAATTGTGTTGCAATCTTCATATTATCCCCCCAGTGCCTGCTGCAGATCGTCAATCAGGTCATCGCATTCCTCAATCCCGACTGACAGGCGCAGCAGTACATTATTAATTCCCAGCCTTGCCCGCAGTTCCGGCGGGATATCAGCATGAGTCTGGACTTCAGGAAATGTTATCAGGCTTTCCACTCCCCCGAGGCTTTCAGCAAACGAGATGAGATTCGTCTGTAACAGAATTTGTTCGACCAGCTCGCAGTTGTCAACCTCAAAAGCGATCATGGCGCCGAAACCGCGCGATTCTTTCTTCATCAGTCGGTGGTTCGGGTGGTCTTCAAGGCCGGGATAATGTACTTTTGTGATACGCGGGTGGGTAGTCAACCATTGTGCAATTCGTCCGGCGTTTTGCTGCTGGCGGTCCAGCCGGATTCCAAGGGTCTTGATGCCGCGGATTGTCAGCCACGAATCCTGTGGCCCAAGCACTGCACCAACCGAGTTCTGATGGAAATATATTTTTTCGGCAAGCTGCGGGTCTTTGACGGTTACCACGCCGGCTACGGTATCGTTGTGCCCGGCCAGGTATTTGGTTGCACTGTACACGGCTATGTCGGCACCCAGGTCGAGTGGCCGGAGAAGATATGGGGTCAGGAAAGTATTATCTGCAATCAGCAACAGATGGTTGTCTGTGCAGAGGGACGAAATAGTCCGCAGGTCGGCAAATTTCAGGAGGGGGTTTGTGAGGGTTTCAATAAAAACAGCTTTCGTCTCCGGCTGAATGGCGGCTGTTATCGTAGCCGTGTCGCTGGTGTCAACATAGGTGAAAGAAAGCCCGTACTGGCTGAAAATCTTGTCAAACAGGCGGCAGGTGCCACCATAGAGATCTTCGGTTACGATCAGGTGGTCGCCCGATTTAAAAAGCAGGAGCAGATTGGCGATGGCCGCCATACCCGAGGAATAGGCAAAACCGCGGGCCGCACCATCAAGCCGCGCAACCCCTTCTTCCAGAGCCTGGCGGGTCGGATTGCCTGAACGACTGTAATCATAGCCGGTGCTTTGGCCGAGCCCCGGATGTCTGAAGGTAGCGGTCTGATAGATCGGCACGGTGACCGCTCCGGTGCGGGTGTCCCAATCAAGCCCGATCTGTACCGCCTGTGTTGCAATGTCCATGGTGTCCTCCAAAACAGGAAATCCCCCTCCGGGGTGCGGAAGAGGATCTTTTGGATGGCGCTCTTCCTTATCTCTCGAAACTGCACGCAGTCTCGCTGGATTTGGCACCTTGCCTTTTCAGGCTGGTTGCCGCGACGTCACAGGGCCAGTCCCTCAGTCGCTCTCGATAAGAATATGTATGTTAACTCAGATGGTGTAAAAAATCCCACTGTTTTTGTAACAGTTCTCTATAGATATTGTCAACATTTATTCTGACTGCTCGTTTATTTTACATATACCTGTGCGGAATAGGCCTGGCGGCCCTGATGATTTTTGTTGCCCGACCGGGAAGGGTCTGCAATATTTAAATGCTGAAATCGATAATATTCGAGCGGGCACGCTTGGCATTGTCGGAGCGTTCGATCATGTCGGCAAGGGTGGTCGTCTCAAGAACAGAGCTGATCGCCTGCATCACATCCGACATTACCAGTCGGATACCGCAACTGGAGTAGTCCCCGCACTCTTCGCAATGCGGTGCAGCACTTTCGTTCAGGCATTGCACTGGTGCATAGCCGCCTTCAAGTACCTTAATGATGCTACCGATGGTGATATTTCGTGGTTCCCTGGCGAAAAAATAGCCACCTCCCTTGCCAATTTTGCTCTGCAGCAGGCCGGCGTTTTTCAGGGACAGCAGTATTGCCTCCAAAAATTTACGCGGGATTCCTTCCTGTTTGGCCAGTTCTGAAATGAGAACCGGTTCTTCTGCAGGCTTTCCTGCCAGGTTTATTAATGCTTTCAATGCATATTTTGTCTTTTTTGATAACATTGGCTGTTCTTTCTATCGAAAAGGATCTCATCGCAAACAAATAGGTACTGCACGTGTCCAAGGGGTATCGGTACTGAAACTTAAAAAGGCTACCCGATTTCGAGAAGCCTTTTAATTGTTACGATACAAACAATACAGGTGTCAATGTTTACTGCTGAAATCGCGGAAAGATCCCTTGGAAGGGGCTGGTACTGGCTTTTTGGATTTTGTTGCATCCCAGATCATTTTGGACAGACCGCGCTCAATCGGTGACATGGTGATCGCCAGTAGATAGACTGCCAAGAAAGCCAAGGCAAATATAAAGAGCATGGCAAAAGAAATTAAAATGGCTTCCAGAATGACCGGCATAATAGCCCTCGTGAAATACTGTAGGTGATTCGCGTTTACCCAAGTATACACTATGGGTATAAAATTGAAAGTGATGAATGAGGCAAGTACTGAAAATCGATGATACTGTATACACGAGCAAAAAACTACAGTTTGTAAAAAAAAGTGGTGCATTTTTTTTATAATTTGAGGTATTGTCCAACAATAATGAAATGCATTGCAGCCGCAGCATACACTTTATGCACATCTGGAGATTCTATTGGCTACCACTGAACGAAGTTTTGTTTCCAAAGTATGGGATTTTTTCTGTTCTCTTAAGTTGACCCTTTTCTTACTGATTTCACTGGCGTTGACATCGATAATCGGCACGATTTTGCCACAGGGTACCTTGCCGCCTCAATATGTTGCTGAAATCAGCCACACCAAGTTGCTGATATACACCAAGCTCGGCTTTTTTGACATGTACCACTCCTGGTGGTTCATTGCTTTGCTGTATATTTTCAGCCTTAATCTCATCTCCTGCTCTATCAAGCGGTTGCCGCATGTATTCAAGTTTATCAGCGACCCGGCTCTTATTCTGGGGGAAGGGCAGCGCAGCTCATTCCCGTTGAAAAAAGAGCTGTCGTTTTCCGGTCCCATTGAAAAAGGAAAAGAAAGGCTGGCAGAATTTCTCGGAAAAGAGTTTGCGACGCCGGTCATCACCGAACATGATGGCGAATTTCACCTCTTTTCCCAGAAAACCGCCTGGTGCCGCCTGGGTGTTTATGTTGTTCATTTCAGTATTCTGGTGATCTTTGTCGGGGCAATTATCGGATCTCTGACCGGATACAAGGGATTTGTTGCCATAGTTGAAGGTACCAGTGTCAACTCGTTTGAGGGGAGAAACGGCCAGCAGATTCCGCTCGGATTTGATGTGCTCTGTGAAAAATTCAATGTTGAGTTTTACCCCAATGGCGCTCCCAAGGAATACAAAAGCATATTGACCGTTCTGGAAAATGGCAAGCCGGTCCCCGGCTATTCGCATGTAAAGGTGATTGTCAACGAACCGATGACCTACAAGGGCATTACTTTCTACCAGTCCAGTTACGGTCAGGCAACTGAAGGTGGTGATCATTACATCACTGTCACGTCGCGAAAAGACGGGAAAACAGAAAAGTTTACTGTTCATGAAGGTGTTCCGGTCACGTTGAAGGACGGCACGACCTTCAAGCTGCTGGAGGCAACCCAGGATGTCAGTCCCTTTGCGCCGGGTTATTCCGGCCCGGCCGCCCGCATTGAAGTGACTCGTAAAGGCGCTGCTCCGCAAGTATTTATTGCATATAAAGATTATCCGGATGTGAACGCCCAGCGGGGTGATAACCTGATTTTTAAATATGAAGGTAGCAGTGCAAAGCAGTATACCGGCTTGCAGGTTGCAAAAGACCCTGGTGTCTGGGTGGTTTGGCTGGGGTGCACCCTGATGATACTTGGTCTCTGCATTGCTTTCTTTATGTCCCACAAAAGGGTTTGGGTGGTCGTGTCTAAAGGACATGCCTGGATCTATGGCAATGCCAGTAAAAACCAGGCAGCATTCCAGATGCAATTTGAAGATATTTCTGAAAAGTTCCAGCACCTAAAAATCTAACGGAGGTTACCTAGTTTATGACCAGCTCCATGCTTTTTAACGTTACAACGTTCACATATCTGCTCTCCATGATCGCTTTCTTTGCGTTTCTTGCCAGTAAAAACAAGTCGCTTGGTTTGGCCGGCAGTGTCCTTGCGTACGCAGGTCTCATCGTACAGACGGCTGCCATCGGTCTCCGCTGGAAGGAATCCTATGATATGGGTGTTGGCCATGCGCCGATGTCAAATCTGTATGAATCCATAGTCTTCTTTTCCTGGACGATTGTTCTAATCTTTACCTATATTGATATCCGTTATAAATACCGGATTATCGGAGCGTTTGTCATACCCTTTGCACTGCTTGGCATGGCGTGGGCCCAGCTTGGAATGAGTACCGGTATCGAACCGCTTGTTCCCGCACTGCAGAGTAACTGGTTATTGTACCATGTAATTACCTGCTTCCTTGGCTATGCCGCTTTTGCAGTTGCCTGTGGAATTTCAATCATGTATTTGATTAAAACTGCCGTTGAAGGTTCAAATAATAATTCGCCCGCGGCTGGCGGCCTAATGTCGATGTTCCCCCCTTTGAAGGTACTGGATGATCTTAATTACCGTGCGATCATGATCGGTTTTCCGCTATTGACGCTTGGCATCATCACCGGTGCCGCATGGGCCAACTATGCCTGGGGCACCTACTGGAGCTGGGATCCAAAAGAAACGTGGTCACTGATTGTCTGGTTTGTTTATGCTGCTTTTTTGCATGCCCGCATCACCAAGGGGTGGGTTGGAAAGCGCGCCGCCTGGCTTTCGGTCATTGGTTTTGCCGCGACTATTTTCTGCTATCTGGGTGTTAACCTGTTTCTCTCCGGCCTGCATAGCTATGGCAGTTCTAAAATGTAACCAGAGTATGGTTCAGCGCAGATTGTTTAATCCAGCAGGATTATGTGGTTAGTAATATCCATCTTTTGGTACAAATAGTAATCACCGGGCTCGCCCGGTGATTTTTTTGTCTAAGGCGCCGATGCTGTCATTTTCTATAATTATTCCCGTAAAGCCGGGCGGTTACGTACTCGCACGTGAACACCTCGAAAAGGCCATGCCTGATGAAGGGCGCTATGAGATTTTGCTTGCTGAGGGGAGTGCGCCGAGCAGGCAACGCAACCTTGCTGCGAAAGAGGCGCGTGGTGACATACTGTATTTTCTGGACGATGACTCGGTGATAAACCCGGAAAATCTTGATTATTGCACCGCTGCCATGAGCAACCCCGCGGTAGCAGTTGTCGGAGGGCCCTCGATTACTCCTGCTGAAGATAGCTGGATACAACAGCTATTCGGTTGTGCGCTTGCTTCTGCATTCGGTACCGGCGCAGTGAATAGCCGCTATCGTGCGCAGGGAGAACCTCGCACAACAACAGACAAAGAATTGATACTTTGTAATCTTGCTGTGCGCCGCTCGGTATTTACAGATCTTAACGGCTTCAACGAATGTTTGTATCCGAACGAAGAGAATGAATTTCTGGAACGGGCCATGTCAGCAGGCTATTCGCTGCTCCATGTGCCGTCCATGTTTGTATTCCGCAGCCAGCGCCGCACCCTGCATGCATTCATTCGCCAGATGTTCAATTATGGACGCGGCAGGGGACAACAGACTTTGATTACATCATCATATTCACTAACAAGTTTTATACCCCTGTTTTTTATCGCATATTTGGTTTTATCTTTGATATGTATAAAGCATGTATTCATGCTCGTGCCACTCGTGATATACGTGTCTGCAGCCTTGGTGAGCTCACTTGTGGTGCTGTCTCGGACGGGACATTTATACTCTGTGCTTCTGCTGGGAGTTTATCCGCTTATGCATATCGTAAACGGTGCGGGTTTGCTATGGGGGTTATTAAGCGGGAAGCCGGGTCCGGCAGTTGACAGCTCAATACAGGTAAGAAGGATAAAAACGCTTGGGGACAATTACCCCGGAGTAAGCAATCCAGGCTCGAATTAGATGCATCTGTTTGCTTAGTTATTTTTTATCCGTTCAGAGATGGAGAAAACGTGGATATAAGTATTGTCGTACCGGTTTATAACGAACAGGATAATGTGGATGCGGTCTATTCAGCGCTCAAGGTTGCACTGCAGGCTATGGGATGCTCATACGAGATTGTCATGGTCGATGACGGCTCTACTGATGAGTCATATAAAAAGCTGACCCTGCTTGCGTCTGCAGATGCTGCGCTCAAAGTCATCCGGTTCCGCAGGAACTTCGGCCAGACTGCTGCAATGTCGGCAGGTTTTGACTATGCAAAGGGTGATATCATTATCCCGCTGGACGGCGATCTGCAAAATGATCCTGCTGATATTCCGCGTCTGGTCGCAAAAATTCATGAAGGCTATGATGTGGTTTCCGGGTGGCGCCGCTCAAGGAAAGACACATTCATTACCCGCAAAATCCCATCACTGCTCGCAAATGCACTTATATCCCGGTTGACTGGGGTTCATCTGCATGATTACGGCTGCACACTCAAGGCCTACCGTAGCGAAGTGCTGGATGGCATCAATCTGTACGGAGAAATGCATCGCTTTGTTCCGGCACTGGCATGCCAGTTTGGGGCCAAGGTAGCGGAACTGCCGGTCAATCACTTTCCCCGTCTGCATGGTGTCAGTAAATACGGTATTTCCCGCACGTTCCGAGTGATCCTTGACCTGATAACAGTCAAGTTTCTGATGGCCTATTCTACCAAACCGATTCAACTGTTTGGAAAATGGGGGATATACACGATACTGGCCGGGTTTGGTACCGGAGCAATGACTCTTTATATGAAAATATTTGAGCACTTGAGCATGAACAGAAATCCGCTACTGATACTGACAGCTTTTCTCCTGTTTATGGGGGCTCAGTTTATCGTGCTGGGATTACTTGGTGAACTCAACGTCAGAACCTATTTTGAGTCGCAACGAAAGCCTATTTATGCCGTTAAAGACGGGATAAACCTTGACTGAAAGCGTGCTTCGCATCCTTATGATTGCCCCGACCCCCTATTTTGCCGACAGGGGGTGCCATGTCAGGATATATGAAGAAGCACGGGCGCTGACAAAGCTGGGACACGAGGTGTGTATTGTAACATACCATCTTGGCCGTGATATGCCAGGGGTGCGCGTGGTCCGGATACCGCATGTCCCGTGGTACGGCAAGCTGGAAGCGGGGCCGTCATGGCATAAGCCATATCTTGATATACTCCTGTTGTGGAAATCTTTTACTGAAGCACGTTCATTCCGTCCCCATCTGATTCATGCCCATCTTCACGAAGGAGCCTTGATCGGCTCTGTTCTCAAAAGAGTGCTGCACATCCCTCTGCTGTTTGATTATCAGGGAAGCTTAAGTGGCGAGTCACTTAATCATGGCTTCTTCAGCGCGACATCGTTTCTGGTGAAAGTGTTTAAACAGCTTGAACGTTTTATTGACCGCCGGGCGGATTTCATAATAACCAGTTCTGAAAAAGGCCGCCAAGAACTGCTATGCGATTGGGGAATAATGCCCGAGAAGGTGACCAATCTGATCGATGGCGTGGATACGGAAATATTTCGGCCGCACTCCAACCGCGAAGCACGCCGCGAACTTGGCATTCCTGATGATGTGAAGCTGGTTGTCTACCTTGGTTTGTTTAACAGGTATCAGGGTCTTGATCTTTTTTTGGATGCCATTGCTCTTGTCAAGGGTCAAGCACCGCATGTGCGGTTTTTATTAATGGGTTTTCCTGACAAGGAATACCATAAGAAAGCCGTGGATATGGGTATTGACGATATAATCACGTTCACAGGCCGTGTGAGTTATGATCGTGCCGCTTTTTTTCTGAGTGCAGGGGATCTTGCTGTATCGCCAAAGTTGGCACAAACCGAAGCCAATGGGAAATTGTTCAACTATATGGCCTGTGGACTGCCGACAATAGTATTCGAGAACAACATTAACCGGGAGATACTAGGGGATGACGGGATATATGTTGAGCATGGTGATACGGCCTCGCTGGCGGATGCTATCGTTTCAACGGTACATAATAGTGATCTTATGATTTCATTTTCAAGGCAGCTCCGGGAAAGGGCAATAAGATTACATTCATGGAACGCCAGATCAAAGCAGTTGGTGGCGGTCTACCGGACTTTGCTGGCATAGCCGTAGGATATTTTGCGCAATGAAAATTGCATTGCGTGCTAAAAAACATTGACACCAATAGTATGATTTGCTATATAACGAAGCCTCGCAAGCGGGAATAACTCAGTGGTAGAGTGCGACCTTGCCAAGGTCGAAGTCGCGGGTTCGAATCCCGTTTCCCGCTCCAATATTTTCAAGCTATATCAGGTAGTTGACGGTTATTTGCCCCGGCTTTCGCATGTTCTTTCGCATGCAGCCGGGGCATTGCTGTTTAAGGCGGCTAAGTGAAATCATTCCCGAAGTATTCCTGAATAGCCTGTCGGTCCTTTTCCTGCCCTTCGGTGTACTTCCCGTATACCTCGTAAATCATCTGCTTGGAAGCATGACCCATGTGGGCAACTAACCTGTTCGGATCGATGCCAAGGGTTAACGCCCAGGCTGCGAAGGTGTGGCGGGTCGTGTAAGGTTTGCGGTACGGAATGTTTGACGCCTTCATTGCTTTAGTCCATACCCTTCTTTGAAACAGTTCCGCCGAGAAGGTCTTGCCGTTTTCCATGATGAAGAGATGATTGCCATTTGCCGCCTTGGTCGCATGGTCGAGAATCTCGCCAATTGCCTGGGTCACGGGAATCCTTCTCTCCCGGTAGCTGTTCTTCAACTCATCCTTCGCCACATTTCTGACAATAGATTCCTCGATATACAGATAACCGTCCCGGATATGACTGGCTTTCAAGGCAGCAATCTCGCTTGCCATCAGCCCGGTCAGCACCATCAGCTTGGTAACCGGCCGGTAAAACTCATCCATACTGGCCAGAAGAGTTTCCCATTCCTGAAAGCGGAACACCTCCACCTTCTTTTTGCCCTTTTTCGGAAGATGTTTCTTCATCCCCATTAAAGGATCGAAGATCAACCAGCGATGCTGAATTACGGCATCATCCCAGACCGACTTGAAGATCTGGAGGATGTTGACCATGGTTGAGCGAGCCAAAGGTTGACCGGCCTTCTTTCCTTCCTTGTGTTTCAGGGTGGCCACAAACTCCTGCATGGTCACCCCGGTGATGTGATGGAAGGTTTTGCTACCGAAGAACGGCACCAGCCAGTAGTCAATCACCGACTTGAAGTCCTTCTGCTTGGTGGCCACCGGGTAATTCACCCAGATCGTCTCATACCACTTCTTTGTGTATGCTCCGAAGGTCACAACCTTGGGGGTAGGGGAGTACTCACCTTTTTCCAGCTGGGTGTGAAACTCCTTTTCTTCCTCGCTGGCACCCGGAAACAACTTGGAAAATTCCAGAGTCCCGTCCTGCTTCATCTGCAGGATTTTCTCCAGCATTCCCTCCGCCTTGGTGCGGTTGGCCGGGTCATCATTCAGTCCGGTTGATTTTTCGATCCGGCTGCCATGATAAAAGAAGTCAAAATACAGCTTCTTTGTTCCCCGCTTGTTTGCAATGCGCCCCTCATTCTTTCTGCTGTCAAAGACCGTTACATCAACTGCTGCTGCATTTCCTGTCATGTGATACCCCTTTCGAATCTTCTCCCCTGGGGCACCCGTCCAGAGAAGAGTGTACCTGACTCAATTTGTATTTTCAATCCATCTTCAAATAATCCGTATCAAGCGCGCAGCTATTTCTGCCCCCCTTCCCCTTGCGGACCAGTACAGGACGTGACTTCTCGGAAACCGGCTG
>JABBNX010000217.1 GCA_019352135.1 Pseudomonadota bacterium
TAGTCCACCTCCGGCAGCGCCGACACAGGCAGCTCAGAAATGATAGCTCAGAGGGTTCGATTCCCTACCAACGTTCACTGCCGCACAGGCAGCTCAGAAAAAAATCAACAGGGTGAAAATGATGTAGCATTTGTTCACTGCCGCACAGGCAGCTCAGAAAGCAATGCGCTCCATGTAATGACCATTTATCGGGTTCACTGCCGCACAGGCAGCTCAGAAAAGCACTGGCGATGAAGTCTATCGCCAGGTATCGTTCACTGCCGCACAGGCAGCTCAGAAAGGATACGTCACGGTAACCGTAAACAATTGGGCGTTCACTGCCGCACAGGCAGCTCAGAAAAATATAAAAGCTGCCAACCAACCAACCAATAATTATGTTCACTGCCGCACAGGCAGCTCAGAAATTTGCCTTGTGGATCGACAATCATGTTGACAATGTTCACTGCCGCACAGGCAGCTCAGAAATTGTGATCAAGGTGGCGAGGGACTTTGCTGCTGGTTCACTGCCGCACAGGCAGCTCAGAAATGAACTATGTCACAGCCGGGAACTTTCATAGAGTTCACTGCCGCACAGGCAGCTCAGAAAATAAGAATACTCAGGCAGTGAAACACCCTCAAGTTCACTGCCGCACAGGCAGCTCAGAAATATGAAGCATTTAAAGAGGTGGTTTAAATGCCGTTCACTGCCGCACAGGCAGCTCGCGGAGCTTCAAAGCGAAAGTGCTAAAAAAAACCTCATTTTGTGGTGCTTCGGATCTAAGATCTAACTGCGATTTACTGTGAAGCGATAATGATTATGCCGCCAATGCTAATATCTCTACCCCATTAAGGCGTTCCCGTGCTAATTCGAGATCATAGTCTGCTTGAAGCCCTAACCATAATTCAGCACTGGTGCCAAAATAACGAGACAGGCGGATTGCAGTGTCTGCCGTGATACCGCGTGTGCCATGTACAATTTCATTAATGCGCCGCGCGGGGACATGGATAGACTGAGCCAGGCGATACTGGCTGATGCCCATAGGTTTTAAAAAATCTTCAAGAAGTATCTCACCTGGGTGTATGGGGGGAAAATCTCTCTTTGTCATGTCGGTTCCTTTCAATGGTAATCTACAATTTCAACATCAGTTGCGTTACCGTCTTTCCAGATAAAACAGATTCTCCACTGATCATTAATCCGAATGCTGTGCTGCCCTGTTCGGTCATCTTTCAATGCTTCCAAACGGTTTGCGGGAGGGATGCGCAAATCGTTTAACGATATGGCGCGATTGATGAGGCGAAGTTTTCGCTCTGCAACCCTGGATATATCATGGGGAAGCTTACGGGAAAATCGTCCGTTAAAAATAAGCTCAGTTTCACGACAGGCGAATGATGTAATCATTGTATGATAGTAACGGTATTCGTTATGCTTGGCAAATAAATAGTGAAATTTTTGCTTGATATTATCAATCCGGACTGGTTGTATTCGTTCTTGCATTTCCTGTAGTTACTCTGCTATTCTTTTTAGCCGTTTTACTTACTTGATATGATCACTGAAAGGATCACAAATAATGCTGAAAATGTTTGATTACTTGTTTGGAATGTTTTCCAATGATCTGGCCATTGACCTCGGAACCGCCAATACTCTTGTCTATCTGAAGGGAAAGGGCATCGTGGTACGGGAGCCATCCGTTGTCGCAGTGCAAAAAATGCCTAACGGCCAGCAGAAAGTGCTTAAGGTCGGCATGGAAGCCAAGCAGATGCTTGGGCGAACTCCCGGTTCCATTACCGCTATCCGTCCCATGAAGGATGGCGTTATTGCCGATTTTGATATTACGGAAGAAATGCTGCGTTATTTCATTCATAAAGTTCATAACCGCAAAACCCTTGTTCGTCCGCGGATAGTCATTTGTGTGCCATCCGGGATTACTCAGGTTGAGAAACGTGCCGTCAAGGAATCGGCTGAGTCGGCCGGCGCCCGTGAGGTGTATCTGATCGAGGAACCGATGGCGGCTGCCATTGGAGCCGGACTTCCTATTACCGAGGCATCCGGTAACATGATTGTTGATATCGGGGGCGGCACAACGGAAGTTGCCGTTATTTCGCTGGCAGGTATTGTCTACGCCCAGTCTACCCGCATGGGGGGCGATAAGATGGACGAAGCGATCGTCCAGTATATCCGTAAAAAATACAACCTTCAGATTGGTGAACGCTGGGCGGAAAAGATTAAAATTGAGATCGGTGAAGCCTATCCAGGGCCGGAAACTTTGGAGATGGAAGTAAAAGGGCGTGACTTGGTCTCCGGAATTCCTAAAACTATCAAAGTTAATTCCGACGAGATCCGCGAAGCCCTTAAGGAGGCGGTGAACGCCATTGTCGATACGGTGAGAATATGTCTTGAAAAGACTCCACCCGAACTGGCAGCCGATATTGTTGATCAGGGCATTTTTCTGGCCGGTGGAGGTGCGCTGTTGCGCAATCTGGATTTGCTCCTTCGTGAAGTCACTAAAGTTCCGGTACTTATTGCCGAGAACCCGCTCGACTGCGTATGCCTTGGCTCAGGTCTTGTCCTTGACGAGCTTGATCTGCTGCGCCGTGTCGCTATTTCATCCTGATTTTTCACCACTGGATCACTGAGAGCGCTAACGAGTAAAGCTGCGTGGAAAGCAAGGGGGGGCAAATTGCCCTCCCTCTTCCCGTGAAACGTTTGGTGCTCCGTGACTCTGTGATATAGAGCCTTTCAAGCCGTATTATGAATTCCCCCACTATTGACATACTTGTTCCCGTCTGGAACGATCCATTTGAAACCCGTGCCTGTCTTGCGGCTATCCTCATGCATTCACCCGGAGCACGTCTGATTATTGTGGACAATGGTAGCAGCCGCGAGACTGAGCTGATGTTGGAGGAATTCTCCGAGTCACTGGGCGATCAGGGGTTGTTTATCAAGTCGGAAAAAAATATCGGGCTGGTTGCTGCATTAAATCTCGGTCTGGCCCGTTCAGACAGCGATTACACCGTTATTGTCCGTCCACACGTGTCCGTGCAGGCCGGATGGCTGGAAGCTTTAGTGAACGCCGCTGAAACAACCGGCGCCGGGATTGTGTCGCCGTTGCTCAGGGGGGCGGATGCGCCACGCCTGCCGGCCCTTGATTCGGAATGTACGGTTATGGAGAGCTGTACAGTCTCTCTGGCGGCGCTCCTGCTGCGTACCGGGATGCGCATAGTTGCCGGTACCTTTGATGAGAGTCTCGACGGCAACGAGTGGTGCGTGAAAGAGTATGTGCGGCGCGTCGCTGCTTTTGGGTATCGTACCTGTATTACCTCGTGCGTCAGTTTGTCATGCTCTGCTGCACAGCAGTTCGGTTCGGCGCAACGCAGGAATACGATGGTGGAGAATAGCCGGTCCGCGTACATATCCCGGTGGGGGGCAGGAAGTCACTATTGCGTATATTTTGGCTCTGATGGTAATGCCGGATCACTTGGTGATACTATTGCTGAACTTCTTGACGGTGCTCGTCAAGGGCATCGTTTTACGCTGCTGCTACATCGTCGCCAGTATGCCGACTTCCGGAAAAATGGCTGGAATTGCCTGCATACCGGGATAGATCTGCAACGAATATCAAACCTGTTCCCGTTGCGGGATATTCAAAAGAAAATTAGGATGCTGCAGAGTGTATCACCTGATCTTGTCATGGTACGTGGAAGCAGCGGGACCACCTTTCCGGGCGTTGATAGTGCCATCTCACAGGATGAATTGCTCAGTGGTCTTCGTATCCATACAACAAATATTACTGAGCAACCTCAGGAGGGCGTGCAATGATAACAGAGATCACATCTCAATTGGTGGCTCATCGGGAAGTAATCGTCCGCATTGAACAGGATCTGTCACCTCTGATTGCCGAAATGGTGGCGTTGCTGGAGGAAACCTTCAAGCGCGGCGGTAAGCTGCTCGTTATGGGGAATGGGGGCTCTGCGGCTGATGCCCAGCATTTTGTGGCGGAGATCGTCGGGCGTTTCAAGATGGAGCGGAGAGGACTTCCGGCGATTGCGCTCTCAACCGACACGTCAATCTTGACCGCCATCGGCAATGATTATGGATTCGACAAGGTTTTCAGGCGTCAGGTTGAGGCACTGGCTGCACCGGGCGACCTGGTCGTTGGCATTTCCACAAGCGGGAATTCTCCAAACGTGCTGCAGGCGTTGGAGCTGGCGCGAGAAATCGGGTGCTCCACGGTCGGCTTGCTCGGCACGGACGGTGGCAGTATCAAGAATATCTGCGATGTGGCTCTCATTGTGCCGACCTGTGATACGCCGAGGGTTCAGGAAGGCCATATCACGATCATTCATATTGTCTGCGATTTACTGGAGAAGAGGATGTTTGCCTGATTAAATGGAGGACGTATGGATCGTTCAACTGTTGAAACTCTCTTTGCCCATAGTGCAGAAATTCGCTGTCTCGTAGTTGGTGACCTGATGCTGGACGAGTACCTGTGGGGCAAGGCGGAACGCATTTCGCCGGAAGCGCCGGTGCTGGTGGTTGATGTTGTTCGCGAAGAACTGCGTCTGGGTGGAGCCGGAAATGTGGTGAATAATCTGGCGGCGCTGGGAGCACAGG
>JABBNX010000218.1 GCA_019352135.1 Pseudomonadota bacterium
TTATGCATAAAATAACTAGTATTCAAATTCTTGCATATACTTTTGCAAGAGGCTCAATTGATAAATAATTATGTATAAAGTACTATGATCAACAAGCGTGAGGTAAGCCAAAGGGGGTATTATGTGGTACCAGGAAGATAAGCTTCGCAAGATCATCTATCTGGGCAATGAAATTTCTCAGATCAAAGATATTGATCTTCTCCTTGAGAAAATTCTGCGCGAAGCGCGGGGCATTACAAATTGCGATGCCGGTTCCATCTATGTCCGCCAAGGAGAAAAGCTGAACTTCCGTTATGCTCAGAATGACACCATGCAGCGGCAACTGCCACCCGGAAGAAAACTCCCATACTCCACCTTCAGCATACCAATCAACAATACTTCAATTGCTGGATTCGTTGCCTCCAACAACTCTCTTATAAATATTTCAGACGTCTATGAAGTCGGCGCCAATTCCCCATTTTCCTTTAACCGTTCATATGATGATCTTACCGGATACCGTACCTGCTCCATGCTTACGATTCCCTTGCAAAACTTTCGCGGAGAAGTGATCGGAATTCTTCAATTGATTAATGCGATGGACAGCCAGGGTAAAACCATACCCTTTGCACATGATGATGAAGAAATTATTATGTACTTTGCCAACAATGCCGCAAATGCCATAGAACGCGCAAAAATGACCCGCGAGATCATTTTACGCATGAACAAGATGGCAGAACTGCGCGACCCCAAAGAGACCGGGCCACATGTCAACCGTGTAGCCGCCTACTCCGTTGCCCTGTACGAGGCTTGGGCCTTTAAAAACAAGCTAACTCAACCGGAAATAGATCGAAACAGAGATGTTCTGCGCATGTCTGCCATGCTTCATGACGTGGGAAAAGTTGCCATTTCCGATACAATACTAAAGAAACCTGGACGCTTTACCCCAGAAGAATTTCAAGTCATGAAGCTGCATACCCTATTCGGCGCCAATCTGTTTGCTGATGTATATTCCGATTTTGATGAATCGGCAGGCATTGTTGCGATAAGCCACCATGAGCGGTGGGACGGAAATGGCTATCCTGGGCATATTGATCTGCTGACCCAAAAAGCGTTGCCAGGCTTCGAAAAAGATGATGGAATGGCCATGGGTAAGAAAGGAAAAGAAATACCGTTTTTTGGGAGAATTGTTGCGCTGGCTGATGTCTACGATGCTCTTTCTTGTAGAAGATGCTATAAAGACGCCTGGGATGAATCAGAGGTGCTGGACACAATCCGCAGGGAGGCAGGCAAACAGTTCGATCCTGAATTGGTGGAGATTTTTATGGAAAGTATTGACACTTTTCGCCAGATAGAAAAGCTCTATCCGGATAATGCCGAGTAACCTTCAATAGAGGCAGTAACAATCGAGACGCAGGGTTTCCCTCGGCAGGATGACATCCCCTGTGTCTCGATACTTTAATACACTGCCGCTAAATTGTTCTTCCATCCACTTCGGCAAATAACCGCAACTTTTGCATCATAATCTCGAATTTGGCCGGTTTAAGAGACTGCGCACCGTCAGACGATGCGTGCTCAGGATCCGGGTGTACCTCCACAATCAATCCGTCGGCGCCCGCTGCCACAGCGGCATAACTCATGGGAGCAACATAACGATGATTACCGGTACCGTGTGATGGATCAATGACAACCGGCAGATGTGTTTTCCCTTTCAAAACAGGGATTGCCGATAAATCGAGGGTATTGCGGGTAGCTGTCTCAAAGGTGCGGATACCACGCTCGCAGAGTATCACGGACTGATTTCCCTCGCTCATGATATATTCTGCGCTCATCAGGAGTTCCTGGATTGTCATCGCCATCCCCCTTTTCAACAACACCGGTTTACGGAGCTGGCCTACTTTTTTGAGCAGCGCAAAGTTCTGTGAATTACGGGCACCAATCTGCAGGATGTCGGAATACTCCGCCACCATATCGGCGGTTTCAGGGTTAATAACCTCTGTTACAAATGGGAGTCCGGTCAGATCACGTGCCTTGGCGAGTAATTTCAACCCTTCCTCTTCAAGCCCCTGAAAAGAATAGGGAGAAGTACGCGGTTTGAATGCCCCACCACGTAAGATATGTGCCCCGGCTTTCTTGACAGCAAGAGCTGATTCAATAATCTGTTCTTCACTTTCGACCGAACATGGACCAGCCATGACGACAATCTGTGACCCGCCAATGACAACGTTTTCACTGATCCGCACTATACTGGACTCCTTCTTAACTTCAAGCGAAGCAAGTTTATACGGTTGGAGAATCGGTACAACATTTTCCACGCCATGAAGAGTCTCCAGCGCCTGCAGTGCTGACTTGCCGCGTTCGTCACCGATCGCCCCGATCACATCACGCGTCTCACCATGAATTACATGTGACGTGTACCCCAACTCCTTGATACGCCTGAGGACTTCATCCTGGTCTTTCTTTGCAGCACCTGCCTTCATTACAACAATCATCTGCTGGTCCTTTCCCACAAACAGTCAGGGCCGGAGATCCCCCCGGCCCTGACTGTTCTGAGTATTCAGACAGTAAAAAACCGGGGAGACTCTCGTCTGCCCCGGTTGTGGTTTCGTGTAATAGCTTCTTCGCTTACACCTCTACCCGGGCAGACGACCTGAAATAAAAGCCGAACCAAAAGTAAAAGCTGAAAGCGATGTAGAAGCGGTTTGAGTTCATGCAGCGAAGTAAATCACAGGAATATCCCTTTTGTCAAGTGCGAATCACGCTGTCAACTCATCAACGACATTGACCAATCTCGGCAAATCCGGTTTGGTTAAAATACAGTTTGCTCCAAGTCCAATCCATTTGCGTTTATTGTCCTCGGAAGCAAGAGAGGAAAAGATCGCAACGGGCAGATCCTTTAATGATTCTTCCTTACGTACAAGCGAAGTAAGATGCAGACCATCCATCTGGGGCATTTCCACATCAGTAATCATCATATGTATTTTATCCCGGAACACTCCCCCGTCCCGAGCAACATTTTGCATGGTTTGCTGAATAATATCCCACGCTTCGGCTCCATTTTCTGCTTCAACGACCGTATATCCGGCGGCTCGAAGACTGCTGCAGAGGGTCTTGCGTATAAAAACAGAATCATCGGCAACCAAAATGGTTCTCTGGGCACGTTCAGGATTGGTTTCCGCACGATTCATCATAAGAGAATCAAGCGGCTTAAGAGCACTCTCGGAACAGAGTTCGGCAACAATTTTCTCAAAGTCGAGTACGAGTATAATTCTGTTGTCCATTTTAACCAGGCCGGTCACCTCATCACTGTGAACAGCCGCCGAGGGGGCTTCTACATTCTTCCAGGAGATTCGATAAATCCGAGAGACTGAATGAACCAGTACCCCCACCATCAGATTATTAAACTCAAGGACGACAACCCGGTCGGCAACAAGTTCTCCAGTCGATTTATTGAGAACCGTTGCAAGATTAATGATGGTGATAACCTTGTCACGCAGCTTGATCATCCCTTCGACACCAGGTTTGGCATTGATCACCCGCGACATCTGTGGCAAACGGATGATCTCACGTACTTTTGCAACATTGACACCGTAGTAACAGGGGATCACATTGCCATTCGCGTCGATTTCGTCGATTCTGAACTCAACTATTTCAAGTTCGTTGGTATCGCTTTCAAGAAGAATTTTGCTTTGCTGCATGATTATCACCTTTCGTGTTGCGCTAATAGGCCAGTTTATATCTGACTTTATATATTAAATACTCAACTTTCGCAGTTGCTAAAAACATCATAAGATACTGATAATATTAATAGTATAGCGTATAAATGTGTAGTAAAGTAGGTTTGTTCCCCAACAAATCAACCTTCCTCACAAGGAGACGCTATGCAACAGACTGTATCAGAGATTACCTCTGTTGAAAACCAGATCAAAGTGTTCTTTCATAATCATTCTCTCGGTAAGCTGCTTCGGCAATGTGGAATCAGGAAAGAGAAGGGTATTTCTCTCGAAGCTCTGTTCCAGTTTCTTCTTGCCCTTGCCTTTACCGGAAAAAATCTGTTTCGGCATATGGAGCCGACCGGTTCATTTGATGGGATTTTTAAGGACGTAGTATATCGTTTCCAAAATTCCACCAAAGCCAACTGGCGCAGATTCCTGTTGCTTTTGAGTACCCGCATTATCGTAACCCGTCTTGAGTCGTTGACTGACGAATCGAACCGGAAGGTACTGATTGTTGATGATACCTTGTTTCTGAGAGATCGGAGCAAGCATGTTGAGCTGCTGGCTCGCGTACACGATCACAATACCGGTCGCTGCCATAAAGGCTTCAGGATGCTCACCATCGGTTGGTCCGACGGCAGCAGTCTCATGCCAATACTGTTATCGCTGCTCAGCTCCGCCAATGAGAAGAACCGTTTGTCTCCGATGCGTGAAGATCTTGATAAACGAACTAACGGCTACAAGCGCCGCCAAGAGAATGTCAGGAAATCCACCGACGTTCTTGTTGATTTAGTATCCCTGGCTATATCATCTGGTATCAGGGCGCGGCATCTTCTGTGCGACAGCTGGTTTGCTTTTCCTGGAACAATACGGAAGAT
>JABBNX010000219.1 GCA_019352135.1 Pseudomonadota bacterium
CGAACACTGCCTACGCCGGAAGAATTATAGATGGCATGGTGCGCGCGGTCTATGATGGTGATACCGTGTTGTTGGCTACCCGCGAGGAAAACCGGCTCACCGTGAGGCTGTACGGAATAGATGCTCCCGAGACGAAGAAACCTGACATGCCTGGGCAACCGTACGGCGACATCTCGAAGCGAATATTGATGTACAAGATCCTGGGGCGGCAAGTCACTGCAGAGATTGTGGACATAGATCAGTACAAGCGGGCGGTGGCGGTTATCCGCTATGAAGGCCGGGACATCAACCGCGAGATGGTGGCCGAGGGAATGGCATGGGCGTATCGCCGGTATTTGCAGGGAACATACATCTCGGAATATATAGGAACAGAAGACCAGGCCCGTTCACATCGCGTCGGACTCTGGAAAACCGCTAATCCACAACCCCCGTGGGAATTCAGGCATGGGCATATGAAAAAGGGAAGCCGGCTGCGTCGCTGGTGATTGCAGATTGACACGTGCGGAAGAACTAGCTGCGGTATTTTTTTGCCATCTCAAGCGCATGCTTGACCCGGGAAACAACCCGCAACGGCTGGACCGGCTTGGGGATAAAATCGCTGAATCCAGACTCCAGGGCTTTCTGTTCATCTTCAATCGATGCTTTGGAGGTCAGCATGATAACAGGAATTTCTGAAATCATCGGATTGGCTTTGATGGCTCGCAATAATCCGTAACCATCCATGCGCGGCATTACCGAATCGGTGATAATAAGTTTCGGTCGCTCCGACAGGGCGATTTTCAACCCTTCCAGGCCGTCACCGGCCAGCAGCACTTTATACCCTTCCTTCACGAGCGCCGCCTGGATAATCAGTGCAACCGGCGTGGAGTCTTCAACAACCAGGATAGATCCTCCGGCATCAGCACTGCTTTTCAGATAATGCAGTGAAATCGCATCCAGGATCTCTTTGCGGGTAGCCAGAACAGGAACAATTTGCAACCCGGAAATGCGGCTCATCATTTCCATGGTTTCCATATCAAAGGGGTCGGTAATTGCCACAGCGAGCATGGAATCTTTTTGTTTAAGCGGGAAAACCAGCTTCTTCATCGCAAAATCAGATGGCAGGATGTTGAGCAACTCTTGAGGATAGGTGTGCCCGACGAAATTTTTAATGGTTTTGAAGTTGAACTGTTTCGATAGCGCATCTACCAGCTCCTCCTCGGTTATGACCCCCATTTCTTCAAGTACAATGCCCAAGCGGTTTTTTCCGGATTTCTGCCGCTCCAACGCCCGTTCAAGCGTTTTTTTGCTGATAATCTCAGCCTCGACCAGTATGTCGCCTAAATGCTTCAATACAGCTCCGTTCTCAATCACCAATCATTTACACGACTGGTGTCCGCTTGTGTGAAGGATGGAGGGTTATTTGGGGACCAGATAGCCGATACGAATCCCGCCCCAATGCCGGTTGTTTATAACCAGCGGTTTTGACATGTCATTCAAAATCTCTCCGGTGTCACGGCGATAGGTCTGCAGGAGGTACCCTTCCGTGTTGCGGGCGCAGCGGATTCCGGTGTGATCATCAAAAATGCGCTTGGTCCGGTTGTTGTTCTTGTCTATGTCAGGATTACCGGTCAACGGTTTGCTGAAACGCAGGTTGTGGCAGGGGCAATAACCGTTGTTGTCAATACAGATGGCATACATCACCTTGTTGTCACGGTTGACGATTGCTTCCTGAATCGGCGAAATCACCTTATCGAAGAATGAATCAAAGCGGGTGGTAAACTTTTGCGGGGAAGTGTTCGGTACCGGTACATAGTTTCTGTCGAACAGGCTTTCAAGGGTAATGCTTCTATCCTTGAGAGCTTTCTCAATAGCGGCGAGAGTCTGCTCCTCTATTTCACGAATGTAAATTCGTACGGTATCGTGGTAATTGCCGACCGAAAACTTTCCGACCGAACCGTAGATCTGTTCAACGATTTCGGAAAACGTTACGAATGCCTGGCTGGTTTTCTGCATCATCACATAGGTCTCTTCCGCGCTGTGGGAAACGAGATGAATCATCTCGGAAATATTATTTGTTGTGGCATTCTGTTCTTCAGAAGCGGTTGCAATCTGCTCAATCATGATTCGCGACTCGTTGGCGTGATTCTTGATATTTTCCAGGCTGTCACGAGCCTCTTCAGCCTTGGCAAGTCCGGTCTTGACGAGAATGCTTTCGGTGCCGATCATATCTGCGGCACTGCGACTGGTCTTCTGGATGCTTGCTACAACCTTCTTGATCTCGCGGGTTGAGGCGGTTGTTTTCTCTGCAAGCCCTTTAACCTCGCTGGCAACCACCGCAAATCCTTTGCCGGCATCTCCGGCCCGGGCCGCCTCAATCGAAGCATTAAGCGCCAGCAAGTTGGTCTGGTCGGCAATGTCTTCGATCAGAACAACCATTTCACCGATATGAGTGGAAGCCGCCTCCAGTTCACGGATGATTACCAGGGTGTTATTCACGCTACCGCTGATCTGCTGCATGCAGTCCCACGTTTCTTCAACAACGGCCATGCCGCTGTTGGCAGCGCTGTCGACCGCACTGGAAAGTGAAGCCGCCCGGTGAGTGTTTTCAGTCACGTCATGAATTGTCTGGGCCATCTCTTCGGAAGAAGCGGCAACTGTGATGGCCTGATCTTTTTGATCCTGGGTCATCTTCAGTGTTCGTTCGGTACCGACGGCTAATTCACAGACGTTTGTTCCGATCAGGCATGTTTGCGAATAGAGATCAGAAAAAGTGTCGCGTATTTTTCCCGTGAGGTTATTGACTTCTTCACCAAGGCGGCCGATTTCGCAGGTAGAACGAACCTGAAGTACTTTGGTCAGGTCACCTTCGCTGCCGGCCAGATCACCCAGCTGTTTGTAAAGCTCAATTATCTGTTGGACTACGGTGCGGTTGAAAAAAACATATAACGTTGCCAGCATGGCGAAAAAGAAAAACGCACCTACCGCCGACATTACCAGTGTCAGTCGCATAGCTGTTGCAAATCCGTCTTCAAGAGATGTGGTAAGAATAATGCCGCCTAAATACTTCTTATCAACATTGTGGCATCCCCGACAGCGCTCTTCATTTGCCAGGGGGATAGCCAGATTAAGAAACCGCTTTCCATCCTTGCTGGCGGACAACTCTTTGGGAGCGCCGGCAGCAATTGCCATGCGCATCTCCTCGCTGACCGCATCACCTTTCCATTCCTTCCCGTCGGCATTAAAAAGGCGGATTCCCGCAACGCCGCCCTTTGTCTTGATTTCGTTGATATAGCCGCTGAAATCCTTCATATCACCCTTTGTCATCTGGTTAAGAATGTCATGGGTGACGCTGGATGCCAGCTGCCGGGCATTTTTTTTCTGCAAGTCAATGGTGGCGGTATATTCGAGATAGATGGAGAGAATGCCAAGACCGGCAAAGCCGATGAAAAGTGTGGCGGCTATTATGAGAACGATCTTGCGGGTCAGGATTGACTTGAACATAATTTATCACCTTTTTGCAGAGGATTAAAAATATACCAGGCGGCGATACTACACTATGGAAGGGTTTTATACAAACGGTTTGTTGCATAATAAAACTCCGTTATTTACTAAATAACGGATATAAAAGGGGTTATTATGCTCGTTCAGTCATTAAAAAATCAGAACAAAAGAATACGTGCGCTGCGTTAAAGTAAGAAGTCAGGAACGAGAAAAGCCTGGAAGAATAATCTTCCAGGCTTTTGAATGAATAATAAAAATACAACTATTAGTTCGGATATACTGAAACCTTTTTACGGTCTTTACCCAGGCGCTCGAACGCTACCACGCCTTCGATCAGGGCAAACAGGGTGTAATCCTTGCCGCAACCAACGTTGTTGCCGGGGTGAATCTGTGTGCCACGCTGGCGATAAATGATATTACCCGCCTTTACGCTTTCGCCGCCGAACTTCTTGCAGCCCAGGCGCTGTCCGCCTGAATCTCTACCGTTTCTTGAGCTACCACCAGCTTTTTTATGTGCCATTTCCGTATCTCCTGGGAAAAATATTTATGCGGTTTTGGTTAAGCAGTAATCTTTTCAATCTTGAGAACGGTCAGGTGCTGACGGTGACCGCGCAATTTGCGTGAGTCCTTGCGGCGTTTGGATTTGAACACGAGAACTTTTTTGCCTTTGCCCTGTACGGCAATCCTGGCTGTTACGGAAGCCCCGGCGACGAGTGGCGCGCCTACAACCGTTTTTTCTCCGCCAACCATAAGTATTTCAGCAAATTCGATACTATCGCCGATTTCACCCTCAAGTTTTTCAACCTTGAGAAATTCGCCTTCAGCAACCTTGTATTGCTTGCCACCTGTTTTAATAACTGCGTACATATGTATCTCCATCCGCTTCTGATTTTTAAAGAGTTATGGAATATAGATACATGAGAGTAACAAGTCAAGCAGAAAATAACACCAGCAGGGCGATTGCTTATAATATTCCATGATACCGAGTAGTTATTTTTGTGTATTAACCCCAATCTATTAAAGTCTGACTGACCCATACCGATACAGTACTGTGAATCCATTATGTTAGG
>JABBNX010000220.1 GCA_019352135.1 Pseudomonadota bacterium
AGGTCGGTGAACTGGTAATTACCCAGCTGATGCTGGCGCAGACAGCCACCAGCCTCGACCCGGTTCTTTACGAGAGCCTGCACCGCAGCCTGTTGCAACTGGAGCGCAATACTCGTGACCTGCAGCAGAGTGTCATGTCGATCCGGTTGATGCCGATAAGCATCGTATTCAGCCGTTTCCCCCGCATGGTGCGCGAGCTTGCCGCAAAACTCGGCAAACAGGTGGAACTGAAAACGGTCGGCGATTCGACTGAACTGGACAAGGGGCTGATCGAAAAAATCACCGATCCGCTTACGCACCTGGTACGCAACTGCATGGACCATGCGCTGGAGAAGCCGGAGGTGCGGAGTGCTGCCGGAAAAGAGCGCCATGGCACGATAACTCTTCGGGCTTCACAGGTTGGTGGCCGGATCGTTATCGACGTTATTGATGACGGCGCCGGGTTGGATCGCGGCAAAATTCTGGCTAAGGCTGCTGAACGCGGTATTCCGGCCTCCGCCAGCATGAGTGATGAGGAAGTCTGGCAACTGATCTTCGCGCCCGGTTTTTCCACAGCTGAGGCCATAACCGATATTTCCGGCCGTGGTGTTGGAATGGATGTAGTGCTGCGCAACGTCCAGGCGATGAGCGGCAGGGTGGCTATATCGTCTGAATCCGGCACAGGCACCCGGGTCACCATCAGTTTGCCGCTGACGCTCGCTATTCTGGATGGACTCTCCGTTGCCGTCGGTGATGAAAAATTTATTATACCGCTCAACTCGATTGTCGAGTCCCTCCGTCCCACTTCCGAAAGCCTGAAGAGCATTAACGGCAAAAATGTCGTTCATGTGCGCGGCGATTATATTCCGATCATTCCGTTGTACGAACTGTTCAATATGGATGCGCGTGTGACGGACCCGGAACAGGGGATTCTGATCCTGGTGGATGTCGACGGCGAAAAAGCCGCCGTGCTTGTTGACGCCTTGCTGGATGAACATCAGGTGGTCATTAAAAGCATAGAAACAAATTACCGCAAGGTAGACGGCACGTCCGGGGCGACAATTCTCGGCGATGGACGGGTCGCCCTGATTCTGGACGTCAATTCGTTACTGCGGATGCGTAAAAGGAAGATCGAATTTTAGTAAAACTCACCAAAGGGAGGTAACGCACATTATGCAGACAGGTCAGGGAAGTACTGACAGAAACGGGACGGATCTCGCCTCGGAGTATCTCACCTTCACCTTGGGCAACGAGGAGTATGGCATCGACATCCTCAAGGTTCAGGAAATTCGTGGGTATGACACGGTGACTCATATCGCCAATGCCCCGGATTTTATCAAGGGTGTCATTAATCTGCGCGGCGTGATCGTTCCGATTGTTGATATGCGAATCAAGTTCAAGGTCGGTGAGCCGACCTACAACGAATTTACCGTGGTCATTATTATGAACGTGCTGGGCAGGGTGATCGGGATGGTGGTTGACGGAGTTTCCGATGTGGTGGCGCTGAGTCCGGAACAGATCAAGCCGGCTCCGGAAATGGGTGCGGCGATGGACACCGATTATATCACCGGTCTCGGTACGCTGAACGATCAGATGCTGATCCTGGTGGACATTGAAAAATTGATGAGCAGCGAAGAGATGCAGGTCATGGATCAGGCGAACTAATATAAATTCACATAAAGGCGGTAATCGCATGAAAATGAAAAGCTTTAAGAACTGGAAGATTCTGACGAAAATACTGAGTATTTCAATTACCACGATCGCACTGCTGATACTGGGCGTCATGTTTTACGTCCTCCCCTATATGGAAAAGCAGCTGATGAATGAAAAAATATCGGCGACCAAGGGAGTTGTGGAAGTTGCTTCTTCGATGATTTCCAGCCTTCAGGACGACGCAAAAAGCGGAAAGATCACGGTTGAAGATGCTAAAAAAATGGCATTGGAGCAGATTAAAGACCTCCGCTACAATGGCAGTGAATATTTCTGGGTCAACGACCTGGAGCCCGTAATGCTCATGCATGGGGTCAATGCGGATCTGGTCGGCAAGAACGTGGCGGATATCAAGGATCCGAACGGCAAGCAGATATTTGTCGAAATGGTCAAGGTGGCCAAGGAAAAGGGAGCCGGCATTGTCGACTATCAGTGGGTCAAGCCGGGAGCAAGCAAGCCGGTGGACAAAATATCCTATGTCGAGTTGAACAAGGAATGGGGCTGGGTCGTCGGCAGCGGCATCTATGTCGATGATGTCAAGGCAGAAGTGGCATCGATGCGTTTGCAGATCCTCGGAGCAGCACTGATATTGGCGTTGGTGGTCTTTGCCTTTGCCTGGGTGGTGGCGCGGGGGATCAAGCGGGCTCTTGACAAGGCCATCGTTGCATCGGATCTGATTGCGGCCGGTGACCTGACCGTGAAGATTGAGGTCGACAGTGAGGATGAGACCGGGCACCTCCTGATGTCGCTGAAAGAAATGAATGAAGGGCTGGCAAAAATTGTTGGCGAGGTCCGCACCGGCGCCGATTCCATCGCCACCGCTACCGAGCAAATTGCTGCCGGTAATGCCGATCTTTCGCAACGCACCGAGGAACAAGCCTCGGCCCTGGAGGAAACCGCTTCGAGCATGGAGGAGTTGACCTCGACCGTGAAGCAGAACGCCGACAACGCGCAGCAGGCCAATCAACTGGCGATCAGCGCCAGCGGCGTGGCGGTTAAAGGCGGCGATGTCATCAACAGGGTTGTTCGCACCATGGAATCGATCACCGACAGTTCCCGCAAGATAGCCGATATCATCGGCGTCATCGACGGTATCGCCTTTCAGACCAATATTTTGGCGCTGAATGCGGCTGTCGAAGCGGCTCGGGCCGGTGAACAGGGGCGCGGTTTTGCGGTCGTAGCAGCCGAAGTGCGCAGTCTTGCCCAGCGGAGCGCGGCAGCAGCCAAGGAAATCAAAACCCTGATTGAAGACTCTGTCGGCAAAGTACAAGATGGCAGCCGGCTGGTGGAAGAGGCCGGGCATACGACCCAGGAGATCGTTACCAGCATCAAGCGGGTGACGGATATCATGGCCGAAATCTCTGCCGCGTCACTGGAACAATCAAGCGGCATTGAGCAGGTTAATACCGCGATTACCCAGATGGATGATGTGACCCAGCAGAACGCTGCCCTTGTTGAGCAGGCCGCCGCTGCCGCCGAGTCGCTGGAGGAACAGGCGATGCAGCTGGTGCAGGTGGTTACCCGCTTCAAACTGGAAGAGTCGGTCCAGCTCCAGAAAGGTTCAGCAGAAAGAAAGGTTCGCAAAATTCAGGCCCTCCGTCCGGAATTAGAGGCAAAGAAGGGTGGCCGGCCGGGCACACAGAGATTCCAGAAAAAGGCTGATTCGCTGAAACTGTCTGCACCGAAAACTGTCGATGCCGATGATGACTGGAAAGAATTCTAAACGTGGTGAATGGTGCGGGTGTGTCGTCGTGGCCGCCCGTCGGGAGCTGTGAATGTCGGCTGCAATATGCAATAAAATACCGGCATTCGGAAGAACGGCCGAAGAAAAGGGACTGTATCAGTTCCTTTTCTCCGGTGATGATTTCAATCGTATAAGAAGCCTGATCTACCGGGTTGCCGGTATATCTCTGGCCCCGTCCAAGAAAGACCTCGTTTACAGCCGTCTTGCCCGCCGCCTCAGGGCCCGGCAGATAGATTCATTTAACGCCTACATCCAGCTTCTGGAAAGCGGCGATCAGCAGGAATGTGAAGAGTTTATCAACGCCCTTACAACCAACATGACCTCTTTTTTTCGCGAGGCTCACCATTTCCCGATTCTTTCAAAACATCTCGGCACTCTCCCCAAATCAGGCCCGATCTCAATCTGGACCTGTGCATCGTCAACCGGCGAAGAACCTTATTCAATTGCAATGACGGTTGTAGAACACTTCAACAGCTTCAACGCGCCGGTCAGGATACTTGCGACGGACATCGACACCAATGTGCTCGGGAAGGCCAGGCAGGGTGTGTATCCTCTCGATCAACTGCAGAAGATCCCCGCCGGACAGCTCAAGCGCTTTTTTTTAAAAGGAGATGGACGTAATGCAGGATTTGCCAAAGTCCGTCCGGAACTGCAGCAGATGATCACCTTCAGGCGTTTCAACCTTTTGGATGAACAGTGGGCACTGCGAGATAAATTCGATGCAATATTCTGCCGGAACGTCATGATCTATTTCGATAAGGATACCCAGTATGCCATCCTGAAAAAGATGCAGCCCTGTTTGCAGCCTCACGGGCTTTTCTTTGCCGGCCATTCCGAAAGCTTTCATCATGCTGCCGATCTGTTCACGGTGTGCGGCAAAACAGTCTATTCACCGAAGGGCTGACACGCATGCACCGGGGCAGATATTTTTCTACAAGCAGCTATTATGACCGGGTCTTTGACACAAACGGCGTCAAGATACTTCCCGGTCAGTATTATGCGACCGCTGAAAACAACGTCATAACCACCGTGCTCGGATCGTGTGTTTCCGTCTGTCTCTATGATGTCGTTAACGGCGTCGGGGGGATGAATCATTAC
>JABBNX010000034.1 GCA_019352135.1 Pseudomonadota bacterium
GTGGCGGAAGTGGCGGAAGTGGCGGAAGTGGCGGAAGTGCGGCCCCGGTGGTTATCACTGAGGCAAACAACAAAGTTGCCTATGATAAAGCGATGTTGCCACTTAATGATATTTAGCCGTAATGATATTTGTATTCAGAGTGAAGGATGCAGCAAATACCTGCTTCAGGAGGAAAAGAGTGGAAGTCCAAAATTCAAGCTCCAGCCTGACCTCCTCATAAAAAACGGCTCCCAAACCAGACTGATTCTTGACACCAAGTGGAAGTGCCTCAAATCCGATGAAGAAGATATCAAAAACGGCGTTTCGTCTGCGGATATGTACCAGATGTACGCTTATGCAACCCGCTATGACTGCAATAACGTGATACTGCTGTATCCAGATACCGGTGAAGTAACACAAAAATCGTACTGCCTTATGGGAGATAAAGATAAAAGAATTTCGGTTGTTGTTATCAATTTGAACCGTGACTTGAAAAAAGAACGCAACGAGATACTGACGGACCTTTCAGAACTATTCGGCATTACCCCGTAATTTACTCATAACAATCATTATTATCACGTTGACAATAGAACAGATCATCCGCGAATTCATCCAGAAACCTTGAAAACCCATGCAGAAAATAGTAGAAGTAAAAGACATCTCCCTGAATTAAAATAAATAGGGGAAGGAGCTTGCCATGCTACAGACGATTGAAGTGGAAATTGATACCAAAGGACATATCCACCCGCTTGAAAAATTGCCGCTCCCACACAAGGGGAAATCACGGGCATTGCTTACTATCCTTCCAACTTTTCCGGCGGTGCGAAGGCAAACGGGTACTGTTGGTCAGGAAACGCCCGCATTCGGTGTCCTGACAGCATCCAGATCCGTCAGTATCGACGAAATGGAAGCGGCAATTCATGCGCGGGGTAGCAGGTTATGATTGCCGTTGATACCAACGTGCTCATCAGGATTCTGGTTGACGACTCCGGTGCTACGCTTCAGATGCAATCGGCTCGGGCCTTACTCGCAACATCAGAAATTGTGTATGTGCCGCAAATAGTACAGGTGGAAACGGTCTGGGTACTTGAATCCGCATACTGCTTTGATAAGCCTGCAATCTGCAAAATATTGGAACACCTGAGCCACCATCCGCAGTTTCAGCTTCAATCGGCTGAATCTTTTGAATCTGCTGTTTCTCTCTTCCGACAACATTCCGCCGATTTTTCGGACTGCCTGATTTTGACAGAGTCCATGTGTCAGAAACTGCAGCTCTTTACGTTCGACAAAAAGCTGAGTCGTTTGAAAGGGGCCGCAACTCCTTGAACTTAGCAATAAGTCGCGAAAAAAATGTAATGAGACCTTCTTGGCTAGATCTTCAAATTCCCAAATTGGCACTATTGAGAGGCATTTCTGATGAAACGTGAAGGCTTGATTCTTATTCTTTCGGCTCCATCCGGCGCCGGTAAAACGTCCCTGTGCAGGGAACTGTTTAAAACCTTTCCTGATATGAAGGAATCTGTCAGTTATACCACTCGCGCGCCTCGGCATGGGGAGGTTGAGGGTGAGGCGTACCATTTTGTTACCAATGAAGTTTTTGAACGCATGGTGGAAGAAGACGCCTTTGCCGAGTGGGCCGAAGTTCATGGTAACAAATATGGCACTGCATTGCGGACTCTTGAAGAAGCCCGAAAAAACGGGATTGATCTGGTCCTTGATATTGACTGCCAAGGTGCTCTAAAATTGAAGGAACAGTTCGAGGGAGGGGTATATGTATTTATCATGCCGCCCAGTATGGAGGAGCTTCGCCGCCGACTCGAACACCGTTCATCTGACGCTCAGGAGGTTATTGACCGCCGCATTACCCGGGCTGCTGATGAGATCAGGGAAGCCCGCTGGTATGACTACATAATTTTCAACGATAATTTTACTGTTGCGTGCCGGGAACTGGCCTCCATAGTCATCGCCCATCGTCGCAAAACCTTCAGAATGATGGAAAAAGTCGGAAAATTGTTTGATATCTGAAGTGAATTAGCGTACAAAGAACGTTCATCTAAAGTTGCAGGAAGGAGGTCGT
Organism: Pseudomonadota bacterium; assembly: GCA_019352135.1. GTDB lineage: Bacteria > Desulfobacterota > Desulfuromonadia > Geobacterales > Pseudopelobacteraceae > JACRCG01. The sequence continues at coordinate 2,057 of JABBNX010000034.1, forward strand.
TTATGGCTCGAGTAACCGTTGAAGATTGTCTGGAAAAAGTTGAAAACAGATTCCAGCTTGTAATACTGGCTTCAAAAAGAGTAAAGCAGCTCTATAAAGGGGCGCAACCGCTGATTGAGTCCAGAAATAACCGTCAGGTTGTCACGGCTCTTCGTGAAATTGCTGCCGGTAAAATCGGTTTTGAAGTTTCTAAAAAACCGCGCGCCTAACCTGCCACTACGGGTGAAGCTGGAATTTTCCGGTTTCACCCTTTTTTTATCTACTCTCCGTACATTTCCACTTTAATTATTACAGGCGACGTATAGAGCATGATCCGTCTCAACGACATACTTGATAAGGTTTCAGCATATAATCCGACTGCCGATCATAACCTGATTCGCAAGGCATACGTGTATTGTGCCAAGGTGCATCAAGGGCAGACGCGGTTGTCGGGCGAACCGTACATTATTCATCCGATGGAGGTTGCCGGCCTTCTTGCTGATTTAAAGCTCGATGTCCCGAGCATTGTGACCGGTTTTTTGCATGACACGATCGAAGACACTCTGGCAACATCGGAAGATCTGGTCAGAATGTTTGGTAGTGAGGTTGCTGATCTGGTGGAAGGTGTTACCAAGATCAGTAAGATCAACTTCAAAACCAAGGAAGAGAGCCAGGCCGAAAATTTTCGCAAAATGTTGCTGGCAATGGCCATCGACATTCGCGTTATTCTTGTCAAACTGGCAGACCGTCTTCACAACATGCGGACTCTGGAATTTCAGGATGAAGTGAAGCAGAGGCGGATTGCCCGCGAAACGATGGATATTTATGCCCCTATTGCTAACAGGCTCGGGATTTCCTGGGTTAAGGTAGAGCTGGAAGACCTGTCGTTTCGCTATTTGCATCCGGAAATATATTTTGATCTCGTAAAAAAAATATCACAGAAAAAACAGGAACGTGAAGCATTCGTTGAAGAAGCTAAATCCATCATAACAGAAAAGCTGGCTTTTTATGGTATTAGCGGCGAGGTTTCCGGCCGGAGCAAGCACCTCTATTCTATCTATCGAAAGATGGAAAAGCGCAATGTCGAGTTCGAGCAGATTTACGACCTGATTGCGGTAAGAATCCTTGTTGACGATATTCGTGAATGTTATGAAGTGCTCGGGGTTATTCATTCGGCGTGGAAGCCGATTCCTGGTCGATTTAAAGACTATATTGCCATGCCCAAGGGTAATATGTATCAATCCCTGCATACCACCGTCATAGGGCCCCACGGCGACCGCCTTGAAGTTCAGATTCGGACGCATGAAATGCATAGTGTTGCTGATGCCGGGATTGCGGCGCATTGGAAGTACAAGGAGGGTAAGGGGTACGACGAGAAAGAGGTCAAGCGCTTTGCCTGGTTGCGGCAGCTTCTTGAATGGCAGCAGGATTTGCAGGATTCCAAGGAGTTTATGGATTCCGTCAAGGTTGAGCTGTTTACGGAAGAAGTGTATGTATTTACTCCCAAAGGTGATGTGAAGGGGTATCCTAAAGGGTCTACGCCGATAGATTTTGCCTACAGTGTTCACACCGATATCGGGCATCGCTGTGTTGGCGCAAAGGTCAACGGCAAGCTGGTGCCGCTCAAGTACGAACTGAAGAATGGTGATATTGTCGAGGTTATAACCTCGCCGCACCATACTCCCAGTAAGGATTGGCTCAAGATTGTAAAAAGTTCCCGAGCCCGTAACAAGATCAGGGCCTGGATAAAAATTGAAGAACGTAAACGCAGTATTGTGTTGGGACGTGAAATTTGTGAAAAAGATTTCCGTAAATATTCAATTAATCTCCAGAAAATTCAAAAAAGCGGCGAATTCAAGAAGATCGCTGCTGAATTCGGTTATGCAGCCGATGACGATTTGTTGGCAGCAGTAGGCTATGGGAAAATATCCAGCAACCAGATTGTCGCCAAAATTTTGCCTGAAGAGAAGTTGAAGGAACGTGCCGAACACAAGGAAACGCGGCTAGAGTCGGTTATTAATAAGTTGAAAGGAAGATCAAGCAGCGCGGTTGAAATTGGTGGGCTTGACGATGTCTTGGTACGTTTCGGCAAGTGCTGCAATCCGGTGCCGGGGGATGAAATTATTGGTTTTATTACCCGTGGCAAAGGTGTAACAGTGCATACGTCCGATTGCCAGTTCGCTCTGGAGAGTGATCCTGAACGGCGTGTTGATGTAGCCTGGAACAAAGTTAAATCGGCTGTTCTTCCGGTTAAAATAAGAGTGTTGTGTCATGACGCAAAAGGTATACTGGCAACGATCACCCTGGCAATAACGAATTGCGAAGCCAACATCGTCAGCGCGCAGATTCAGAGTACCATTGACCAGCGCGGCGAAAATATCTTTGAAGTTAATGTTACCAACCTGGCACATCTTCAGAAGGTTATGAATTCACTTATGAAAATTAAGGGTGTTATTAAAGTGGAGAGGATCAAGAAATGAAACTGGAAATCGTATCAACTGACAAAGCTCCGGCGGCTATTGGCCCATATTCACAGGCGGTAAAATGCGGGAATATGTTGTTTTGTTCCGGACAAATACCGCTTGATCCACTCACCGGCGAGTTGGTGAAAGGAAATATAACCCGGCAGGCTGGGCAGGTGATGGATAATATCACAGCTGTGTTGTCCGCTGCGAGGGCGGGCTTTAATGATGTACTGAAAACAACGATTTATCTTGTCGATATGGCTGATTTTGCTGCAGTTAATGAAGTCTATGGCAGTTATTTTCCACAACATAAGCCGGCCCGTTCAACAGTTGCCGTACATTCACTTCCACGAGGGGCATTACTCGAGATAGAAGTAGTTGTTGCTCTATAAAACGTAACAACGAAAAAAAGCCGCATCCCCTTGAGGGTGCGGCTGCATGAAAAAACTTGATTTAGCTTACTTGCTTAGAGGGATTTGGTAACGAACCCTGAACGGATACAACGGGTACATACTTTCACGGTAGATATGCTGCCGTTGCTTTTGACAGCTTTTATCTTCTGGAGATTCGGGTACCATACCGTACGGGTTTTATTGTTTGCATGGCTGACGTTATTTCCGAAGCTGGGGCCTTTTCCACAAATTTCACATTTTCTTGACATATTGTTGTCCTCCGTTGATTGCTGAAAAAAATTTTATAGCAGACTGACGTGGTTGTTGCAAGAAAAATATGGGGCACGCAATGAATATCATCAAGACATTCTTTACACTCGGCATCATTGGTGTGGTTGTTATAACGGCACTTTTCATTGATTTTACCTATAAAACCTTTTCATATCGACAGAGCACTCATAAAACGGATGCAATAGTTGTTTTAACCGGCGGTAAGGGGCGTGTAGAGGAGGGGATACGGCTTTTTCGTGCGTCACGTGCAAAATATCTGTTTTTTGTGGGTGTCGACCCTTCCGTCAGGAAAAGCGACCTGTACCGCCCGAAACCTGGCGATCCTTCCGCCGATAACGTTGTTCTCGAAAAGTCTTCCCGTAATACCCTTGAAAACTCTATCTACGGACGAGACCTGATTCTACGCAGCGGCGTTCGCTCAGTACTTCTGCTCACTTCGCGCTATCATCTCAAACGTGCTTCCATACTGTTTCGCAATTCTCTTCCCGCAGACATATCTATAATTCCGTATCCCGTCGATTCAGTAAACCTGAAAGAATCATGGTGGAGCCACGGCGGCAGTTTTCAGTTGTTATTTCGTGAATTTTATAAATACTGCATGTTTCGGATGTTTTTTATACTTGCACCGGGAGAGCTTCGGGATAGTGTGATACCAGCGGTTTCAGGAGGGTGACGCCTCTTTCATATTTTATCTTGATCTGTTATAGTCCGGACTAAATTTTACGAATGAAAGGGTATCATCATGCGTTATATCAGCACCCGTGGCGGCATTAACCCCATAGCCTTTAAAGATGCCGTCATGATGGGGCTGGCCTCGGATGGAGGCCTGCTTCTCCCGCAATCCTATCCTGTTGTTACCGGCGAACAGCTTGAATCCTGGCGTAAGCTTACCTATCCAGAACTGGCTTTTGAAGTTATATCCCGCTACGCCGATGATATTCCTGCCTCTGATCTGAAAAGCCTGATCAATCATTCCTATGCCGGTTTTAACCATCCTGACGTCACGCCGCTGGTCAGACAGAACGGAGTCTATATTCTTGAGCTTTTTCACGGCGTAACTCTGGCCTTCAAGGATGTTGCACTACAATTTCTTGGCAATCTGTTTGAATATATACTTGCTGAACGTAAGCAGACGTTAAACATCATCGGCGCTACGTCGGGTGATACCGGAAGTGCCGCTATTCATGGTGTGCGCGGGAAAAAGGGGATATCAATATTTATCCTCCATCCTCACGGTAAAACCTCAAAAGTTCAAGCTTTGCAGATGACGTCTGTTACCGATGCCAACGTACATAATATCGCGGTGCGCGGCACCTTTGATGATTGTCAGGATATGGTAAAAGAAATCTTTGGGGATCTGGAATTCAAGGAAAAATATTCCTTGGGTGCTGTCAATTCAATCAATTGGGCACGAGTGCTGGCACAGGTGGTGTATTATTTCTACGCGTGGTTTCGAGTAACGGATGAAACAGATGCTCCGGTTAATTTTTCGGTCCCTACCGGAAATTTTGGCGATATTTTTGCCGGTTACGTGGCAAAAAGAATGGGATTACCTATCGGCAAACTTTTACTGGCAACCAATGAAAATAATATTCTAACCCGCTTCATAAATGCATCTGATTACTCTCTGGGAGGGGTTGTTGCAACTGTGTCACCTTCCATGGATATCCAGATTGCTTCCAATTTTGAGCGTTACCTGTTCCATCTGTTTGCTGAAGATGCCGGCCGTGTTAAAGAGGCGTTTGCCGAACTGAAAGAGTATGGCCGCATTTCATGCAGTCCGGAAGAAATGGCGCTGGTTCGTGAGGACTTTTGCTCTGCTTCGATTAATCAAGATGCCACGCTTCAGACAATCCGTGATTTTTATTCAGACACAGGCTACCTGCTCGACCCTCATACCGCAGTCGGTGTCAAAGCCGCACTTGACCTGTTGCCTTCCGATTCTGCCAGAGTCTGTCTTGCCACGGCCCATCCTGCCAAATTTAGCGAAACCGTGGAACAGGCACTCGGATTCAAAGTGCCGGCACCCGAATCCGTCAAAGAATTATATGGCAAACCTACCCGATGTGAGATCATGGATGCTGATTTAAGCAAAGTTCGTGAATTTCTTGTTGCTCACATAGGCTAACTGTCCTCGCTATGTCAGAAAAAAAGAATATAGCCCGGGCTGCCGGCATTCTTGGCAGCGCCACGATGCTGTCGCGTATTATGGGCATGGTCCGGGATATGGTGGTGTCGCGCCTGTTTGGCGCAGGCCTGGCCACGGATGCCTTTTTTGCAGCGTTTCAGATCCCTAATATGCTGCGCCGTTTTTTTGCCGAAGGTGCGCTGACTGCCGCCTTTGTCCCGACCTTTTCAGCAACTCTTGCGCATCGGGGAGATGAGAAGGCCCGTGAACTTGCCAATACCTGCTTCACTCTGCTTACAATTATCATGGCAATTATCACTCTGGCCGGAATTCTTTTCTCTCCGGTTATTGTTGGTCTCATGTTCCCCGGTTTCAAGGCCACGCCGGGAAAATATGAGCTAGCCATTCTGCTTAACCGGCTGATGTTTCCCTACATCTTCTTTATCAGTCTGGTAGCCCTCTGCATGGGCATCCTTAATACCCTGCGGCACTTCTTTACACCTGCGATATCGACGGTATTTTTGAATGTATCGATGATTCTGGCTGCCCTCTGCCTGCGTGGATTTTTTGAAGTCCCCATTACCGCTCTGGCGGTCGGAGTCCTGATCGGCGGTTGTATCCAACTGATCATGCAGCTACCGGTTCTCTGGAGCAAAGGGTTTCCGCTCACGCCCAATTTTAACTTCGGCTCCCCTGAAGTCCGCAGTATCGCTCTGTTGATGCTGCCGTCAGTCTTTGGGGTAGGTGTCTACTATCTGAATATAACCGTTAGCGCCATTCTGGCCTCCCTGCTGCCTCAGGGGAGTATTTCATATCTCTATTATGCCCAGCGGTTATTCGAATTTCCCCAGGGCATTTTTACGGCATCGGTAGCGCAGGCTGTTCTGCCGTCGATGAGCAGACAGGCAGCGGTCGGAGATGTTACCGGTATGAAAAACTCGCTCTCTTTTGGAGTGCGCTTGATGCTCTTTATTACCATTCCTGCCATGGCTGGCTTGATGATCTGTTCAATACCGATTTTCAGCCTGATATTCATGGGGGGGGCGTTTGATTATAAAACGGTTGTCAATGCTGCCTCGGCGCTGCTGTATTATTCATTGGGACTCTCATTTGTTGCGTTAACGCGAGTGCTGGCGCCGGTTTTTTATGCGCTGAAGGACACAAAAACCCCCGTATTTACAGCACTTATAACCTTTATTATCAACTTGTGCTTGAGCCTCGCGCTGATGGGGCCTCTCAAGCATGGCGGTTTGGCTCTCGCAACAACACTTTCAGCGTTTTGCAACATGCTGATGTTACTCTGGTTCCTCAGGCGCAAGATCGGCTCTTTTGGCGGGAACAGCATCATGCGTACCGCAATGAAATCGGGTGCAGCTTCGCTTCCAATGGCGGCTGCCGTCTGGTATGGCTGCTCATTCACAGACTGGTCGCAGGCAGGTCATAAATTAGTGAAAGGCTCCGTGCTGGGTGGTTCAATTATCTGCGGAGGTGCCATCTATATGCTGGCGGTGAAACTTTTGCGCTCAGAAGAAGCGCTTGAAGCGGTCTCACTGCTCCGCAGGAAGCTGAAGAAAGGATAGGTAACAATGTACCGCTCGAATTATATGACCAGTTACGGGGCTGGTAGCGTGTATGCTACTGAACAAGGGGTGGTAAAAGTTGAAATCCCGGATCTGAGCCGTTCAGAACCAGTGTGCCGTGGAGTGCTACAAGAATTGGAACCATCTGAACTAACCGTTCACGCTGCTGAGCTGCTTCAGAGGTATTTTACAGGTGACCGTATTGATTTTGTTGACGTGCCGGTGATACTCGACGCGCTGCCTCCGTTTTGTCATCGCGTCCTCGATGTAATTAGAAACATTTCCTATGGCGAAATCTGCAGTTATGGCCAGATTGCAAGCTTGTGCGGTTCACCGCGTGCGGCCAGGGCCGTAGGGGGAGCGTTGGCTGTTAATCCGATCCCGATTATTATACCCTGTCATCGTGTTGTCGCATCCGATGGGCGCCTCACAGGATTTTCAGCTCCAGGGGGTGAGAACACGAAAATGGCACTTCTGAAATTGGAACATGTTGAATTCAAAGGGGTGTTGGTGGTTAAAAAACAGCTACTTATGCACAGCATGCCGATCCGTAAAAATAAATAATTTTATTGCGAAAAGAGCTTGACACCGTAATCCAGCATCTTTACTGAGCTTAACTATAACTATCCGAAATTAAACACAAATTACTATGTATAAAAAAACGGCATTTTGGACAAAGCAGTTGTTGAAATATAGCTTTTGCATCTCGTTAACAACATTCTCCACAAGTTATCCACATTTTTTGTGGATAAAAGTAACAATCTTGTAAAAACAGTTACTTCGTTTGAACTAATTAAATTTTATTATCACGCTCGGCATGTTTTGTCTTTTCCCATAATTCATTCATCTCCTCCAGGGTGGCGTTTTGCATCTGCACTCCCTGCCGGAGCAGTTCCGCTTCAACGTAGCTGAAGCGCTTTTGAAAGCGGGCAATGGTTTTACGAAGAGCCTCTTCCGGATTGAGATTTAAAAACCTCCCCAGATTTGCTATGGCAAAAAGCAGATCACCCATTTCGTCTTCCATGCGTGTCGGATTTCCTCCTTCCCACGCCTCTTCAAATTCATGCAGTTCCTCCATCACTTTTGCAAATACCTGGTCGGCATGTTCCCAGTCAAAGCCAACCCGTGAGGCCTTTTCACTTATCTTATGAGCCTTCAGAAGTGCCGGAAGGTGAGCCGGGACCCCTGAAAGAGCAGATGGCCGTTCATCCCCTTTCTCCAGTTTTTTGATCTTTTCCCAGTTTTCAATTTGTGCATCGCTGTCCTTGATCTCAAAATCGCCGAAAACATGGGGATGACGGCGGATCAATTTTTCACAGAGCGTGCTGATGATATCGTCAATGGTGAAGTCGCCCGATTCCTCGGCAATAGCAGCATGAAAAATCGGCTGAAGGAGCAAATCGCCCAGCTCTTCTTTAAGATGCTGCGGAGATTTTTCGTCAATAGCTTCTATTACTTCGTAGGTTTCCTCCAGCAGATAGCGGGTAAGGCTCTCATGGGTCTGTTCAGCATCCCAGGGGCAACCGCCCGGGGCGCGCAGCTTTCTCATAATGCCGGTAAGTTGTTCAAATGTGTAATGTGTGTTCATAGTTTTTCCTTTCAGTGCCTATTGCATGCACCCAAACTACCTGAAATTCATATTCCGGTGATCAGGAAATCTAGTGCCGCAATAATTTCGTTGCGGTTTTCCTTCAGAGAAAAAACCTTTTTTCCAAGGACTTTGATTGAAACACCGGCTATTTCTGCCGTAGACATGATGACTGTGCTTTTTCCGATGCTGAATGCCGGGTTCAGGTGCCGACCCGGTGATGGCATGGCTGCAGAGGTCAAAAGCGGTACCACAACTCGTGTGGCAAGGCTGTCAAGCATGTCGGTCTGAACATCGAGAAGAAAAGGGGTGGTCTTTCGTGATGTTGTATTCAGGTTTTCATATACATCATATTGCGCCATCAGAAACTCCGCAGGCCGTCGCTGAAAACACCATTTTTTTCGATCCTGGCATTGTAGTTGCCAATTGCTTCAGCGTTTTCCGTACGCCAGGCTTTGCGTTCTTCTTGCTTTAAAATTTCCGTGAGTCGCTCTTCAAGAGTCCGGGAAAGGTTGATTTTGTGGGCGCGGGCACGACGTAAGAGATCGCTGTTTATGCTCAGGTTGGTTGATTTTTTTTGCTGAGCTGATTGTAAAGCTGTTGGCTGCATACGCACTCCTCATGTATAGGTTGTATGCGCGTATAATATCGTGCAAAAGTTTTGCTGTAAACAGAAAACCTTTGTATACTTGAAGAACTATGATAACGACGCACGTTGTCTGGTCGGCGCTCAGCCGAATTGACCTGATTTATGAAGGGATTGAGACAAACGGATTACACAGCACGCGTTCGAAGGGTAAGCTCCTCGGCTAATGCCGAGTCGAGGCGTACTGTACGTTATATCAGTACCCCACACCTCGTTAGGTGCAGGGTGAAATTATGTGGACAATATTCAGTAAGGATATTATGTTTACCCCGCTGAATCCCACTCTGTCCCGATGCAGGAAGTTGCATGCCCACAGTCAAGCTTACCGAAAATAACTCCGTTGCGATTCCATCTGAAATCCTGAAAAAACTTGGCGTTATACCGGGAGATTCATTTACTGTGGAAGTGGTGAATGGCGAACTTGTTGCGCGTCCTGTTCGACCTGTTGCTACATCTGCGGCAACGACGACTCCAGGTTCCACTAATAATTTAAAAGAAGTAATTTCTCGCAAAAATTTGGAAACCAACATCCAGTATATCAAGGGAATCGGGCCGAAGCTGGCCGCTCTTCTGGAAAAGCGGGAGATCCGCACGGTTGAAGATTTGCTCTATCTGCTGCCGCTGCGCTACGAAGACCGCCGTCGGTTGGTGCCGATCTCTTTACTCTCTCCCGGACAGAGCGCCGCCTTTTCCGGGACGGTGCTTTCTGCCGATGCAACGACGACCAAGGGGGGGCGGCGTGTTTTTGAAGCGATGGTGCGCGATGAAAGCGGCACGATCACCTGCAAGTGGTTTCATGCCAATGCTACCTGGATGAAACGAACGTGGAAGGTCGGGCGTGTCGGCGTCTTCAGTGGCGAAGTAACCCAGTTCGGGTATCAGCGTGAAGTGCATCATCCGGATGTCGAGTGGCTTCCTGAAGGAGGCACATTACAGGCCCTGCTCGACTCTGATCCGGCTAATTTCGGGCGCATCGTGCCGGTCTATCCGTTGTCGGAAGGTATCCACCAGAAATCCATGCGCCGGGTTATGCGTGAAGTCGTTGATACCTTTCTGGCGAATATAACAACAGTCGTGCCTCCAGAACTTTGTCCTGACGAATTTACCCCTCTCCGTGAGGCATTAGGCCAGGTACATTTACCGCCTCTCGATGCGGACCTCGCCGATTTTAATGCAGGTGCCACAGCTGCTCACCATGCTTTGGCATTTGATGAGTTTTTTTACTGGGAATTGGGGCTTGCTCTCAAAAAACGCGGGGTGGGGCTGGAAGAGGGCATCGCTTTTCAGGTGACGCACCGCTATACCAAAGAGCTGGCCCGCCTGCTCCCTTTTGAGCTGACAGCTGCCCAACGGAGAGTGTTGTCGGAGATAAAAAACGATATGATGGCGCCGCATCCGATGCATCGTCTCGTTCAGGGAGATGTCGGGAGCGGGAAAACCCTCGTGGCATTGATGGCCGCACTGATTGCCGTTGAAAATGGATACCAGGTGGCCATCATGGCACCAACCGAGATTCTGGCTGAGCAGCACTGGCATACCGTCCACCACTGGTGTGCGCAGATGGGGATTGAGGTGACGCTGATAACGGCCGGGCTGAAGGGGAAGGCAAAAAAAGAGGCTCTTGGGCGGGTTGCCGATGGTACTGCACGGATTGTCATAGGGACTCACGCGGTTATTCAGGAAAAAGTAGAATTTGCCAAACTTGGTCTGGGAGTGATTGATGAACAGCACCGCTTTGGTGTGCTACAGCGCGGCATCCTGAAAAAGAAGGGCATCAATCCAGATATTTTGGTCATGACCGCCACTCCAATCCCCCGTACTCTTGCCATGACGCTGTTTGGAGATCTTGATCTGTCGGTAATCGATGAAATGCCCCCGGGGCGGATCCCGGTTGAGACGAAGATATTTTTTGAGTCACGTCGTACTCAACTCTATGATATGATCCGCCGCGAAGTTGCCTTGGGGCGTCAGGTCTACGTCATATATCCACTGGTCGAAGAGTCTGAGAAAAGTGATTTGAAAGCAGCAAGTCAGATGGCAGAGCATCTCCAAACTGAGGTTTTTGCCGACTTGAGAGTTGGCTTGCTGCATGGGAGATTGAACCCGTTGGAAAAGGAGGCGGTTATGACCGCCTTTACATCGCGTGAGTTTGATATTCTGGTCTCGACCACTGTTATCGAGGTTGGCATAGACGTGCCGAATGCTTCCCTGATGGTTATAGAGCATGCCGAGCGTTTCGGGCTTTCACAGTTGCACCAGCTGCGGGGCAGGGTAGGGCGGGGTAAAGATAAGTCTTACTGCATTTTGATGACAAGCGGCAAAATGTCCGAAGATGGTGAAAAGCGTTTGCGGGTGATGGAGTCAACCTTCGATGGTTTCAGGATTGCGGAGGCTGACCTGGAAATCAGAGGGCCGGGTGATTTTCTTGGTACCCGTCAGGCCGGAATGCCTGATTTCCGTGTAGCAAATATTTTGCGGGACGCAGCACTGCTGGAAAAATCCCGTCAGGCAGCATTTGATGTGCTGGAACGTGATCCGGAACTTGCCGGCCCGGCACATGTTCAGTTGCATGATGAACTGCTCAGGCGTTGGGGTAAACGGCTTGAACTTGCGACAATAGGATAGGGCCAGACATGCAGATTGTAACAGGCATGAATATATACAATAAAACTCTCGATGCATCGGTTGTCACCATTGGCAATTTTGATGGCGTTCACCGCGGCCATGCAGAGATTTTTGCTCATCTAAAGAAGATAAGCATTGACCGTGGGGTTCCTTCCGTTGTGGTTACCTTCGAGCCGCATCCGTTAAAGATACTGGCACCGGAATCAGCTCCCTCTCTTATAACCACTTTTGAGCAAAAGTCAGCGCTGATTGCAGAATACGGTATTGATTATCTGGTAGTAGTACCTTTTTCCAAAGAATTCTCCCAGCTGCCGGCGAATGATTTTGTTCTCACAATACTCTGCCGTTCACTCGGTATGGTGCATATAATTATCGGGCATGATTACGCATTTGGCCGGGGACGGGAAGGCAATTTCAAAACATTGGAAACCCTCGGCGTGCTGAATGGATTTACCCTTGAAGATCTCCCTCCGATTGGAGAGGAAGGGGTCGTCTTCAGCAGCAGCCTGGTGAGGTCAGCCGTTGCTGATGGTGATATGGATGCAGCAGCCCGGATTCTCGGGCGCTATTACCAGATTTCCGGGACCGTTGTGCATGGCCGTGAAATTGGTCAGACGCTCGGATTTCCAACCGCAAACATTGCCACGCCCAACGAACTGCTTCCCTCTGATGGCGTGTATGCCGTGATGGTCCGGATTGATGATCAATGGGTCAAAGGTGCTTGCAGTATTGGGATAAATCCGACGTTTGGAGCGAACACGCGCACAATCGAAGTATTCCTGCTGGATTATTCCAGCCAGATTTATGATCACGGGATTACTGTTCATTTTGTGCAGAGACTGCGGTCGGTGCAGCGTTTTTCCGATGCCGTCGCCCTTAAAAATGCCATCAGCCAGGATGTAACAAATACACGTAGCATACTGGAAAAAATGCATACAACGAATATGAAACTCAACAACAGATCGGAATCCAGTGCGCACTAAAATTGATCTTAAATTCTGGCTCGGCATCGCGGTCAGCCTGTTTTTTATGGTACTGCTTTTCAGTAAGATTGATTTTCGATTATTGGGTACAGCTCTTTTATCAGCTGATTATCGCTATGTATTCCTGGCAATCTGTTCAACATTTATCAGTTATTTTCTGCGTGCTCTGCGCTGGCGGTATCTGCTGATCTCTGAGAAGTCAATTCCGCTTTCCTCTCTCTACCCGGCCACAATTATCGGCTATATGGCCAATAACCTGCTTCCTGCCCGTTTGGGAGAGGTTGTGCGGGCGTACACTCTTGCCGGACGAGAACAGCTTGAAACTCCTGCGGTGTTTGCTTCTTTGGTGATAGATCGGCTTTTTGACGGGTTTACTGTACTGCTGCTGCTTGTATTTACACTATTTACCGTGCGATTTCCGGTTGGAATGGAAGATGCGACATTTGCGCTCAGAACGGGAGGGGCGCTCATGTTTCTCCTGTATTGCGGTGTCATACTATTTCTTTATCTGCTGAAACGGCAGACGATGCGAACGCTTTCGGCTGTTGAATATGTGTTGAAACCGTTTCCAAAGCGTATTTCAAGCAGCATTATCCCCCTTCTCGGCTCATTTATCGGGGGAATCAGGCTGTCACAACGAATGGGACACGTTGCCGCACTTGTAGCCACATCGGCCGCGATCTGGCTGTTCTGCCTTCTGGCGGTGGATCTGACGTTGAGGTCATTTAATATCCATCTGCCGGTAACAGCTGCGATATTTATTTTGATTCTGCTGGTTTTTGCGGTCATGGTGCCCGCTGCTCCCGGTTATATCGGCACATACCACTATGCCTGTTACAAGGGTCTCTCTGTTTTTGGCGTCCCGGCAACCGCATCAGTCAGTATCGCTCTGGTTATGCATGCTACGGGTTTTTTCCCGGTCATCGTTGCCGGCTTGTATTACCTCTGGAAAAACAAGATTTCTCTCAACCAACTTCAAGGGGCGGAAAAAGCCAGATGAGATTACCTGGATACAATACAATCAAATTTGATATTTTTTTAATTCTTTCATTCATGCTCCCGTTTGCCCTGTACATGGCTACTCTGGCGCCATCGGTAACTTTTTTTGACAGCGGTGAATTTCTGACTGCAACCGCTTCGCTTGGCTCAGCACACTCACCCGGCTATCCGCTCTTTTTAATGTATGCCAAACCTTTTACCTGGCTGCCGCTTGGCAACATCGCATTCCGGATTAATGTTGCAACTGCAGTTTCTTCTTCGTTAGCATGCATGATGGTGTATATCCTGACAACGTTGTTATTGAAAAAAGAAACATTGCTCGAAGATGAACGCTTTAATCTGATTGCGATAAAATTAGCCGGCTTGGCTGCTGCGATTTCTTTTGGCGTTACACCCCGTTTGTGGTTGCAGTCCAATCATGACAAGCCGTACCCGCTGCTGTCGTTTATGGCTGCGATTATCTTTTATCTGTTGCTGAAGTGGCAAGAACAGTACCGGGAGGGGAGTGAACGTCCATCATATATCTATGTATGCACGTTTCTGGCCGGTCTGGCGATGGGGGTGCACCAGATCATAGTTTTGTTGCTTCCGGCCTGGTTACTGATGATACTACTGACTGATTGGCGCATGATAACACGTGTCAAGGAATTCATTATTGCCACTGCTTGTGCATTCTTAGGGTTCTCGGTCCAACTGTATCTGCCGCTTCGGGCATTAAGTAATCCCCTGCTTAATTGGGGGGATGCCAAGACCGTAGATCAGTTCTTGTGGCATTTTCTCCGCAAGGGCTATCCCTCCAATCCTCCAGTACGCGACGGGGCGCTTTTGTGGGCACAAATCAAGGCGTTTAATATTCCGCGAGAATTTACCTGGCTTGGTGTGGGGTTAACACTGCTCGGGCTTGTTTATCTCTGGAACAGGAATAAAACTGTTTTCATTGCATACCTTGTCTCAATTATGGTCTTCCTGCTTGTCATTGCCGGCTATTTTGATACTCCCATGGAAATGATCTTTCTTACGGAGGAATTTTTTACACCGCTGTATCTGCTTACGGCTGTAGTAATCGGCATCGGCCTTTTCAGTCTGCTTGCGTATGCGATACGGACTGCACGACTGCCGGAACAGATTGGAGCTCCGGTATATGCTGTTGTCGCCGTGTTGTTTTTTTCTCTGCCTTCGGCGTTATGTGCGGTTAACTACTTTGAAAATGATCAGCACAACAATTATATCGCCTTTGATTATGCTACCAATTCACTCCGTTCCCTGCCACAGAATGCTATCATGTTTACCTGGGGAGACAGTGGGGCGTTTCCACTCTGGTACCTGCAGGGGGTTGAGCGAATGCGCGAAGATGTTGACCTGCCCCACACGCCCCATCTTGTATTCACCTGGTATCTTGATTCAATGCCACGCGTTTTTAAAGACAGTAACCTCAGGAAGTTTGACATATCCTCTTTTGGCCCTGATACGATCTTGCGTATTGCTTTAGCCGAAAATATCGGTAAGAGGCCGGTTTATATCGATTTTTCAACTCGATATTCAGTTGAGTTTAAAGATTTCCTGCCGGTTCAGCGGGGGATTGTGTACCGGATTCGGAAAGCTGATGAGCCTCCCGGAATACCGGATATTTCAATGTGGGATAATTATAACTGTCGCGGAATTATGGAAAAACAGTCTTTCCTTGATCTTGACACGGAAAAAGCGATTTTGATTTATGCTAACAGTTACGTGGAAGCCGGCGAGTTTCTCGCGGGAGTTAACAGATACCAGGAGGCTATCACAATGCTAAGAAAGGCTGAACAGATTTCACCAGAGATGCGGGTTTCCGTTGATCAAATACGAGCACGGTATGGTTTGGGACGTTAAGCAGATGCGGGCCGTGCAGGGGAAAACTCGTGTTGTGTGTATTGTTGGGGACCCGATCGGGCATTCGCTTTCACCGATCATGCACAATGCTGCGTTTGCAGCCTGCCATCTTGATTATGTCTATGTTCCCTTTGCTGTGAGCCCTGCGAATCTGGAGCAGGCGGTGCTCGGTTTGAGAGCCCTGGGAGTGAGCGGTTTTAATGTAACCATTCCCCACAAAACGGCCATTATTCCGTTATTGGATCAGTTGGATGAAAGTGCCCTATCTGCTGGAGCTGTAAATACCGTACAGCTGTCCGGAACCTCATTGGTCGGTTATAATACCGATGGCGACGGTCTGGTGGACTCACTCTCAATCGATCTCAGCTTTTCTATCGGCGCGGCGCCAATTCTGGTTGTAGGCGCTGGCGGTGCCGCACGTGGTGCCATAGCTGCTTTGTGCCGTTCCGGCGCAAAACAAATACTCATCTTTAATCGCTCTCTTGAAAATGCCCAAGCTGTAAAATTGGACATGAATCGCCGCTACCCGGAGACACTCATTGAGGTAATACACCAGAGTCATGTCAGCCGCGAATATCTGGAATCGATTTCATTACTGATTAATACCACGTCACTCGGAATGAACGGCGAGCGGATTGAGGGCATTGATCTTTCACGTCTGTCGAAATATGCAAAAGTGTATGATATGGTGTATTCGCGCTTTGGTACACCGCTCGTGGACGAAGCTACCACCTTTGGCTTACGAGCGGTTAATGGAATGGGTATGCTTGTCGCGCAGGGTGAACGTGCCTTTGAAATATGGACCGGTCAGAAACCGCCTCAAGGTGTGATGCGGCAGGCCTTGAGTACTATTTGACATTCTTAACTACACCTTGACAACAATGTGCATTATCCCTAGTATGTCGTTTCACACACGTAAACGGAGTAATCATGCAGTCAAACAGACTGGGAGAAATCCTTGTAAAAAACAATCTGATTACCCGTGATCAGTTAGGAAAGGTATTAGAGGAACAGAAACTTTCCGGCAACCAGCTTCGGATTGGCTCAATTCTTGTTAATATGAAATTCCTTACGGAAGAGCAGCTTACCTCTTTCTTGTCCAAGCAGTACGGTGTGCCGTGTGTTAATCTTGCCGATTACGAAATTGATCCCGCTGTCATAAAAGTTATCCCGCCTGAAGTGGTCCAAAAGTATCAGTTGTTGCCTGTAAACAGGGCTGGTGCAACCCTGGTTGTCGCAGTGAGCGACCCATCCAACCTGTTTGCAATAGAAGACATTAAGTTTATGACCGGTTACAACATTGAAATGGTTGTAGCATCGGATCGTGATATAAAGGTCTCAATAGACAAGTATTATGATCAGTCTGCTTCGCTGGCAGACGTCATGAGTGACATGGATGTTGAGGATTTTGAAATTGTTGACGACGATGAGCAGATTGACGTTGGTTCTCTTGAACGGGCGACAGAGGATGCACCGGTTGTCAAGATGGTCAATGCCATACTCCAGGATGCCATCCGGAAAAAAGCGAGCGATATTCACGTAGAACCCTACGAGAAATTATTCAGGGTCCGCTACCGGATTGATGGCGTCCTCTACGAAGTCATGAAGCCCCCGCTTAAACTTAAGAATGCAATTACTTCGCGTATCAAGATTATGGCAGAGCTGGATATTGCTGAACGTCGCCTCCCGCAGGACGGTCGCATCAAGATTAAACTGGGGGGCGGCAAGGACATGGACTTCCGTGTTTCATGTCTTCCGACATTGTTTGGCGAGAAGATCGTCATGCGCCTTCTTGACAAGGGCAATCTGCAGACGGATTTGACCAAGCTGGGATATGAGCCCGAGGCTTTAGCGCATTTCATGCGTGAAATACATAAGCCGTTCGGAATGGTACTCGTTACCGGACCAACCGGAAGCGGCAAAACTGTATCCCTTTATTCAGCCATATCTGAACTGAATAAAGTATCGGAAAATATATCAACTGCCGAAGATCCGGTCGAATTCAATTTTGCCGGGATAAACCAGGTTCAGATGCACGAAGACATCGGCCTCAATTTTTCTGCGGCGCTGCGTTCATTTCTGCGCCAGGATCCTGATATAATCATGATCGGAGAAATCCGCGATTTCGAAACTGCTGAAATTGCCATCAAGGCAGCTTTAACCGGGCACATGGTGCTTTCGACGCTGCATACCAATGATGCACCTGCCACTATCAACCGTTTGCTTAATATGGGGATTGAGCCGTTTCTGGTTGCTTCGGCAGTTAATCTGATCACCGCCCAGCGTCTGGCCCGCCGCGTGTGCAGTGAATGCAAGCAACCGGAGGATATTCCGGTGCAAGCCTTGATTGATGCCGGTGTCCCACCGGATGAAGCATCTTCATATGTCTGCATGCGCGGCACGGGCTGTCCGGCCTGCAACAATACCGGTTATAAGGGGCGTGTCGGTTTTTATCAGGTTATGCCGATGCGTGAAGAGATCAAGGAACTTATTTTAAATGGCGCAAATACCGCTGAAATTAAGCGGGAATCCATGAGAATCGGAATCAAAACAATGCGCCAGTCAGGCTTGACAAAACTTAAGGAGGGAGTAACCTCCTTCGAAGAAGTGTTGAGAACAACTGTTTCTGACGACTAAACAGGGGGCTTGCGATGCTCAACCTACATCAATTACTGAAGATTCTTGTGGAATCAAATGGTTCCGATCTCCATATAACTACCAACTCACCTCCGCAAATGCGTGTCGATGGGCACCTGTTGCCCATGGATTTCCCTGCGCTGAACCAGGTCGAAACGAAACAGCTGTGCTATAGCGTGCTGACCGATGCTCAAAAGCACAAGTTTGAAGAGGAAAACGAGCTGGATCTTTCGTTTGGCGTAAAAGGATTATCACGCTTCAGGGGAAACATGTTTATTCAGCGGGGCGCCGTAGCTGGCGTCTTCAGGGTTATCCCGTATAAGATCATGACGTTTGAAGAATTAGGCTTGCCCCCGATTGTACCGGAGTTGGCTGCCCGCCCGCGCGGTCTTATTCTGGTGACCGGTCCTACCGGAAGCGGCAAGTCTACTACTCTGGCCTCAATAGTCGATTATATAAACATCAATCGGCGTGAGCATATCGTTACCATTGAAGATCCGATTGAATACCTCCACCCTCACAAGGGGTGTCTTGTTAATCAACGTGAAGTAGGTGCTGATACCAAAGGTTTTAAAAACGCCCTGAAATATGTTCTGCGGCAAGATCCTGATGTTGTTCTGGTTGGTGAATTGCGCGACCTCGAAACGATAGAGGCAGCGCTTACCCTGGCTGAAACCGGTCACCTCTGTCTTGCGACCCTGCATACCAATTCATGTGCACAGACTATAAACCGTGTTGTTGACGTATTTCCTCCGTATCAGCAGACGCAGATCAGAGCACAGCTTTCGTTTGTCCTGGAAGGTGTCTTGTCGCAATCACTGATTCCCAGGATGGGATCAAAAGGTCGCTCTCTGGCACTTGAAATTATGGTGCCGAATGCCGCTATCCGGAACTTGATCCGCGAGGACAAGGTTCATCAGATTTATTCCCAGATGCAGATTGGCCAGGAAAAATTCGGCATGCAGACCATGAATCAATCTCTTTATTCACTTTTTCAAAAGCGATTGATTTCACTTGAAGAGGCGCTTGGGCGTTCTCAGGACCCGGAAGAACTTAAACAAATGATTAGCAATCCTGCGGCAGGAATGCAGCGTCGCCCCCAGATGCACTGAATAAATGAAGGAGAATTTTAATGCCAAAATTTAACTGGGAAGCTCGCACAAGAACCGGTGGTAACCAAAAAGGTGTTATTGAAGCGGCGACTGTTGATGTTGTTGAAGCACAGCTGAAAAGATACGGCTTCAGTAATATAAAAATTAAGGCAGAAGCCAAGGGTATCAATATCAAGTTGCCGAAATTCGGCGGCGGTGGAAAGATAGACGAAAAAGACCTCGTTATTTTTACCCGGCAGTTTTCGACCATGATAGATTCCGGGTTGCCTCTTGTTCAATGTCTGGAAATTCTGGCAAGCCAGCAGGAAAACAAGGCTTTTAAGGAAATATTGTACAAGGTCAAGGAAAGTGTTGAGAGTGGTTCAACGTTTGCCGACGCGCTTGGCAAACACCCAAAAGCCTTTGATCAGCTGTTTGTGAACCTGGTGGCTGCCGGCGAAATCGGTGGTATTCTCGATACGATCTTAACGCGTCTCGCCGCCTATATTGAAAAATCGATGAAGTTGAAAAAACAGATCAAAGGAGCAATGGTCTATCCAATCACAATCATGTCTATTGCTGTCGTTGTTGTTGGTGTTATTCTGGTATTTGTTATTCCGACGTTTGCTAAAATGTTTACCGAATTTGGAGGCGAATTGCCGGCCCCAACCAGATTCGTCATTGCTCTCAGTAACTTCCTTGTTAAGTATATTATTGTGCTGATCGGTGGTTTCTATGCAATTGTCTGGGCTATAAAAAAATATTACTCCACCCCGATTGGCCGTAAGAATATTGATCGGATGGCGCTCAAGGCACCGATTATCGGCCCGCTGATCAGGAAAGTTTCCGTAGCGAAATTCACCAGAACCTTAGGAACGATGGTCAGTTCGGGTGTGCCGATTATGGATGGCCTTGAAATTGTTGCTAAAACTGCGGGCAATAAAATTGTTGAAGAGGCGATCTACTCGGTCAGGCAGGCAATTTCTGAAGGTAAAACCATGGCTGAACCGCTTGCCTCATGTGGAGTTTTTCCTCCGATGGTGGTCCAGATGATCTCCGTCGGTGAAGCAACCGGTGCCATGGATGCCATGCTAAACAAAATTGCCGATTTTTATGATGATGAGGTCGATGATGCCGTAGGCGCCATGACTGCTATGATGGAACCGCTTTTGATGGTATTTCTCGGAACTACCGTTGGTGGACTGGTTGTTGCCATGTATCTGCCTATATTCAAATTGGCGGGGGCCGTTGGCGGTTGAGTATGGGATCAGAACGAAGGCTCAGGCTCTTCATCTATGCCAGAATAATTGTATCTTTTCTTTTTCTGGCTGCGACTCTACTACTTAATTATCAAGACTTTTCTGCTGGAATCGAACGCTTTCAACCTGGAGTAATCAAGTTGATGGCGTTTTCTTTTGTATTTTCGATCATTTCTTTGCTTGCCCTTAATAGACGGAAATTCACCCCGTTTCTTACTAATCTTCAGGTAATCTGGGACCTATCATTTGTTACCGTCCTTATACTGTTTACTGACGGAATTCTAAGCCCGTATTCTTTTTTATATCTGCTGTCAATCATGATTGCCGGTATGTTACTTGGGCGTCGTCAGGCTCTTTATACGGCGTCGTTGTGCGGTATTCTGTACGGCGCAATCATAGACTTTCAATATTTTGGATATCTTTCATTTATCGGCTTAAGTCAGCAAGATGCTTTACAGATTGGTCCGTTACGGCTTTTTTATACGATATCTTTTAACTTGATTGCTTTTGGATTGACCGCCTTTGTTACCGGATTGCTGGCAGAGCGTGCCCGTCTGAGCGAGGAGGCTCTGCAACGGTCGTCGATTGATTATTTTGAGCTTACCCAGTTAAACTCTGCTATTGTCGCTCATAGCGAGAGTGGCCTTTTAACAACGACCGTAACAGGTCGAATCAGGGTATTTAATCCGCATGCCGAAGCCATTGTTGGGCTCAAGCAGTCTGATGTCTATGATACGCAGATTGAATCGCTATTTCCGCAGTTATCTGATTTTTATGATCTGAGTGGCTGCTCAATGAAACGGGAGTTTGAATATCAGGCCGCTAACGGAACTGTCATGATATTGGGGTACCGTGTAGCTCCATTTACTGACAACAAAGGATTATTGACCGGCTATATTTTAAACTTCAGGGATATTACCGATATGCGGCGTATGGAACTTGCGTTGAAAAAAGCCGATCGACTTGCAGCACTCGGCGAGCTCTCGGCCCGCATGGCACACGAAATCCGCAATCCTCTTGCGGCATTGTGCGGTTCTGTGCAACTCCTGTCATGTGCTCCAGATATTCAGGAGCACGATGCAAAGCTTCTGGCAATTGTCACCCGGGAAGCCGAACGGCTTGATGCGCTGATATCTGAATTTTTGATGTATGCCCGCCCCGCAACTCCACAGCTTCAAAGAGTAATGTTGTATTCATATATTGAGGAAGAGCTCCTGTTTCTGGTTCAAGATTCCCGTTTTGCCTCCCTAACGCTACAAAACCTTGTGCCAGAATCGGCTGAAGTGACTGTTGACCCGAATCAGCTTCACCAAGTTATCATCAATCTGATGCAAAATGCCGCTGATGCAATGCCGGATGGAGGAAAAATCCGGATTGAATGCAGCGTTACGTCTGTCGGAGTTACTATCAGCATTATCGATACTGGTGTCGGGATAGCAGAAGATGCCGCGAAGCACCTTTTTGAGCCTTTCTGGACTACAAAACCGGCCGGAACCGGACTCGGACTTGCGATAAGTTATCGCATCATCGAAGCACATGGCGGCACTCTCTCTGTTGAATCGCCTCTTGGCGGTGGGTCCAGATTTAATATCACACTGCAGGTTCCTTAATTCATGGCCATTCCTGTTTTATACAGTTTCCGCAATCTCTCCACACGCAGATTAACGACGTTTTTAACCGCTTCCGGAATGGCTCTGGTTGTGTTTGTCTTTGCTTCCATCCTGATGCTGTCGGCTGGATTGGAGAAAACGCTGATTGAAACCGGTTCTGACGATAATGTTATAATAACTCGCAAGTCTGCAAACTCAGAAGTGCAAAGCGGCGTCGAGCGGTCGCAGGCGGCCATTATTGAAAGCCTGCCTGATATTGCTACCGATAATCAGGGGGATGCGTTACTGGCCAAGGAGCTGGTGGTACTAATCAGTCTTCCGAAAAGGGGGAGTGATAAACCTGCCAATGTCGTAATACGTGGTATACAGGGCGCTTCTCTGAAGCTCAGGCCGCAGGTCTCATTGCGTGAAGGGCGAATGCCCAGGCCCGGTTCATCCGAAATCATGGCCGGAAGCAGTATTGCTACCCGATTCAAGGGTGGGGGGATTGGCGAGACCCTCCGTTTTGGTATGCGTGACTGGAGAGTCGTCGGGATTTTTGATGCCGGTGCGACCGGCTTCAGTTCCGAAATATGGGGTGATGCAACGCAGTTAATGCAGGCGTTTCGCCGGCCAGTATATTCTTCCATTCTTTTTCGTCTGCGTGATAGTGCCGCTTTTCCTGCTGTCAAGGCCAAGCTGGAATCTGATCCGCGGCTGACGGTGGATGTGCGCCGCGAAACCCGCTATTACCGTGATCAATCAGAGGCGATGGCAAAATTTCTCCGGATTCTTGGTTTGTCATTGACAGTAATTTTTTCAATTGGCGCGATCATTGGCGCCATGATAACCATGTACGCAGCTGTAGCCAACAGGGTAGGGGAGATCGGTACGCTTCGCGCTCTCGGATTCCAGCGAACAAATATCCTGACGGCTTTTCTGCTTGAAGCCTTTTTTTTGGGGTTGATAGGTGGCATCACCGGGCTGGTATGTGCTTCATTTATGCAACTGATTACTATCTCAACAATGAATTGGCAGACCTTTTCGGAGTTGGCGTTCTCTTTTACGCTTACGTTTGATATTGCCTGGAAATCGTTGCTGTTTTCAGTCGTAATGGGTTTTCTTGGTGGTGTCATTCCTGCCATCAGGGCCAGCAGGCTCAAGATTGTTGATGCACTGAGGGAACATTGAACTATACAATTTTAAGAAAGGCACTCTGGCATGCTCAATAAATTAATCCTTAACAAAACGCTCATGGTAATTTCACTTATTTCAGTCTCTTTTGTGCTCTACGGAATGGATTATGTCCTTCTCGGGAACGTAAAGGAATTGACTATCTGGTTTTTAGGTAATCTTGCTTTTTTACCTGTTTACGTCATTATTGTTACACTGCTCATTGAACGAGTGCTCAAGGAGAGAGAGCGCCAGGCGGTCATGCGAAAACTGAATATGGTTATTGGCGTTTTTTTCAGTGAAGTAGGCAATCGCCTTCTCAAAGAGTTATCTGTGTGTGTTGTTTCTTGTGATGATCTGAAACGGCATTTGCTCATTAATGCAACGTGGAAGGAGCAGGACTTTTCTACCACACTCGAATATTTGCGGAAAAGTAATATTATAATTGAGGCGAGCCTCAGTAGTAAGCGTGTGATAAAAGCGTTACTGGTCGAAAAACGAAGTTTTCTGGTCAGCCTGCTTGAAAATCAAAACCTTCTGGAGCATGAAGAGTTTACTGACTTGCTGTGGGCCGTTTTTCATCTGGTAGAGGAGCTTGAAGCACGGGAGTCATTTGATGACATGCCGCAGAGCGATATTGACCATATTAACGGCGATATAAAGCGGGTATTTGGACACCTTTCCCGTGAATGGGTCATGTATATGCAGCATTTAACGCATGACTACCCATATCTTTTTTCTCTGGCTGCCCGACTTAACCCGATGGTTGACTCTCCCGATCCGGCAGTGTATTAGAAAATCAAAGCTGTCCTTAGTTTTAAAATGTTGCATTGTTCGTATGATCAATTGCACTTGTTTGATTTGTGGAGTGCTCTTTAAGCCGAGATGGAACAATCAGGGCGATTGCTTATAATATTCCATGATACCGAGTAGTTATTTTTGTGTATTAACACCAATATATTAAAGTCTGACTGACCCATACCGATACAGTACTGTGAATCCATTATGTTAGG
>JABBNX010000221.1 GCA_019352135.1 Pseudomonadota bacterium
AGAGGCATTAGATATCAACTGATTACATTTTTCAACACCTTTGTGGAATGGCTTGGCAGTAGCTCAGCCTTTTTTAATAAAAAACCTTCGCACGGTGGCATGCTCATGAGTGAATTGATATTTCTGCTCCTGCTTTTTGGCCTTCCGGCGGCTTTGGGATTTAAATATGCCCTTTCACGGGGCAAAAACCCTTTACTGTGGGGGCTATTGTCAGGTATTTTTCCGTTCTTTCTGGTCGTTTTGCACTTCCACAGGCCGACCAGTGAAATACGCGGACATTTTCGGAAGTGCGGTCATTGCGGCAGGACTTTTCCCTGGAAAGATTCGGTGTGTAAATACTGCGGCACATCAGTCTCTGATTCAGATACTATTTAATGCAGACCTTGCGAACTTCTTTCAGGTCGGTCAGGCCTTGAAAGCATTTGAGTATCCGTTCCGTGCAATCTTTTACAGTGTTGATATATTCTTGAAGGACGATTTGCTGCGCCGGGATTGGCATTGCCAGCCCAGCAAGCCAAACCATGTGAGTTTGCTTCCAATCGCCCTTTCCGGAGAATTTAATGCCATGCCGGAGGAGAAAGCCCTTGAGTTGCTGTTTGGACACACGCCCGGCTTTTACAGCATCCTGACGAGCCCGGACCAGGTCACGCATGGCCTCATCTTCTTCTCTGGGAACGTAGACCGGCGCAAGTTCTCCGGCACGATGTAAGCTGGCAAGCATTATAGAATCACGACGGTCTGTCTTGATCCGGTTGCCGCTACGTTTTGGTATCATCGACGGGGCAACCACCATGCACTCGTGACCAGCCTTTGTCAGATACCGATATATGCCGTATCCACAAGGTCCAGCTTCATAAACAAAGTGGAGAAAAGCTTCAGGATGCGCCTTTTTGATCTTCTTAACCGCTTTTTCCAGATCAGCAAGGTCACCGCCAATCGTGCCATAGTAACGAACCGCTGAGTTTCGATCATCTTCGACTAATGCAATGTCAATGGATTCTTTATGTACATCGAGACCAACAAATATGCTAACATTCTTCATGACTCGCCTCCTTGGTTGTGGCTCTGCGCCGTTGGGTTTATTCCGACAGCGTAACCCACGTTAGCAAGGGGCGAGTCCTTTTTATTCTACTGGCGGACATTATGTCTAAAAAAAGAACTTGGGGAGCTCTAACCGGCAGCTGGGTTCCCCATGACACTCGCGATGCCGTTGTTGATTTCACCAAGTCATGGAGTGAATAAACCGAAATCCCGCTGAAACGCTTCATATCCTGGTTGGAAGTATCAAAGAGCAAGTTTTACACCTGGATTGATCGCTACGGCAAAGTCAACGAACACAACGCCCCGGTCCCTCGTGACTTCTGGCTTGCCTTCTGGGAGCGGGAAGCCATCATCAAGTTTTCAATAGACAACCCGCTTGAGGGATACAGGCGGCTGACTTTTATGATGTTGGATCAGAATGTTGTTGCAGTCAGCCCGTCAAGCACATGGCTCGTTCTTTCAAAAGCAGGCATGTTGCAGAAGTGGAATCAGAAACCGTCTCTCAAAGGAACTGGATTCGTTCAGCCACTATTACCTCACGAGCACTG
This sequence comes from Pseudomonadota bacterium, assembly GCA_019352135.1. Lineage (GTDB taxonomy): Bacteria > Desulfobacterota > Desulfuromonadia > Geobacterales > Pseudopelobacteraceae > JACRCG01. The sequence goes on from JABBNX010000221.1 coordinate 1,590, forward strand.
GCATGTGGATGTTTCTTACCTCAACATCCGTGGCACCTTCTAGCTTCCTTGATGGATGCAACCGCTCCATCATCCATTGGGAGATCAGAGAGCAGATGACCGAACGAGATATTGAAATCATCCTTGAACGATCCAAGGAAAAGTACCCTGCTGCCCGTCCACGCGTCATTTCCGACAACGGCCCGCAGTTCATTGCAAAAGATTTCAAGGAATTTATCCGGATCTCCGGTATGACGCATGTACGAACTTCGCCATTCTATCCGCAGTCAAACGGCAAGCTGGAGCGATTCCACAAAACAATCAAGACAGAATGCATACGTCCCGGAACCCCGCTTTCTCTTGACGATGCTCGCCGGATAGTAGAAAAGTACATCGAACACTACTACACCGTCAGGCTGCACAGCGCCATTGGCTACGTAACACCAGCCGATAAGCTGAACGGCAGAGACAAAGAAATATTCAAAGAGCGTGACAGAAAACTTGAAGAAGCCAGAGAACAGAGAAAACAAAAACGACAACAAGCTTATTCTGAAATCAGGCATTCAGGGGAAGCTGACTTACCCTTAGATCAAGCGGCCTGAAAGTCCAATTCCGACTGAGGCGGAACACTTCATCCAGCAGTCGCATCAGGGTCAAATTCTCTGCTGATACAGGAACCGGCTGATAATAAAGGCTGGAATGACTCAATCCCAACAGACGGCACTGCCTGACAACACTGATCTTGGGATGTTTGGTATCTATCAGCAGACGCTTTTCAGCAGCGCTACAGACCAGATTTTTTTTTGAGCCAGTCAAGTTCAACCTTGAGCTGGCCTATCTGGCGATACAGTTCCTCTTTGAGTTTTTCGTCCGCTTTTAAGGACTTGGCTTTCTTGTTGTCAAAAGCCGCTACCAACTGATCCTGTGCCTGGCGCTTCCAGGTGGTGATCTGATTTGGATGCACTTTGTAGAGGGAAGCCAGTTCGGTGACGGTCTGATCGCCTCGAATTGCAGCCAATGCAACCTTCGCTTTGAATTCGGATGTACGTTTCGTTCTCATGCTTGCCATCATAGATTACCTCCGTAATCATGGGCAAACCAAACTTAACTTTCAGTCCGAAAAACCGTAAGCATTATATTATGCCCATCTATACCAATTTAGACTATATGGTTTAGGAACAAATGCGTCCTCACTTGGATAACGATTGAAAAATATTTCATATGCTCTTTTTGAAGGTGGTTTACTTGTCATGGTAGCTGAGAACCTCAGTTGGAAAAAATGTTGGTAAATTTGAGATAATATTGGGGGAGCTATTTTATTGGCAAGAGATTTTTTTGAAGTTTTTAAACTAACCTTGAGTTCTCTCTTGTTTATGTATAAACGAAGGTCATTTGGAACTCCCACTCTGACGTAGTACACATTGCCAATTTTCACCAGATTGGACATGAAAAAACCTCACTCTTTGTACCAAAAACCGTACCAGTACAAAAAAACGAGGATTATGCCGTAAAAAATATCTTTATTTATTATACGGATACGAGGCTATTTGTATCCATTCTAACAAGGAACTTTTATAACTATTTTAGCTACTGAATCTGTTTATACCAGCGTTTATTTCAGGCGTACGTGGAAAAACTGAAACCGGTGCTGCCTTGTGCGGCAGGCTGCGGGGCCTGCTGCGCATTTTGAGCAAGAAGATTGGCAATCTTATTCTGTTGGTCCGCTGCCTGTTTCATCATGGTCGTCGAAAGTGTCTGTTCTGACCTCACAAACTGCGCTGATCCTGCGATTGAACTTATATCCATGAGTTGCCTCCTTACTACGTTAAAATACTGCAGGTTGTGTCTCTTTGCAAGTCGGAAATTTTCTGTCTTGATGTTATTTGTCTGAAAAATCTGCTATAGTTCTGCGGAAGATTACACTGCTGGCGAGGTCATTGTATGCTGATAGAATGGTGGTACTGGATTATTGTCGGTTTTTGTTTGATTGGACTGGAGTTGGTCATACCGTCATTTACGATTATCTGGTTCGGTCTTGGTGCGCTGGTGGTTGGTGCGCTCAGCAGTATCTGGCCCGGATTTCCCCTCGCGGGACAGGTCGCGCTCTGGTCGGTTGCTTCGATCTGTTTTACTTCAATATGGTTTAAATATTTGAAACCAAAGGGTAATCTGACGCATGCCGGAATGTCGAAGGAAGGGATTGTCGGTGAAACAGGCATCATTATTCGCGGTACGGAAGACACGTATGGTCGCGGAGTTATCAAATTTAGAATCTCTGTTTTGGGAGCTGACGAGTGGAGTTGCTTTTCGAGTGACATACTGCACCTAGGTGACCGCGTCCGGGTAATTGATATTGAAGGACAAATTTTGAAAGTTGAAATTATCTAGTTTCCTCCGGAACCTTCGGATGAGACACAAAGGGAGAGAAACAATGCCGGCTATTATTATTTTTGGAGTTTTTTTTGTTCTGGTTGCTGCAACACTGTTTGCCGGTGTAAAAACGGTTCCACAGGGGCAAGAGTGGGTTGTGGAGCGCTTGGGTAAATATCATGTTACGCTCAAGCCGGGCCTCAATTTCATTATTCCCTACATTGATATTGTCGCCTATCGGGTTTCGACCAAGGGTGATGTCCTCTCCGTCGGTGCCCAGGAAGTAATCACGAAGGATAATGCCGTAATTATTACCAATGCCATTGCTTTTATCAAAGTTACCGATCCGACCCGCGCTGTGTATGAAATTCAGAACTACGAATATGCCATTCAGAATCTTGTTATGACCTCTCTGCGGGCCATTATCGGCCAGATGGATCTCAATAGCGCTCTCTCTCCGAGTTAGCGTATCGTTCTTTCTGTAAATTCATAAAAGCCTGACAAAAAGACAGGCCA
>JABBNX010000222.1 GCA_019352135.1 Pseudomonadota bacterium
CTTCCGATCTCCCCACCACCGAATACGCAGCGCTCCTGCACACCGTGCGCGACGCTGGCCTGCTGCACCGCCAGAAGTAATAATTCCGGCTTACCTATTTGGGAAGCAATTGCACAGGGAAGCGGCATAGTCTCTTTAAGTTCGCCACTTAGCATCTTTTCCGTCTGTTCAACAGCAAAGAGAGTATGAATATCGACCGTGTAAATATGATACATGTCATGTTGAACTTTGCAGTAAATATGCTCGAGTTCGGGGATATAACGGTTCAAAAACTCCAGATGATGCATAAGGCGCAACGTAGCAGCAACACCCTTGGTTGACCGCAGAATATTCAGGAATGACTGATTTACCTCGCGACTCCGACGGAATTTATCGTTAATCAAGGCAAGATTTCTTCTGATAATACCCTTGACCCGAACATTGAAATCAACCCCGTGTTTTTGAGCCAGCTCGAACATCTTCATCATGATGGCCGGATCTTTTTCAACAATGGACTCATCGGGAACAATCAGTTCACCCTTAAGAACAAAACACCCGTCACCGACCGGACGGCGTACAAAATAACCCAATATTTTCAAGGCCCCCTCATCTCGCCATATACAGCGCGAAATAAGGCTGGAAGTAAAATGTTCGACCTTGTTGGCGTGACGGTAGTAGTCTCTCATGAAACCTTCCACCGCCAGCTCACGACCGCTGCCCCGATACCCCAGAAAACCGGCCAAATGTACCTGGGCATCAAAGGTCATCTGGTCGTTTTTGCGACCGCTGAAGTAGTGCAGCTCATTACGAATGCGCCAGAGATAATCAAGAGCCGCGTGATAGGCGTCCAGTTCTTCATCGTCTAAGATACCCTTGATAATCAACTCACGCAGATCAAGGAACTTGTACTTGACACGTGCGACCCAGATAGCGGTCTGCAGGTCACGGAGCCCTCCCTCGCCTTCTTTCAGGTTTGGCTCGAGAAGATAGACCGTTGAACCATACTTTTCACGACGACTCTTCATATCAGCAATCTTTTCCTTAATGAACGAGTCACTCGATTTCGGCAATATCTGGGCAAAAATTACCTTGGAGAGTATGGCAAATAGTGGCCGGCTACCGGAAAGAAAACGGGCATCCATCAACGCCGTCTTTACGGTAGCATCTGCCGCGGCCATTTCGACACAATCGGCGATTTTTCGTACTGAATAACCGACATCCAGCCGCATATCCCACAGGAAATAGAGCAGTTTCTGGGCAATATCCTCAACAGTCGCCGCTGGCAGGATACCGTCATGTAAAAACATGATATCAATATCGGAAAAGGGGTTCAGCTCACCTCGACCGTAGCCTCCCACTGCCACAAGCGAGACATGCTCCAGCATGGAATCCCCACCACCCAGATCGTACACAATGGAAAGGAAAAGTCTGTTATGTAATTCATCCATCATATCACTGAGCAGATGAGTTACTTCAGTTCCAGTGGCACCACCGTGATGAAGCAGTTTGATTTCTTCACGATACTTTGCCAGAAAATTTTTGCATCCGGAAAAATACAGAGGCCTCTTTTCATCAAAGCCGGCCATACCGGCATCTCCGACGGCATCCAGAGTATCAGGAAAATAGGGGTCAATAAAAAATTGCATATATATCCTTATGAAGTGGTAATGAGGAAGCTGGGCAATTGCAAGCAATATACATGAACGCATCCATTAAGGGCGGATGGCAACAGTGGCAGCCGGGCGGTTTGCGGATTATACGTCAGACACTCTGACGAGTCAAAAGCAATAGACGGAGTTATTCACATTCTTTGTGGAAAGCTGCTTGTGCCCGACAAGCAAAATCCTGATAGTTTTTGTCACTGCTTAAAAATGCTTGCCCACCATATTGTAATCGTCAGCACGTGATCTAACTGCCATGGTTCATAAAAAAACTCCGGCAGTACTGCAAATGTCACTTGCCTACTGACAGTATTTTAATCAATACTAGAAAAATGCGTATTGCCCTCATATCTCCTTATTCACGTGGTCCCCAACGCGGCAATATTACCACTGTCGACCGTATAAGCCGTTTCCTTGCCCAGAGAGGGATAGAACTGCTCGTTTTACCCGCAGATACCCTTTCACTTGAGGAAATGGAATTACAACTTGTCTCCTTCGCCCCCCAACTGATCCATGGCTTCCATGCCCGTTTCTGCGGGGGACTTGCCCAACACCTGGCAGCGAAAAAGAATCTACCGTTTGTCATCACCATTACCGGCAGCGATTTGCATGAAGCACAGTTGAGAACCCATTCCGTTACGGTTCGGGCCATAGGAGAAGCACGGGCAGTTGTCTGTTTCGATGACTGCGAGGCGGCAGAACTTACTCGCTATTTTCCGCAGAGTGCGGATCGGGTCGTCGTCATTTCCCAAGGCGCCGAACTGTTGCCTGTCTCCGCAGCAGGCAGTATGGGATTAGCTGAAGATGACTTTGTCCTGTTACTGCCTGCGGCCCTCAGGGCAGTCAAACGAATTGAATTTCCCCTCCAGGCACTGGCACCACTGGTGGACCGCATACCTGCACTCCGACTGGTCATAGCCGGCGGCATTATCGACCAGGATTACGCGGCCACAATTCGCAGCATGCTCTGTAACGCCCCTCACGCCATGTGGCTTGGCGAGGTACCCCAGGAGCGTATGGGTGCCCTTTATGCTCGTGCCGATGTGGTGCTTAACTGTTCGCGGTTCGAATCGATGCCCAATACTCTTTTGGAGGCCATGGCCCTGGGACGCCCGGTGTTGGCAGCCAATATCCCCGGGAACCGGTCCCTTATCCACCATGGTGACACCGGTCTGCTGTACCGGGATTCAGACTCATTTTCCAGAAATGTTATCAGACTGGCAGAAGACGCTGAACTGCGAACTTTCTTAGGTTGCCGCGCTGAAGAATTTATTCGCAGTTCCTTTTCACCGGAAAAAGAAGCGGCGAAATACATTCGCCTGTATCAATCGTTGATCGTTTAGTACCGCTCTCGTGTATGGCAGGCCTGATAGACAGGACAACCACGTCAACAAGATCATTTACTGTGAGAAAATCCCGGCACGTGATCTTTACCTTACCCAAAAACCATAAAAGACACGCCGTTGGCCACAAGATATGAAGAAGAAGATAGATGACATGCCAAAACGGTAATGACCCTCTACAAGGCATAACATTGAAAGAGATCCTTTCGCAACTGGTGCAGCAGTACGGATGGGAGGAAATGGGAAAGAGCATCAATATCCGCTGTTTTACTCATGATCCGAGCATTTCGTCCAGTTTGAAATTTCTTCGTCGAACGCCATGGGCCAGGGACAAGGTTGAGGAAATGTACCTGCGGTGGAAGCTGGATTGAGTGGGTTGAAGCAGAATCTGGTGTTCTTGCATTAATTGAACAAATTCAGGGCCGATGTGTCACTATTCCCGCCAACACCCCTGCCCCGTTGGGCAGATCCAGCTCCAGTCGCCTGATCGAGCCGATTCCGGCAGCGGTCATCATTTCCTCCAGCTGCAGTTGTGAATAGGCGCGCCCCTGCGGGGTGCCCAGCAACATGTTCAGCGAAAACAGCGCCGGGTGTAACGGACCCTCCAAGTTATTGTCAAGAATGAATTCCTGCACCATGAGCATCCCGCCCGGTTCCAGAGCTGCCACGGCACGCCGCAGTGTAACGACACACCCTTCGGGTCCCTCGCTATGCAGGATGTGCGACAACCAGGCCACGTCGAAACCGCCCGGAATAGCGTCGTTAATAAAATCGCCGGCAAAAAACGTAATCCGATCGCTGAGGCCAAATGAAGCTATCGTTTTTTCAGCAAAAGGACGGGTCGTAGGGAGATCGTAGACCATAGCCGTAAGCTGTGGATTAGCTTGACAGAAATGAATCGCATAGGTGCCAGGGCCACCCCCCAGATCGATCAAACGCCGCCTTCCCCCTAGATCTACCTGGGAGACAATACGCGGAGCAATCAGCATGGCCAGATTGAACATCCCCATTTCAAAACTTTCCCGCGCTGTTTCGTCACTGTCGTGTGAGACCCGCCTCCGAAGCGGTGCGCCGCTCCGAACTGATTCGTCTAGATGAGCCCAACCGTCCATGAGATGATGGTGGTGCATGATAATATGCCCCAGGTAATGGGGAGAGGTGCGCGACAGGTAAGTAGCGGCACAGGCGGTAGCCGAATAACGGTCACCATTTTTTTCCATCAGCCCGAGTGCCGTCAGCGCGTTCAGTAGCATTTCCAAGCCACGTACATCACTGGTAGTGGCCTGTGCAAGTTCGGAAACTTTTCCAGCATGGCTGAACAGATCGAGTTTAACCCCGGCGTGCAGGGCACAGGCACTCCAGTAGCCGCCAGACAACTGCAACAGTTCAGCAGGACTCCACGTATGTTTTTCCATAAGGCCTCCACATGGTGATATGTCT
>JABBNX010000223.1 GCA_019352135.1 Pseudomonadota bacterium
GCACCAAGAAAATCAACTGGCAATTCACAACATCTGACGCTCGAATCAGATTGACTCGTCTTTATCCGAAATTATAGCTGTTACATGGTACTAGTTATTCTCCGAGTGCTGCATACATCCATGAAATACCCGTGAACACCATCTCATGCTTCTACCTCCCGGCTAATCGCCGAGTGCCTTTTTGGTTTTGTGGGTCGATTCTCCTATGGCGCTCATACCGCTGCCGGTAACGCTGCCGAGCTGCAAGACAAAGTAACCGACGATAGCCATAATTGCTAAAAACAGCACAAACTTGAAAGACTCCTTGGGGTTTTGGTAGAAAAAAAAGAGCACAACTACCAGGGCTGCAATGCTGATCAGCTGATGGGTCTGAAAAAAATCCGTGATAATAGCAGTAACCTGATCGAACTTCATACCTGACTCCTTGTCCGTTTGTATCAACGGACATGAAGTCTGCGCATTTTTACCGCTGCACGCAAGTAAATTATCATAAATCTGGTCGCGGTAGAAATGCCGGTTGGGGCAGAGCACTCCGGGGTTGGATATCTTTAGCAAAGAGTGCGGCAGCGTTATTGATGCGCAGCTAACCGCTTAAAATCTCCAACAGTTTCCTGCAGCACCGGTTTCTCCTCACTCAGCTATCCCCGCACGATGCCTCTGGAAGTGCTGAAAACAGGCAGGTCTTTCGCCATGAACTTGCCATACAGCAAAAACTCAATTACTATCGTGAAACTCATACGTGAGACAAAAAGAGCTACCACCTGCCGTAGAGAAGGAGTTTTCATGACCATTACCGCCGCCGCCATCCAGTTTACCGTCAAGCAGGGAGATGTGGATGCCAACCTGGCCTCTGTTCGCGCGGCCCTTCACCGCGTGGCCGGAGAAGGGGCCGATCTGGTCGTACTGCCGGAGATGTGGTCAAGCGGCTTTGCCTACAAGAATCTGAATGAGTTGGCATTGCGGACAGAGAGAATTGTGGCGGAACTTCTGGAGCTTTCGGCCCGCTACAAGATGGTGATTGTCGGCAGCATGCCGGAGCCAAACGGCGACAAGGTATTCAACTCGGTGCATGTTGTCGATAATGGCGCGTTGGCCGGGATCTATCGCAAGATCCACCTTTTCTCCCTGCTGGGGGAGGATCGTGCTTTTTCGGGCGGCGATTCATGGCTGCTGGCGGACACTTCGATCGGCAAGATCGGAGTCATTGTCTGTTACGACCTGCGTTTTCCCGAACTTTCCCGGCGTCTGGCGGTTGAAGGCGCCGAGGTGATCTGCGTACCGGCCCAGTGGCCTAAACCGCGTCAGGAGCACTGGCGCACGCTGCTCCGGGCGCGGGCAATTGAAAACCAGCTCTTCGTCGTCGCCTGCAACGCCTGCGGCATGATCGGGAAGCTGGATTTTTTCGGCATGAGCATGATTATCGATCCCAAAGGGGAACTGCTGGCTGAGGGAGAAGAGAGTGAGGGGGAAATTATCGCTCCGCTTGACATGCAGGGCATGACCGACTGGCGGGCGCAGATTCCCTGTTTCAATGACCGCAAACCGGAACTCTATTAAACCGCCTTTTTCAAACATGCAGCTTCTTCAACAGTTCAGGTTTGTGCAGGGACTTGCGCAAGGTACTCCGCACCGCTTCAACCTCCTCAAACCCTTCAGCCTTTGACATAAATCCACTTTTCAGGCGCAACCGCAGACTTTTACGCAGGCTGTCGGCTGCGGCCAGAGCCCTCTCTCCGGTTGGATCCACTTTCAGAAACTTTGAATCCTCCGGATTTTGCAGGAAATCCAGCATCGCTTCCCTGGCCAACTGCATATACTCGTCACGGTCAGCCTCCGCCAACTGGTATCGAGACTTTTGGGAGAGCGTCTGCATGATTTTTTGCAGCTTCTCCATCCGGGACAGCACCATAATGGAATTGAATATCCGTTTATTGGTACCGAATGAGAATATGGTAGTCGTCAGCACATTGCGCAGCAATACATCGTTGGCACGCCTGTCGGCGCGACAGACAATACTGGCCAGCTCCCAGATATCCTTCTCGACAAATGCCTCGAAACGCATCTCCCAATAGGTGTGTTTCATGGTAATGGTAGGAAACGAGCGGATGATCTTGTAGGGGACATAATAATTATGGGCGACCGTATCCGCAGCCAGATGGCACAGATACCCATACGCGCAGGCTCTCTGATGATCGGTATCGGCTTCCTTTAACAGAGTCCGGCCGATCCCCCATCGATGGCAGTTGAGCAGATAGTGGGTGTATTTTTTACCGAGTGTAATGTCCGGGGCGAGGCAGCCATACAAGAAATCTTTTGGATGGGCCGCCAAGAGTGCCGCCACATCAGCTGGCAACACCCCCGGATTGGCCAATATCTGGGCTCCCAGTTGAAGATGAATGCCTCCACCCCACGCAAAAGCTTCGGTCGGAAGCAGAACTGCCGCAACGGCAATTAATAGAAAAAGCATAGAAGTTCTTTCATTTTGACAGGCTTGGTGCTTACTGGTAAATTACCTGTTCAAGCTTACTTATTTATTGTACCACGATACTGAAAAAATGTATAAGAGGCTGTTCCCGTGAACGTACATTCGATTCAACATTCCGTCCAATCCCAGCTGTTTGCTTCGCTCGCGGCCTACCTGCAGGATCTTCAGGAAAGCGGAGTGGACGGTATTCCGCCGGAGATTACGCTTGCAGCCGGGGCAGAAGCACCACTGCAACGCCCCGCCCCGACAGAGCGGAGCCCGGAGGAGACAGTGGCCGCTGACTTGCCGAACACGCCGGAAAAGCATGAAACAGTTGAGCAGATCAGAAAGGATCTGGGGGCATGCCAGCGGTGCAAACTGGGAGCCACCAGGAAAAATCTGGTGTTCGGAGTCGGCAATCCACGGGCCCGGCTTGTTTTCGTCGGCGAAGGTCCGGGAGCCGATGAGGATGCACAAGGTGAACCGTTTGTCGGCGACGCGGGAAAAATGTTGAATCGCATCATTGCCGCAATGGGCTTGAAACGCGAGGATGTCTATATCTGCAACGTGGTCAAGTGCCGACCACCGAAAAACCGGCCGCCGGAAAGCGATGAGGTCAACGCCTGTTCTCCATTCCTGCTGCGGCAGCTTCTTTCCATCAAACCCGAGGTAATCGTGGCTCTCGGCAGTTCTGCCGCTCAGGCGCTGCTGCAGACAAAAGTGCCCATATCCAAGATGCGCGGCAAATTCCACGACTTTCACGGCATGCCGCTCATGCCGACGTATCATCCATCATACCTGCTCCGCACCGGCGGCAACTCTGACTCATTCTGGAGCGTCTGGGACGACATGACCCAGGTATTGCAGCTTCTCAACCTGCCGGTTCCGGAAAAAAGCAGAAAAAAATAGGACATCCGGCAAGGTTTACCATGACCACACCCCTCCCCTTTCTGAAGGACTTCTTCCCCCTCCCTTGCCACGGTCGGGTCGTCCTCGTCGGCGGCACGGTACGCGATATGCTTCTGGGGAGGGAGAGCCAGGACATCGACCTGGCGACCGACCTTTCCCCTGATGAACTCCGTACACTCGGCTTCCGTCTGGTGGAGCCGACCAGTGCGGCCACGATCTTTTTCAAGTACCACCCCGAATTCGGCAGGATTGAAGTTACCCGCATCGGCAGCATGGACGATCTGGGAGATGATCTGCTCCGGCGCGACTTCACCATCAACGCCATGGCAATGGATCTTAACGGGATACGCATTGAATTGCCAGGAGCCGAAGATGATCTGAAGGGGAGAGTTCTCCGGGCATGCAGCGATTACAGCTTCAGGGATGATCCGCTGCGCATCGTGCGCGCCTTCCGCTTCGAAGCTGATGGATGGCATATGACACCGGAGACCGAAGCGCTGATCCGGAAGGAGACGTGGGCCGATGCATTCAGAGCCATGCCGGTGGAGCGTTTCAGCAGCGAGATGCTCAAGGCTCTGGCACGAAAGGTGCCGGAGCGTTTTTTCCAGCGGATGATCGAGTTCAACGTCGGTGCAGAATTTCTTCCTGAACTCTTCCGCATGCCGCAGATCCCGGCCGGACCGCTCCAGCATCACCCGGAGGGGGATCTGCTTACCCACTCGGTCCAGGTGCTGCAGCGGGTGGCGGCAGCGAGCAATGACCCGCTGGCCCGGTTTTGCGCCCTCTTTCACGATCTCGGCAAGCTGGGTACTGATCCGAAGCTCTATCCCAAACATCATGGCCATGATGAGGCCGGTTTTGGTATGGCAACAGGGTTTTGCAACCGTCTCCGCCTCCCGGCAACGTACCGCAGAGGACTGGCCTGGACCAGTCGCCTGCATGGCAAGGGCAATAGATGGGATGAGCTGCGGGATTCATCGAAGCTCGAAAAGGCAGAACAGGCGATCAAGGCGGGCATTGCCGGGATTCTCCCACGGGTTTCCGCCGCCG
>JABBNX010000224.1 GCA_019352135.1 Pseudomonadota bacterium
GCTGGATTTATGTATATTATTGCAAATTACTCGTTACAATGTCCGGGAATGCAGGGTACAACACAAAAACGCATTTGGAGTGCGATTGCCGTCAATCCAGAAATATCCGATGAGCACCTTCCCACGAGCCCATTTTGGCCTTTTCAAGTTCTTTGAACGTGGTTTTAGTGGAGCGCTCAAGGGTTGCCCGTGCTTCTTTGACCTTCTCCTCGGTATCGAGAAATCCTTCAATTTTCTCAAATTTCATCTCATTGATAAATACCATGTTCAAATCTCCTTTAGGTTGTTCTCATACATTGCATAAGGAATAACCTCGGTTGTTGGCAACTTGAAATGGACAAACCGGTCCGGTTGGTTGCCAAGCTTGTTCCTGTCATTAAAAAGTATAAAGTCTGGATAATGAATAGCAAGAAACGAAAAACGATCTTCATGATTGGCGGTAGCATCAAATATGATCTCACCGATAATTTGCTTTCTTGGATACAGACCCGCAAGCGATAGTTCACACACCCAGATGAATTTCGGCATGGGCATTTCTATGTAGTTACGTTGAAGCTCAAACGGTAATGAAGCAATACGCCGCGCTGACTTATATGATTTTGATGACGTGAGGAATATCCTCTTTATCAAATTATCCTTTGTAACCAGACCGGAACGGTGGTTGACCCCAAAAGGTTGATCTTTTAAAAGTGAATCAACCAACCCTTCGATATGTTCAGCAGAAAGGTACATTTTTTCGTACAGTGGCACGATGAAACCGTCTATATCCTCAACATGAAATGTGGAGCAGTATCCCTGCTTGGGCAACGTTTCTTTCATAATGAGCTGATAAGGTAAATGGTTGTCGTCATTAACAACATAACCAGTCAGGTAATCTTCACTGTCCTTGTTATCTGCCGGACGGTTATAATCCGATACATGACCGAGAAGCGTCACTGCGTGCTGTTTCTTATGGAGACAGGCGACAACCGGGATTCCTGATTCGATGTAGTAATACAGTAGCCGATAGAACTTCTCTTTGTACTGTCCCTGCAGGTATATTTCCGGGTAGAAGCCATAGTTTGAAAATATCTCGGTTATCTGCAAGGCCGTAAGGCCTTTTGAAGGAATGAGGCGGCCTCTGGATACATCGCTTGAAAGTTGGCTGATCTCGTATGGGTATATCTCACGGTATGCAGAGTACCGCTCACTGTAATAGCGAAATGTCATCCATGTGGCTGCATGAGCGCATATCGTTACGTCGGTGTCTTGGCTGATATAGGGAAAACCGCTGATTTTCAGCTCTGTCCCGAAAAGATGGCTCATGTAGGAAGCACGGCAGATAAGCCCCTGAAGCTTTGTTATCTTTGACGGGTCAAAAATAGTCCGGCCAATTGAGTTGACCTGTGTGGGGCGAATGATGCTAAACCCAATGTAATAATCGGCATGTTTCTCGAGAGTGTAAAGATCATCGACCGGAACTACAGACTTGAAGAAGTGGATTCGGTAGGTTGTCGAAGGATAGCAGGCTAGCTTTTTGGAGTAAAAATTTGAAAAAGTATCTCGGTAATCCTTATCTATATAACGTTTTTCAATGATTGCAGTTTTCGTATCGTCTTGAAGGTAACTTTGCAATTTCCCATAATCACCAACAGTTAAATAATCACTGCATACTGTTGCAAGCTGCAACCAATCACCCGCAGAATCAAGGGTCAATAGCGCGTACAGTTCGTTGTTAATAACGACTGGCATGTAGTTAGTCTCTCTCCATTCCAATACAAAAAATGATATTACTTCGCATAATAAAATTAAAAAGTAAATAAAAATAGGTTAGATTCGCATGTTAGGAACATTTCTGGCTTATCGACAACCATTGATTAACATCGTCTCCACTCAGGATGACTGATAAAGCGCCAACATTGTATTCAATCTGAAAACGCCCCGCAGGAATAACTCCGGCGGGGCGTTTTTGTGTTTTATGTCAGCCGAATACTATTCCCTGACCTGTCCATCCCCATAGACGATGAACTTGGTGGTGGTAAGATCCTCCAGCCCCATCGGGCCGAAGGAGTGCAGCTTGGTGGTGGAGATGCCGATTTCGGCTCCGAGGCCCAGCTGGCCGCCGTCGGCAAATCGGGTCGAAGCGTTGACCATTACGCAGGAGGAGTTTACCTCGCGGATGAAGCGCTGGGCACGGCTGTAGTCACTGGTGATGATCGATTCGGTGTGCAGCGAGCAGTAGCGGTTTATGTGGGCGATCGCGGCATCAATGTCGTCAACAACCCGGCATGCCAGGATCAGTTCCAGATATTCGGCATGCCAGTCAGCTTCCGTTGCCGGCTTTGACTGCGGCGCATAGCGGCAAAAAACATCGTCGCCACGCAATTCCACACCCAGAGCAGACAGTGTGGCGGCAATTCTCGGGATAAATTCAGCGGCCACGTCACGGTGGATCAGGAGCGTCTCCAGCGCATTACAGACGCCGGGGCGCTGGGTCTTACTGTTGACAATTATCTGTTCGGCCTTGTCGAAATCAGCTGACTGGTCGACAAATATGTGGCAGACCCCCTTATAATGTTTGATTACCGGAATACGTGAATTCTCAACCACAAACCGGATCAGGCTTTCGCCACCGCGCGGAATAATCAGGTCGATAGACTCTTCCTGCTTGAGCATTTCCAGCACCCCTTCGCGTTCGGTAAAAGGGATCAGCGACAGTGCTGCCTGGGGGATACCCATCTCTTTCAGCACATTCCGGAGGATCCCGGCAATGGCCACATTTGAATTGATTGCTTCGGAACCGCCTCGCAAGACCACAGCATTACCGGCCTTGAGGCAGAGGGCCGCAGCATCTGCAGTTACGTTCGGCCGCGACTCGTAGATAATTCCTATCGTGCCGAGTGGAATCCGCATTTTGCCAACCATCAGTTCATTGGGGCGTTTCCACATTTTTGTCACTTCGCCGACAGGATCCGGAAGGGCGGCGACCTCACGCAGAGCAGCGGCAATTCCGCGGATACGGCCTTCATCGAGCATCAGACGGTCCAGCATGGCCGGTGAAAGCCCTTTTTGACGACCGGCTTCAAGATCTTTCCGGTTCTCCGCGATCAGAGCTGAAACTGCATGCTCAAGAGCAGTGGCCATTTTCAGCAGCATATCATTTTTGACAGCGCTTGACAGGCGCGCCATGGCCAATGAGGCCTGGCGGGCATCCTGCGCGATTTTTACGACTTTTTCAGTAATACTCACAATGTCAGCTCCGACGAATAAAATAATTTCAAGTAATTATTACTCAAAATTGCCCCGCCAGCAAGACAAATGAACTATTTGCACAGCAAAGGACGGAATGTTTTAGGATAAAATTTCCGCATGCCGATTGACACCGGCGGTGCCCAATGCTACAAGAATCGGAATGAAGACCTTTTTTTCAAAACTCAGGCCGATCCGGCATATTAGCATCCTCTTCTGCGCATGCGCGGTGCTGCTGGCCGGGTGTACCAGCTACATACCACGTAAAAATTTACTCCTGCCTCTGACCGGTGATTCCGCAGACGACAAGATAAAACTGGTTACGATTCCGCTACCGGTGATCGCGTCAAGCCCCAATGAGGGGATCACGTCCGGAGCTCTGACGGCACTTCTTGCTCATAACAGGAAGGATGAGGTCACAACACTGGTCGCTCCCCAGGTGACTTACAACGCCAATTTCGGGGTTACCGCATCGCTGTATGGCGCCTTCTATCCGACCCCCGAGCGGAACATCGAAACCAACCTCTCCCAGTCCGCCAAAGTAAATCATGATTATGAACTTCGGGTCAGAGATACTTCTCTACTCGGCAAAAAACTTGAATTGAACGGATTTATCTTCAAGCTGTCTGACGGTTCTTCACGCTTCTTCGGTTTTAACGCCAATAGTTCGCAACAGATGGAAACAAATTATGCCAATGATGAACTCGGCTATACCATCTCCGCCGGCTATCAGATCGGGCCACACTATCAGTTTACCGTTGGTGATCGTTTTCGTGATGTCAACATCCGCAGGGGAGCTTTTGAACGTCTTCCGTATATCAAGGACAAGTTTTCGTCGGCAACCGTGCCGGGAATCGACGGCTTTACGACTCATGCCATGCGTATTTCGCTGGTATACAGTACGCTTGATAATCGGGAGACTCCCACGTATGGCGGCTATGCCCGCTTTACGTTCGAGCCGACGATAAAAGCACTGGGGGGAGCAGCCGATTACCGGCACTACGAGGTTGAAACCAAGGGGTTCATTCCTCTTGACAATGCACGGTATATCAGCGTGTTCCGCCTGATGTATAATCAGACTCTTGGAGCCGATGTCCCGTTTCTGGAACAAAGTATCCTGGGGGGGCAATCCAGCCTGCGGGGATTCGGCCGTAACCGCTTCATCGACAACAGCTATCTGCTC
>JABBNX010000225.1 GCA_019352135.1 Pseudomonadota bacterium
AACTGGAAAATCACCTTGGCGGCGATTAGAACCAAACTGGAAAATAAGTTTGGCGTCGGAGGTGGCAAATTAACTTGGCGCTAACACCTCACAAACTGGAAAATTACCATGGCGCTCGACAACCAACCATCAAAACATACAACTGGCTACAAATAAAAATATTGCTGCAATGAGTGTGGATCCATGGCGTCCAACTTCTTTTCTTATCACAGTGACCCAACCGCATCTGAGCATTATCAGAGAGTCAAACGAGGTTTTACGCTCGTCGAATTGATCTCTGTTATCGCTATAATAGCGATTCTGGCCGCTTTAGCCATTCCTTCCTATGGTGTCTATATCAAAAATGTTCGGGTAGCACGAACTATCGTTGAAATTCGTATGCTGGAGCAGGAAATAGCATTATACCAAGAAGAAACGGGGCATCTGCCGAATTCACTGGGCGATATAGGTCGTGATGGTTTCATGGATCCATGGGGACATCCCTACAAATATCTGAACATTGCAGATGGTGGTATCAAAGGCAATGGAGAGCTGCGCAGGGACAAAGCCATAAACCCGCTTAATTCGGATTATGACCTTTTCAGCATGGGTGAAAACGGTGTATTTAAAAAGCAGCTCGACAATAAGGATAGCTTGGATGACATCGTGCGAGCCAGGGATGGCGCTTTTATCGACCTTGCCGAGAAATTCTGATACGGAAGTACTATGAAAAGAGTCTTATCATTTATCCATAGCAAAGTTGCACGGAGAATATTCGTACTCTTTGTGATCTGTGCCCTGTTGCCGGTCTGCGTACTGGCGCTGTTATTAATGCAAAGGGTGTCAGCTCGTCTCGAATCGGACAGCCATGAACACCTGCGGCAGGTTGCCAAAAACTCGGGGATGGCGATCTTCAGCGGGCTGAATCTGCTCCAGGCCGAGCTGGAATCAATGTCGATCCCCTCGGGGGGTAGAGACCGGTGGATTTCCCGGCGGGCGGACCGACCAGCGGAAGGCAAACAATTTCGTGCTGTCGCCGTCATGAAAGATGATAGCAAGCATGCGATAATCCCTGGTATGTCTGACCTCCTATCTCCTGCTGAATTCGCTCACTTGGCTGCCGGAAAAGCACTGATCCTTGCCAATATTGATCTGGGGGCGGGGGACGCAATACACATGATCACAACTGCGAACCCGAACCTGCAGCGGCATGAATTGCTGGCAGGAGAGATAAACCCCAACTACCTGTGGACAATCGCTGGGTACACACTACCACCGGGGATTGATATCTGCATCCTTGGGCCTACCGGTAAAACGCTGTACGCCTCTCACCCACTTACACCGACACTTGTTTCTCTTGTCATGTCACATCAGCAGCGGGCATCTATTGGGCAATTGAAATGGCAAGGGGGGGATGAGGAGTATCTGGTTAATTACTGGTCGGCCTATATGAAGCCTGCCTTTCTATCAGCTTCATGGACCATGGTCGCCTTCCAGTCCAGACAGGATTCGCTAGGGCCAGCACGGTCCTTTATCACGACGTTCCTGCTTGTCATTTCCCTCACTCTGTTCGTTGTCATTTTTGCCAGCAGCATCTTGATACGTAGAAGCCTGGTGCCTCTTTCTATTCTAAATGATAGGGCCCGTCGTCTCAGTAAAGGGGATTTTGATTCAAAGGTTAACATTGTAAGTGGCGACGAATTCGAGGATCTTGCCGCATCCTTTAATGACATGTCAGAGCAACTGGGTAACCAATTCACCAGACTACGTGATAGGGGAAAACTCTTTCATAAGATACTGGAATCCCGTGATCAGGACACCATAATCAATGAAGTCATTTTTCATTACAACAACTCCGTATTGCACGAATGGATCGGAATTTCCCTTTTAGATGTGAATACCGCATTTCATCTCAGGACCTTTTATAGCAACGGCTCTAATTGTATTCCTACGGAAACCGTGCGGCTCGAGGCACTGCTGAGCAAGGAAGAGGTGAAGTCCCTCTGGGTAGCCAAAGAGGGTTTGCACATAATGGCCAGACAAGAATACGACAATTTGCTGGCACCCATGGCAGATGAAGGAGCGGGCGAATTTTTCCTGCAGCCGATACTCATCAAAAAAAACCTGGTAGGTGTACTTATTCTCGGTTACCGCAGAGCACCAAAACAACATCGAGAAGAGATGGTAAGACTCCGACAGCTTGCTGACGAAATAGCAATCGCGCTGGATAACATTCGACTCATAGAGGAGCTGAACTGGCTGAACCGCGGCACCATTGAAGTTCTGGCAAACGCGGTGGATGCAAAATCACCATGGACTGCCGGGCATTCCCAGCGGGTGACCGGTTTGGCGTTGGATATTGGGAAGGAAATGGGACTTTCCATAAGTGATCTTGAAACGCTCCAACTAGGTGGATTGTTCCATGACATAGGGAAGATAGGGATTCCAGAGATGATTCTCGATAAGCCTGGGCGACTGACAGATATGGAATATGCCATTATCAAGGAACACCCCAGAAAAGGTGCTGAAATGTTGAAACCTATCCAGGCATACCATGATGCAATCCCCCTCGTTTCCCAGCACCACGAGCAGTTCGACGGATTAGGATATCCACTTGGTTTATCCGGAGAAGAAATTGTTCTTGGAGCCCGCATTCTAGCAGTTGCAGATGTCTTCGATGCACTGTATTCCGATCGTCCCTATCGGCAGGGTTGGGAGGTTGCCAAGGCTATTTCCTATCTGGAGGAAAATGCAGGAAGTAATTTCGACCCTGAGGTAGTCGCGGCATTCCTGAAGATCGACCTGACCGCATATCTCGAATTGTCTACAGAAGACAGTCGCTCGGATCTCGGATAGGTATCGATGGCAACATAAGGCTGGGAATTATGAAAAAATCAATCTCGAACAAAGATGCAAACAACCAGAACTGGCTGTTTGGGGTCCCAAAAAAAATGGCCACCTTATGGTGGAGAATTGTTTTTTGGCGGGATGCAATAGCTAGGCACAACGTGCCTGAGCATATCCGGTTGAGAGGAATGTTTTGTCCAGTATGCAGGAAGGTTCAGCCTTTTTCTGATCGGTGCGCCTTCTGCCAATGCGAATTCCCCTGTTTTGTCATCATTACAACCACCACTAATTCTCGAAATAAGCGGCAGGCCAGCAGATCCACCTCACTTGGTAAAGGTCTAAACGCTCCTCTCCATGCATTATTCAAGCGGGTAAGCAAAGTCTCCTTACGAAATCGGGCGATAGCTGCCATCCTGATGTTTCTGCTCCTAACTTCACTGGTTGTTGGGATAGTGCGGTATAAAGGTTATGTTCGGAGCCAATACGCACATAATTACGTACAGGCACTTTACATAATAAAGTCGGGCATGAATATGGGCGAAATGGTTTGTGATGGAACATTTAATGCTTGGAGGGGAATAGAATCTTCCTCTACTCCTGAGGTCAGCCACGTTGGTCCGGAAGCCCGAGACGATTTGCAGTTTGTACATGCCGAAATCAACAAAATCATGGGAGGATTGGACCCTCCATCCGCAGAGTACACCCAGGCGGATAGGATACTTCGGAACATATATTCACTCTATGAAAAAACAAACTCTATGGTCCTAAATTCTCCGGATGCTGTGTCCATGCACACTACTGAAATTGTTGCAGCCAAAGCAGAGTTCTCCCGCGAGATCAATAGTCTCAAAGCAAACTTGCCCGCACCGTTAGCAGATGAATTAAAAAAAGCCAGTCAAAAATATGATTTACGTTTCATAATAGATGGGAAATGACAACATCTACTCAGATGTAGGCTTGCTTCACATCCGGGATAACAGTTCAGTATAATACTGACGGTTTTTCGGACAGGTAGTTAAGTTTGGTTTGCCCATAATTACGGAGGTAATTATGATGGCGAACATGAGAACGAAACGAACGTCCGAATTCAAAGCGAAGGTTGCTTTGGCTGCAATCCGGGGAGATCAGACAGTAGCCGAACTGGCCTCTCTCTACAAAGTGCATCCGAATCAGATCACCAACTGGAAGCGTCAAGCACAGGAACAGATGGTTGCGGCCTTTGACAGCAAAAAGTCCAAGTCGATAAAAGATGACGAGAGACTCAAAGAAGAACTGTACCGACAGATCGGCCAGCTCAAAGTTGAACTTGACTGGCTCAAAAAAAAATCTGGTCTGTAGTGCAGCTCAGAAGCGTCTGCTGATCGATCCGAAGCACCCAAAAATCAGCGTCCTCAGACAGTGCCGTCTTTTGGGACTGAGCCATTCAAGTCTGTATTACCAGCCAGCTCCGGTTTCGGCAGAGAACCTGGCTCTGATGTCAATCGGCTTTGAATTTTGACCCACCATCGGCGTCCAATTTTGACCCACCCCAGGTAGTAGTTTTCAGTTATTAATTCTCGTT
>JABBNX010000035.1:0-3601 GCA_019352135.1 Pseudomonadota bacterium
GTCAAATGGTTCGCGAAATTCAAAAAATCACTGCCAAAACAATCGGCGCGCTACAATTTCCGCCATAAAATAAGCGGTGTTATTGACTGTCACTTGTTGTGTAATGCAAGGGGGGATTATTTGCAAGTGCACTGAAATTGCACTGAGGAAACAAAAAGGGACTCACGATTTAACGTAAGTCCCTGTAATGTTTGGTGAGCCGCGTTGGGGTCGAACCAACGACCACCTGATTAAAAGTCAGGTGCTCTACCGACTGAGCTAGCGGCTCAAAAAGAAGATAAACTATTTACCCCAATTCCGGATCACTGTCAATATATATTTTAAAATCTGCGGTTTTTATACAGATATCTGCCGAAATCTTATGCCACGGCATCATCTGTAAGAGTATTATCATTATTTACCACCGTGTTGATTGTGCTTAAAAATATTTACCGTGAATTTGAGGTAAATAAGGAACATGGAAAATACAAATAGTCTATGGGGGTAAGAAGCGCAGTAATTATTTAAAAATAGAACGAAGTTAAATTAATAATGCTAATTGTATTGCAATTAGCATTTCAAAAATGTTATGTATGCCAAAAAATCGGGTGAAAATACGCCGAAATTATAAATTTATTTGTACAACTTACTATAACTAAATAGTTTATTATAACGTATGCCAGCTTAAAAATGTTGCCGTTTTTATAAAATCAAAATACATTGACGGTCGAATTTCAGCATTTGTATTTGAGTCAAAAACACAGCCTTCACTTTTATATTTTTGTAAAAATGAACGCAGGTCTATTTCTTGAGTATTTGAAAGTTTGTATGCTGATTAGAATAAAGAAGTTTTATTTCATTAAATTACAAAGGAGATGCCTGTAACTGTATCACAGCACGAAATCATGTACACAAACAAGAAAGGAGTAACTAAATGGCAGAAAGACAGTATGATTGGGCGGCTATCGCAAGAAATCCAAAGTTCATTGAACTTACCCACAAAAAAACAGCATTCCTCTTTGGTTGGTGGATCTTCTCAACCGCGTATTACTTCCTGCTTCCGATCGGAGCAGCATATGCACCTGGCCTGTTCAAGATAAAGATAATCGGTGTTATAAACTTTGGGTATATATTCGCACTTTCCCAGTTTTTCGTCTCCTGGGGGCTGGCACTGTACTATGCCCACGTTGCAAACAAAGACTTTGACCGTCTGACCAGAGAATTGGTTGAAGAACTTCATCTCTCGTAAAGGAGGATACGACATGACTTTTAAGAAACTTATCATATCTGTAACATTGACCCTTTCTATTGCCGCAGCCGCCTTTGCTGCTGAGCCGACGAAAACCCCGGCCGCACCAGATTCAACTGCTGCAGTAGCAACGCCTGCTGCTCCAAATACACCTGCAATGTCTGAGCAGAGAACCATGGCCGCGGCTACTGCAGTCGCGCCGGCACCGGTAAAACAGAGGCAATTGAAAGCCAATAAGGTTGTCACACTTTCCATGTTTGCCGTCATCATCGGCATTACCCTGAGTGTTGTCATCTGGGCAGCCAAGCAGACCAAAACCGCTGCAGACTTCTATGCCGCTGGAGGTGGTATCACCGGAACCCAGAACGGGTGGGCCATCGCGGGTGACTACATGTCAGCTGCATCATTCCTCGGAATTTCCGGACTGATCTCACTGTATGGTTATGACGGGTTCATGTATTCGGTCGGCTGGCTGGTGGCCTATATTACGGTTTTGCTGATCGTGGCGGAACCATGCCGAAATGCCGGCAAGTATACCTTGGGGGACATCCTCTCCTTTCGCACCAACCCAAAGCCGGTTCGCGCTCTGGCTGCCATGTCGACAGTGGCTGTCTCGACTTTCTACCTGACTGCCCAGATGGTCGGCGCAGGAAAGCTGATGGCTCTTCTGGTCGGTGTGCCATACAAGACCGCAATCATCGGCGTTGGTATCCTGATGGTCGGCTACGTCGTCTTCGGCGGCATGACCGCCACCACCTGGGTCCAGATCATCAAAGCCGGTCTGCTTATGTCAGGCGCCGCGCTATTATCAGTACTGGTTCTGGCCAAGGCCGGGTTTAATCCGATCCACTTCTTTGATATGATCGTCAACAGCCCCGATATTCAGGACCATGTCACAAAACTTCTGATTAAAGACGGAAAGACCGGCGCAGATATCCTGACTGGTGTTAATGCTGGTCAACGGTTCCTTGAGCCGGGCCTGTTCCTCAAAGATCCGCTTGACCAGATTTCCCTCGGTATGGCCCTGGTACTCGGCACCGCCGGCATGCCGCACATCCTGATGCGCTTCTTCACCGTTCCGACCGCCCAAGCGGCACGCAAGTCTGTTATCGTCGCCATGTTCATCATCGGCGCCTTCTATGTCCTCACTACCCTACTCGGATTCGGCGCAGCCATCAGCCTGACCCCCCAGGGGATCATCTCGGTTGACCCGGGCGGCAACATGGCCACCCTGATGCTGGCAGAGCAATTGGGAGCCGATATCGCACCAATCATAGGGGATCTCTTCCTGGCATTCCTCTGTTCGGTTGCTTTTGCCACTATCCTGGCGGTTGTGTCCGGACTGGTTCTGGCTGCTTCTGCTGCTATTGCCCATGACATCTATGTCAACGTCATCAAGGACGGCCATGCCGACAGCATGAGCAGGTCATGGCTGCCCGCATCACCTCGGTGATTGTTGGTGCTGTCGGTATTGTTATCGGCCTGCTGGCCGAGAAAGCCAACGTAGCCCATCTGGTTGCCCTGGCCTTCGCCGTGGCCGCTTCCGGCAACCTGCCGGTCGTGGTACTGTCGCTGTTCTGGCGCAAATTCAACACTGCCGGGGTTGTCTCCGGTCTGGTTGTCGGCACGATCGCCTCCATCGGGTTGGTAATGGTGTCACCCAACATGACGTATCCGAAGGTTGTAGCCGCCGGGGCTAAAAAAGTGGTGGCTGCCATGGAGAAAAAGCAGGCTGAGCTTCCGGCCGGAGAGATGTTGTCAGAAAAAGACACCAAAGCCCTGGCCAAAGCCAGGATTGACGAGTTGAATGACGGCACATCGATGATGGGTCTTGACAAGCCGCTCTTTAAGCTGAAAAATCCCGGCATCGTCTCCATCCCGCTTGGTTTTATTGCCGCAATACTGGGATGCCTGATGTTTCCTAATAAGCGTTCTGAAGATATGTTTGACGAAGTCTATGTGCGTCAGAATACCGGTCTCGGCATGGCCAAGGCCGTCGAACATTAATCGTCTGATTCTGCAAATTTCTGAGGTGTGTGATATAGTGGGGATGACTTCGGTCATCCCCTTTTTTGGTCAAAAAAGGGGATAACTTAAAAATCAAAGAGGACTCTTTCGTGGAAACTGTATCAATTACCACAGTCGACGGGTATGAGCTTTCGGGTCTGCGACAAGCAGTGATTGAATTACTTGAACCAATTGGTGGCATGTCTGCGTTTATTAGTCGCGGAGACCGGGTGCTGCTGAAACCGAATATGTTGTCCGCCAAAGAACCTGATATGGCCGTCACAACACACCCGGCACTGGTACAAGTCGTGGCCGAGCTTGTCAGAGAGGCCGGAGGGGTTGCGTTGATTGGCGACAGCCCGGGTT
>JABBNX010000035.1:3611-16529 GCA_019352135.1 Pseudomonadota bacterium
GTTTTGGCAGTTTTCTGCGTGTCGCGGAAAAAACCGGGATCTATGATGCCGGGCGTAAAAGCGGTGCAACGCTGGTTGAATTTAAGGAGGCTGTCGAACTTCAGGGGGGCGGCATGTTCCGGTCGATCCGTCTTGCTCGCAACTATTTCGAGGCCGACAAGATTATCAATCTGCCCAAGTTGAAAACACATGAAATGATGACGATGACGTGTGCGGTTAAAAATCTGTTCGGAGCGGTTATCGGCACGGAAAAAGCGGGGTGGCATCTGAAAGCGGGTAGTTCACGGATACTGTTTGCCAAGTTGCTGCTTGAAATATACCAGCTTAAGAAACCGGTGCTGAATATTGTCGATGCGGTGTATGCGATGGAGGGAAATGGTCCGGGTAGTGGCGATCCGATCAAGCTCGGGCTGTTGATCGCCGGAGAAAATCCCGTTGCGGTTGATGTGATTGCAGGACGACTGGCCGGAATACCAGCAGAGCTATTGTATATTGAACGCGAGGCGATCGACGTGGGACTCGCGGGGGCGATGTTCACTGATATCAAGCTCTGCGGTACACCCATTGAAACCATTTCCAAAGTCTGTTTCAAGCTACCAGAAGGGCTGGATACCCAGTTCGGGCTACCGCCCTTCATTGTAAAGTCCCTTAAACGCCACCTTACGACGTATCCGGCAGCCGATCAAGAACGCTGTGTATTATGCGGTGTCTGTCGGGACGCCTGCCCTCCAGGGGCAATCAGTATAAAAAAGAGTCGGCTGTCAATTGATAATTCACGCTGCATTCGTTGCTGGTGTTGTCGGGAACTGTGCCCTCATGATGCCATGCAAATTAGCCGTGGGCTACTGTTGAGGTCTTTTCAGAAGCTTTCTGGAAAAAACAGCCTATGATTCTTCGTCTTCAGCCCCGAGAGGGATTTCACGGTACGCACGCTCTTCCTCTACCCGTTTTGTCTGAGCTTGGATCTTTTCGAGATCAGATTTGCATTTCACGCAATGACGGGTAAAAGGCATAGCCTTAAGCCTGCCAAGAGGAATATCTTCATCACACTCCTCACAAATTCCATACTCACCTTCATCAATGCGTAACAGAGCTTCATCTATGCTGTGGATCTTTTCACGCTCTCGATCACCAAGCAGCAGGCCGAGCTCCCGGTCGCGCTCAGAGGATGCCTGGTCATAGATATCGCCACCGGGCTCAATTGCAGCAACCGCTTCAGTACCTTTTTTGACCGATTTCCTGATCTCGCGAAGGGCATCTTCTTTCATTTTCTCAAGGATTAACCTGATTTCCTGCCATTTAGAATCCTGGGTTGCCACCTGCGGAGCTTGAGGAACCGCTTGTTCAACTGCAGCTGGTCTCGTTTCCTCCGGGGTCTCAACCGATGGTACTATCTCCGGTGACACTGCTGTTTTCTTTGATTTTGCAGCGCTCTTTTTTTCAGGTGTCGATACGTTCGGAGTCGCTTTTGCCGCTTTTGTTGTTGTCGCCATGATGTATTGTCTCCGCGTGCTGAATAGAAGTAGCATAGCCTTAAAAAATGGCGGCAAACTATCACAGAAAATGGAGTATTTGTCAAGCTCTGTGCGATGGTGTCGCCGTAGCACGGTTTAGGGTGGTTTGTGATAAGGCGGCTGGAAAAAGTATGGCAAAATCACTATACACAAAAGGTAGACGCAAAATGACCACGCTGGAAGCGCTCTGAGCGCAACCGGCGTGGTCATAAGGTGTAACAGAAGCTGAATAAATCGTATTACTTGATAACTACAAACTCATCGCGTCTGTTTTTTGCCCATGCGGCTTCATCATTCCCGACAACAGCAGGCTTCTCTTTGCCGTAGCTGATAGTTGAGAGGTTCTCTGCTTTTACGCCGAGTGTAATCAGATACTTCTGGGCAGATTTCGCACGACGTTCGCCCAGTGCCAGGTTGTATTCAGCGGATCCTCGCTCGTCACAATTTCCTGCGATCTGGATCTTTGCATTTGGAAATGATTTAAGAATGAGTTCGGCGTTTTTAGAGAGAATATCACGGGCATCTTGACGAAGATCCGATTTATCAAAATCAAAATAAACGGTTTCGAAGTTGTTTTCTACTGCGGCAGGCTGTTCTGCTTGAGCTGTGGTTGCCGGGGCAACTGTCTCCTGAGCTGGTTGTGCTTCAGTAGCTGTTTCAGCCGGTTTGGCTTCTTCAGCCGGTTTGGCCGGCTCAACTTTTTCGACTGCGGCTGGAGGAACTACAGCCTCTTCTTTTTTTACAGCTTCCTTGTTTGCACAACCAGCAGCAAGCAAGGAGACCATGCTAAGGGCCGCCAACAATGTTACCATGCTTTTCTTCATACTAATCTCCTGTCTCAAGTAAAATAAGGCATATGCCTTGATAAACCGGCTTCCAAGATAATTATACATAACAGTTTCCGCATTGCAACTGGTAAGATTCAAATTCTTGCATCAATTAATATTGCACCGTGGTGTCATCAATGTGTTGACCAAACCGGCTGGAAGTCCATCCCCTTGCCACGGGAAACTTTTGTCTGGCCTGATCCGTCGGCGCGCATGACATACACCCCGTTGCCACTGCTCCGCTTCGAGCTGAAACAGATAAGACGACTGTCTGCTGACCATGAGGGATTTTCGTTATTGCCATCGAAAGTCAGTTGGGTGTCCGCAGATCCATCAGGGGCGATAGTGAATATATTAAAGCCCCCACTGGTCATCCTTGAATAGGCTATCCGGTTGCCATTTGGCGACCAGCGCGGGTTGACGTTATAATTGCCGGTTGTGGTAAGCCGCCTGACGTTGCTGCCATCAGAATTCATGACAAATATCTGTGGATTCCCGAGGCGATCTGACAAAAAAGCGATCTGTGTGCCGTCCGGTGACCAGGTGGGGTAGAGATCAAGAGCAGGGTTGATGGTCAAACGGGTCGGATGGCTCCCGTCCTTATTCAGGGTATAAATTTCAGCATCACCATCCTTGCTGAGCGCCAGTGCAATCTTATTGCCGTCCGGCGACCAACTGGGGGTGATGTTGAGTCCCTTGCGCGTTGAGATAGCTATTTCCGCGGTATGTGACAGGGAGCGCAGAAACAGGTCCGGGTTGCCGCGTTTGTAAGAGGTGAAAAGGATCTGCCGTCCATCAGGAGAAAAATCCGGGTTCAGGTTGATAGAGCGGTTTCTTGTCAGGGGAAGCGGATTATGACCATCCCAATCCATGATATAGATTTCCTTGTTGCCTGTCTGAGCTGATACATAGGCGATCCTGGTGGTAAAAACGCCCTTAACACCGGTAAGTGCGCGCAGAATTTCGTCAGCAAAAGAATGGCTGAACCGCCGCAGGTCCTTTGCCGCACCGAGATAACGCTTTGCGGTAACCAATTTATGAGTCGTGACATCATAGAGGCGGTACTCAATAGTCAGTTGACCGCCCTTCAGGCTGTACTCACTCAGAACCAGCAGATCGAAGCCGGCGCTCTGCCACAATGCAAAATCGGCATCGGCAAGCGACAGATTTACAGGTGGTGGCTGCTGCATACGGCTTTCCGCCTGGACGACGCCGGACATGTTCAAATCAAACGTGATGACGTCAGAAACCAGTTTGGCTGACCCGGGATCGGGAGTGGCATCAAGTGAATGCGGAGAAGCAACAGCAAGCTTCAGCTGGCGATTACCGGATGCGGTGACCTCAACATAGCCTGATTGAGCATACAAAGTACCTGGAAATACAAGAAGTAACAGAACAAACAGCAATAGTTTCATAATATATCCAATGTGTTATCGTGAAGAACTGTGTGAGATACCCTTTGGTTTGAAGATAAAACCATTTTCATAAACGGTCCGGTTCGGAGGTGCGGTGAACTTTTCTTTGGCCAGATCGATTGCCCGCCTGACCGCCAGCTCAAATGCGGCATCACCACTGCTTTGCACGATCCTGAGGCGCGAAAGCGTGCCATCCGCCGCAATAGTAAGCAGCACTGCCACGTATGGATTTTTGGAGGAATAGCTGATTGTCTCTTTCAAAGCATCTTCAAGCCGTGACTTGACATAATCTGTATAGCGACTACCCGCCTCAGCACCGCCAGCGCCAGGAACACCAATTTGGGTGGTGCCGCTGTTTTTCACCGCCTTCCGCATCTTTTCAAGGGCAGCTTCTTCGTGCCGGGCTTCGGCTTTTCGCTCCAGCTTTGCCATCCGCTCATTAAAAGCTGCTTCCGTTTCTGCAGATTCGGGTGGTGCTGTCTGTTTGATCTCTTTTGTAATGGTCTTCAAAGAGGTTCGGGAGGGTGGTGGCGCAGTCATTAAAGGCGCCGGAGCAGGCTGAGACACTTCTGCTCCCGGTTTACCAGGCTTTTGTGCAGAACTGCCGGATTGAGGATGGGGTGTCGGCAGATTAACTACATCGACATAGTATGTCTCCTGAATGGTCATTTGCCGAGGAAAGAGCTGCCCCCACCATACCAGTAATAAAAAAACCGCCAGGTGAATGACGGCTGAGGCGATGAAACTGACACTCATGCCGGTGTCAATTCGTGGATTACGTGAGTTCATTATTTTGCAGCCGGTTCCGTCACCATGCCGAGACGCTCGATACCAGCCCCTTTAATGTCAGCCATGGTTCGTACAACCTCACCGTAGGGCACGGTGGAATCTGCTTTCAAAAACACCTCTTTTTTCGTCCGGGACGCAAACATGGTTGAGAGGCGCCCGCGAAGGTCTCCCGCTGGAACCTCATCTTTATCGATAAAGACTTTGCCGTTCTTGTCAACAGAGACAACTACTGATTCCTCAGCAGGATTCATGGCTTTGGTATTGGCTTTCGGCAGGTTGACCTGCACCCCCTGCTGCATCATCGGTGCGGTCACCATAAAAATAACAAGCAGCACCAGCATGACATCCACCAGTGGCGTAACGTTTATCTCCGCCATCACAGCACGATTGTTGTTATTTCCTCCCATAGCCATGGTCTATTTCCCCGCGATATTGCGTTGCACGATATTGAGAAATTCGGTAGTGAAGCTGTCCATCTCATTTATCAGCACGCGAATTTTATGTTGAAAGTGGTTGTAAGCCATAACAGCAGGAATAGCTGCCACCAGACCGATGGCGGTAGCTATCAGCGCCTCGGCAATACCCGGGGCGACAACCGCCAGCGAGGCAGAGCCTGTCTTCCCGATGCCTTCGAAGGCAGTCATAATGCCCCACACGGTGCCGAACAGACCGATAAATGGCGATGTGGATCCGGTTGTGGCAAGGAAGGTCAGATATTTTTCAAGACGGGTGATCTCTGAATTTGTGGCGCGCCGCAAGGCTCTGGAAACATTTTCAAAGCCTCCCAGATCAGTGCTGAGAGCACTGCCGTCGCTCTTGCTGTCGGTCTCGACAACAATTTTCAGCTCTTTGTACCCCTCATTGAATAACACGGTGAGGGGAGAGTTGGCAAAACGGTCAACCTGTGATGCAATGGCATCAAAACGTTTTGACTTCCAGAAAAAGTCCATAAAACGTTCAGAATCACCATTGGCACGCTGAACCTGAAAAAATTTGAACAGGATGATGCCCCAGGAAACTACTGAAAATGACAGGAGCAGCAGTAGGACGAGTTTAACAACAATGCCGGCGCTGGTGATTATACCCACGGATGATACCTCCGCATACGATTAGAATCTAAAAAAGCTAGTACGATCAAACAGTCAAGTCAAGACAAAACGACAACAGCCACTCAGGCCCCCGGCTGTTCCGTCAGCCGTGAGATGACGTGGTCAAGTATCGTTACTGCCAGCTGATCTTTGGACATCAGCCCGCAGTCAGTGCTGCTGCCATCCTTGAAAAACAGCAGTGCCCGGTTGGTGTCCACATTGAAACCGGCGTCGGCCTTGCTGACGTCGTTGGCAACGATTATGTCAAGTCTCTTCTCAAAAAGTTTCTTTGCCGCGTTTTCAGCCAGCGCATCGGTTTCAGCAGCAAACCCGACCAGAAATGGTCGCGGTCTTGACCCATAATCCATTTTTCCGAGTTCGGAGAGGATGTCCGGATTTTTCACCAGTGAAATGATGGCGGAATCGCCTTTTTTCTTTATCTTGGTGCTGTTTCTCAGTTCCGGTCGGTAGTCCGCGACCGCAGCCGCCTTGATGACCACGTCACATGCATCAACGCGTGCCATGACTTCACGCTGCATTTCATTTGCACTTGTAACCGTGACAACCGTTACGCCATACGGTTTTGCTAGAGATGTCGGCCCACTGATCAACAGTACCTGGGCGCCCCGCCGCTGGGCTGCACGTGCCAGCGCATACCCCATCTTTCCCGAGGAGTAGTTACTGATATACCGGACCGGATCAATTTCCTCACGGGTGGGTCCGGCTGTGATCAGAACCTTTTTCCCGGACAGATCCTTTTTCGTCAGTGTTGCGACAGCACAATCGAAGATAGTCTCCGGCGCGGCCAGCTTCCCTTCCCCTTCCCAGCCACATGCCAGGCTCCCGCTTACCGGGGCTTCAAACAGGTATCCCAAGCGGCGCAGTTTTTCTTCATTTTCCTGGTAGATCGGGTTGGTGTACATATTGACGTTCATGGCTGGGGCAAACAATACCGGGGCTTTGGTGGCCATTACCGTCGTGGTGAGCATATCATCGGCGATGCCTGCAGCAATTTTACCAATTATATTGGCAGTGGCCGGTGCAATGATGAAGAGATCAGCCCGGTCCGCAAGTGAGATATGTCCGATTTCCTGCTCTGCAATCAAATCAAACAGGGCCGTATGAACAGGATTCGCCGAAAGAGTTTGAAAGGTAAGCGGTGCAATGAACTCCTGTGCCGCATGCGTCATTATGACATGAACATCTGCACCAGCCTTGGTCAAGAGCCGTGTCAGTTCAACTGCTTTATAAGCGGCAATTCCACCGCTTACGCCAAGAATTATTTTTTTATTGCTAAGCATACCGTGGTCCGCCTCAGAAATAGGGATTGCAGCTTTTTTCGTGTCCGATGGTCGTGTGCGGGCCATGTCCAGGGTAGGCAACCACATCATCCGGCAGCGTGAACAGCTTGGTACGGATTGATTCCAGCAACTGTTCGTGCGAACCACCGGGAAGGTCTGTCCGTCCTATTGAGTCGGCAAAGAGCGTGTCACCGGTAATTACTTTCCGCTGGTCCTCAAAATAGAGGCAGCAGCCACCCTGGGTGTGCCCGGGTGTGTGGAGGACTTTCAGGCGATTCATGCCAAAGAAAATATCCATGCCGTCAACCAGATAGGAATCTGCTTCCGGTGAATTTTCACCCGGTAAACCGTATTTACGGGCAATCTCCGCCGAATGGCTCAACAGTGGCGCATCTGCCGTGTGAATCAAAAGCTGTGCTCCAAAGGCCGCCACTGCCTGGCGGTTTCCTCCCACATGATCGAAATGGCCGTGCGTATTGATGATGGTATGTATCTTCAGCCCATACTTCTCCACCAGGCTGATAATCAGGTCAACATCGCCTCCCGGATCGACAACAATTCCTTCATGACTCTGTGCGCATGCGACGACGTAACTGTTAACTGACAATGGCCCAACAACAATTGATTCGAATATCATAGGTATCTCTCGCATCACGCTATCCCGGAACGTGCCTAACCGGGTAAATAAGAAACAGTTCGCTGTTATTGACATCCGTAGCGTACATGCTACACTCGCACAGCAACATAAAGCAACCAATACGGAGATAGAAAGATGAAAATAGCCGTTGTTGAAAAAGAAAACTGCATCAGTTGCGGCCTGTGCATTTCAACCTGTCCGGCCGTTTTCAGGTTTGACAGCTCGGGGAAATCTGAATGTTTCGATCCTGCAGGGGCTCCCGAAGCCGAGATCCAGAGTGCGATTGACGGTTGTCCCGTCCAGTGTATCAGCTGGGCGTAAATCCGAATACAAGGAGCTATACATTATGGAACGTTGGATCTGCACTATCTGCCAGTATGTTTATGACCCCGCCGTTGGTGACCCGGATCGCGGAATTGAGCCAGGGACATCATTTGAAGCACTGCCCGATGACTGGTGCTGTCCGCTTTGCGGGGCCAGCAAAGATGTTTTTGAGAAAGAATAAAAAAAGTCGGGGCGGGTTATCATGCCCGCCCCACCGTTGCAAATAGCGATTATTTTTTATCTGCTGCCTTTATAATATCGACTACCGTTTCGCCGGCTTTTATTTCTACGCGCCAGATCAGGCCGCATGCTCCACACTCTTTGACCGGTGAATGTTCGGCCGAAAAGCCGTTTGAATGCATATCGATATCTACTTCCGTCCGACTGCCGCAGTTCGGGCACTTCATGGTGCTACCTCCAATTATATTCTCATTTATTACATCACGTTTATGCCAAATCCGGCAAAATAGTAGTTATTGCATTAAACAGCCCCTCGAGATCATCACGAGTCATATCGCCCATGTGGGCAATACGGAACGTTTCTCCCTTAATTTTACCGTATCCGTCGTCAAAAGCAAATCCGGCTTCTCCCAAATTCTTTTTCAGGGAGGCCAGATCAATGCCGCGGCTGTTTCGGCTGCAGGTCAGCGTCTGTGAACGGTACGCGGCAGCAGGAAATGATTCAAAGCCACGATTCGTCAACCACCCGCGCACGAAATCGGCAAGATCAGCGTGGCGGGCCCAGCGATTTTCAAGCCCTTCCGCAAACATGCGCTGCAGTTGACAATCAAGCGCGTAGATTAAGGAAATGCAGGGGGTTGAAGGTGTATTATTCTTCGCGTCGTTGGCAGCGAACTCGATAAAATCAAAATAATATCCGCGGCCTTCCATACCGGCTGCCCGCTGAAGTGCTTTCTCGCTGGCGGTAAATACCGCCAGGCCGGGGGGGAGAGCAAATGCCTTCTGTACCCCGAAGATACAACTGTCAATCCCGAGCTCGTCAACCGGAATCTTGAGGGCGCTCATTGATGAAACCGTATCGACGATAAACATGACATCGGGGAACTGGCGCATAACCTCAGCGATCTCCGGTAGAGGCGACATTACTCCGGTGGAGGTTTCATTGTGTATCATGGTCATGCTGTCATATTTACCGGTAGCAAGAGTTTTTTCAACCATTTCGGCGGTAACGGGGGCCCCCCAGTCAAAGCGGATAGCATCTGCCTGTTTACCGCAGCGGAGTGTGACATCGTGCCACTTGTCAGAAAAAGCCCCATTGCAAAAATTGGCGCACCGTTTTCCAACCAGATTGCGAATGGCCCCCTCCATAACGCCGAAGGCGCTGGACGTTGCCAGAAAAACCTTGTCATTAGTGAATAACAGTTTTTTCAATCCGGAGGTGACTCGGCCGTGCAGTTCAGCGTACTCTTTCATGCGATGGCCAATCATAGGTGAAGCCATTGCTTTTAAAATTTCGGGATGAACCTCAACCGGTCCAGGTATAAAGAGTTTCTTGTGCATTGATTTTTCACTCCGACACGGGAAATTAGTGGATTGTAAGCGTCTTGTAACGCTATCAAATAGAGGGGATAAAGTCAAGATTCTGCTGGGTTTTAGAGTTAAAAGCAGGTTGAATGCGGCGTAAACGGTTGCAATTTGCAATTGACGGTAGTGGACTCTGGCTGTATAGTGACCCGATTAAGAGACATTTTACCTGTGCAGAGGAGCGGTCCCATGTTGAAGAAAATTTTATTGTTGGCCTTTACCTTTTGCGTGCTGTCAGTTGTAGGCGCCGGTGCGGCCGAAACCAAAAACATCAAATTCACCTTCAAATACGCCGATCCCGTAGTGTTCAGCCACGAATTTCACCTGAAGAAATACAATAATAATTGCAGAATGTGCCACGATGCGATCTTCAACTTGAGAGATAAAAAACATTATACCATGGCCGAAATGGAGAAAACCAAATCCTGTGGTGCCTGTCATAGTGGCGTAAAGGCATTCAGTGTCGCCAGCGACAAGGACTGTACCCGATGCCATACCGGCAAGCCGCAAAATGTTTCATATCCCGTAAAATCCGTTGGTTCCGTCCTCTTCAGCCATACGCTGCATATTGCCAAAACAGGTGGGTCATGCAAAGCATGTCATAATGGTAAAATCATTACCGGCAAGACAAAAACGGTGACGATGGCGGAAATGGAAAAAGGGCGTACCTGCGGTGCCTGCCACAACGGAAAACGCGCATTTGCTGTAACGGCAAATTGTGATCGCTGTCACAAAACACTCAAGCCAAAAGAGATTATATTTAGTATAAAAGGTGTGACACCGGCCACGTTCAGCCACACATTCCATACCGGAGTGTACGGCTGCAAAGATTGCCATACCAAAACATTCCCCTTTAAAGCCGTTGTCGGAAAGTCCACTATGGCCGATATGGCCAAAGGCAAGTCCTGCGGTACCTGTCACAACGGCACCGATGCCTTTGCAGCAACCGGTGATTGTAATAAGTGCCACAAAGGCATGAAGCCGAAAACATTAACTTTTAAAGATGGCAACGGCACCATTATTGGGTACTTCAGTCATGCGTTTCATACCGAAATGTACAAGTGCAGCGATTGCCACACCAAAATTTTCCCCTATAGCAGCGCCAAGCGCTTCACAATGAAGGTGATGGAAACCGGGAGCGCATGCGGTGCCTGCCACAATGGCTCTACTGCCTTTTCTGTAAAGGGCGACTGCCTGAAGTGCCACGGTAAAAAACAGTCCTGACGGAGAGGGCAGAGATACCACAGATAGTTCTCATTCATATGGGGTGGCAGACACTGGTCTGCCACCCTTTTTTGCAGTCTTTGAGATTTTTGGTTAGCCACTTGGAGACCTACACAGGTACTGAAGCATTTCAGCGCGACACGAAAATTGAAACGGCTCTGTCGCCCGGATGAAATTACCGGACCAGAAACGCATCAATAACCACTGCCCGTGTATACAGTATACAACTATTCAAATAATTCATTGATTTTGTCACTCCTCTAGTGTATAGACAAAACGTTTGGTGTATACACTTTATATACAGCTACTCTTCTCCTTATTTCACCTACTTCGACATTTCAGCATATTCATATACTACCGCATGGAGGATTCATTAATGTTGAACAAATTGTGTCGTCTCATCCCTGTAGCGCTCCTGTTTATGGCGATTGCTTTCCCGGCGGGCGCAGAGCAGGGTATGGCCATTGATCCTGCCACCTGCTTGGGTTGCCACAGCAACAAGATTTCGATTCAGGGTTTTGCTGCATCCGTACATGGTAAAAATGGTTGTACCAGCTGCCACGTGGACATTACTGATCTCGCCAAACATATGCGCAAGGAGATCAAGGTACAGAAGGTCCAGTGTGAACGGTGCCACAAAAAACAGAGTGCAGAGCACTACTCAAGTGTACACGCTGAAAATGGCATTACCTGTGCGGAGTGTCATACTGACATCCATACCCATAAGCCGTGGAAGAATGACAAGCGCATTGCTGTTGCAACGTGCATTAAATGCCATGATAAGGAAGCGGTCTACCAGAAGTCGATCCACGGCAAGGCTGTTGCGGCCGGCAATATGGATTCAGCCGCCTGCGAGGATTGCCATAACCTTCACGCCATCCAGAAAGTGGGTACGGACCACAAAGGAAGGGAATTCCATACCAAAGTCTGCCTGAAGTGCCACAGCGATGAGAAGATGATGGCACGGAACGGTGTCACTACTGTGGCGGTCAAATCATACATGGAGAGCTATCACGGCAAGAATTACCGTCTTGGGTTCCCTGATAAAGTAGCGGGATGTGCCGATTGCCATACCGCGCACTCCGTATTGCCGAAATCTGACCCAAAATCCAGCGTCAATCCTGCAAATATTGTTAAGCAATGTGCCCAGTGCCATAAAAAGGCAACGCCGCTTTTTGCCGAGTATTATGCGCATGGCGAGATGACGGACCGCAAGAACTTTCCGATTCTGTACTACACCTTTATCGCCATGACCGGCCTGCTGCTTTCCACATTTGCCGTTTTCTGGGTTCACACGTTGCTCTGGATGTTCCGCGGCTTCGTTGAAAACCGCGAGAAGGCCGATAAACTAGCATCGGGTGAATACTGCCACCATATCATTCCTGAAGCGCACAAACAGTATCGTCGCTTCAACCGGCTGCACATCTTCCTGCATCTCCTGGTAATCACCAGCTTCCTGCTGCTTTCGTTGACTGGCTTGCCGCTTAAGTTCAGTACTCAAACGTGGGCAATTGCACTCATGAATCTGTATGGCGGTTCGGCAAATGCCGGTATTCTTCACCGTATCGGCGCTGCAATCACGTTTGTCTATTTCGGTTCTGCTCTTGTCATGAGCATCAACTTCCTTTTCATCCGGAAAGATATCAAAGGTAATCCGCTTCAGCGCCTGTTCGGTCCTGATTCACTTTGCTTCAATCTGCGCGATATTAAGGATGTCTATAACATGGTCAGATGGTTCTTCTTCAAGGGAACGAAACCAACCTTTGAGCGTTGGACCTACTGGGAAAAATTTGACTTTGTTGCGGTCTTCTGGGGTATGTTTGCCATAGGCGGCTCCGGCTTGATGCTCTGGTTCCCCGAATTCTTCGGCATGTTCCTGCCGGGATGGGCGTTCAACGTGGCGACTATCGTCCATTCGGATGAAGCGCTCCTGGCTACCGGCTTTATCTTCTCGGTCCACTTCTTTAACACCCACGGACGCCCCGAGAAGTTCCCGATGGATTTCGTTATCTTTAATGGCCAGATTGCCAAAGAAGAAATGATCGAAGAGCGTGGTGATCAGTGGAAACGTTATGAGGAAGAGGGCATCACCGAAAAATTTGCCTGCAAGAAAACCAGTGGTGTCGTTTATGACTTCCTGGTCAAGGGTTTCGGGTTTACCGCGCTCTTCATCGGCATCAGCCTGCTGGTTCTAATGATCATAGCCATTATGGGAGGCGGCGGACACTAGTCCACACCGTAAACGGATGAAAAT
>JABBNX010000035.1:16539-26068 GCA_019352135.1 Pseudomonadota bacterium
GATGGAAATTAAAAATGTCGCACCTCATACAGGTGCGGCCTTTTTAATTCAGTATATGAATAACTTTTTATTTGACAAATGCATCCAACAACTTCAAATATACATGACGAATACTTTACTTAATTAGTGCGATACAGGAGAGCGGCATGAAGCAGGAAGAACCGAGCGTCTATAGATATTTGATGAACCCGACCAGCATAATTGGGGCCGTGCTGGCGCTTATTGCCACACTGCTTATTGTGATGTTTCTTGTCTTGGAGGCTATGTCCAGTTTAGAGAGCCCTTATATCGGCATATTTGTGTACTTTGCCTTTCCCGGTATGTTGATCTGTGGCTTGCTGCTTATTCCGGCCGGGGCCTGGCGAGTGAGGAAAAAGTATCGCAAGGACCCTGAAGCCGGCATTCCCCCTCTGCCACGACTCGACCTCAACGACCCGAACAAGCTGAAACTGACGATATTTTTTGTTCTGGCTTCTGTCGTTTTTGTCTTGATCGTCGGTACTGCAGCCTTAAAAGGGTACGAATTTTCCGAGTCCACAACCTTCTGTGGCGAGCTGTGCCATGTGCCGATGGAACCGGAATACACCGCTTGGAAAAACTCTCCCCACGCCAAGGTAAAATGCGTTGAGTGCCATGTCGGTCCGGGAGCCCAATGGTATGTAAAAGCAAAGATATCGGGCATGCGCCAGTTGTGGGTGATGGTTAACCATTCGTGGCCAACGCCGATCCAGACTCCGGTTGAAAACCTTCGCCCCGCCCGTGTTACCTGCGAACGGTGCCACTGGCCCGAGAAGTTTTACGCCGGGCGCCAGAAAATTTTCTACCACTATGCGCCAAATGAGACAAATACCCCCCGCGAAATCAATATGCTGATCAAGATCGGCGGGACTCCCAAGACCCCTAATGCCATGGGCATTCACTGGCATATTGGCCGCGAGGTCGAGTATATTGCCGGAGACAAGAAACGACTGTCGATTCCATATGTTGCGGTTAAAGGCGCCGACGGGAAAATAACGGAGTATATGGATCCTGCAAAATCGCTGTCGAAAGAAGAGATAGCCAAGGGCGATAAGCGCCTGATGGACTGCATTGACTGTCATAACAAACCGACCCACATCTACCATTCTCCGAGTGAAGAGATGGACCAGCATTTTGCCTCCAATACCATCGACATCACCATTCCCTACCTGAAGAAGGTAGCGGTTGATCTGTTGGAAAAACCCTATTCAACGTCGGAAGAAGCTGTTGCGGCAATTGAGGTCGGCATTAAGAAGTACTATGCCAAGAATTATCCTGAAGTGGTTGCCAAAAAAGGGGCGGCATTGACGCATGCTATTTCAGAAATACAGGCAATTTACAAACGCAACTATTTCCCCCTGATGAAAGTGTCATGGAGCACTTATCCAAACCATATTGGGCACTTCTATTCTCCCGGCTGCTTCCGCTGCCATGATGGCAAGCACAAGTCTCCCGAGGGCAAAGTGATCTCCAAGGATTGCAATCTCTGCCACGTACTGCTGGGGCAGATCCAGGAAAATGTTCCCAAGGGAAAACCGATTACAAATTTTGTCCACCCGGTTGACATTGGTGATGAACTTTACAAAACCAACTGCAGTGATTGCCATGCCGCCGGAGGCCATGATATTGCCGGAGGCGGCGAAAACAAGTAACAATGACCGCTAAACTGAAAAGCCCCCGGGGAAATTCCGGGGGCTTTTCAGTTTGTTATGCTCCTACCTGCTGTCGTCTACAATTCTTCGAATTCCTCTTCAATCGGCATGGTTTCTGCTTCAATGCCCGCGTCATCTTCGGCCGCCTCATCCAGAAGCTTTTCGAGAAACCGCTTGTTGTCAGAGATGGTTGTGCGGATCTCTGAAAGAAGCTTATCAAGATCGTCTGCCACATCCGGCATTGTGTCTCCCTTATTTTTTCAGCAAGTCCAGGTAGCGTTCGGCGTCCTTGGCAGCCATGCAGCCGCTGCCGGCCGACGTGATGGCCTGACGATAGGTAAAGTCCTGTACATCTCCGGCAGCAAAGACTCCTTCGACACTGGTTGCGGTCAGATTACCTTCAAATCCGCCACATTTTGTGCGGATGTAGCCATCCAGCATTTCCAATTGTCCCTCAAAGACCGTAGTGTTCGGTGAGTGACCGATAGCAATGAAAATTCCGTGCAACGCCACATCCTTGGTGGACCCGCTCCGGTGGCGGATGCGCATCCCGGTCACGCCACTAGCATCCCCCAGCACCTCATCGAGCTGATGGTTCCATTCTATCGTGATATTTCCTCCCTTGGTTTTCTCAATCAAGCGGTCAGCCAGCGTCTTTTCGGCCCGGAATTCTTCACGGCGGTGCACTACGGTAACATGCCGGGCAATATTTGAAAGGTAGAGCGCCTCTTCGACCGCCGTGCTCCCGCCGCCGACCACCGCAACATCCTTGCCTCGGTAGAAGAACCCGTCGCAGGTTGCGCAGCCGGAAACTCCCTTCCCCTTGAAAGCCGTTTCAGAGGGGAGCCCGAGATACATGGCCGATGCGCCAGTGGCGATAATCAGGGCATCGCAGCTGTAGCTGGCCGAATCTCCCTGCAGCAGGAACGGGCGCTGCTTCAGATCGGCCCGGGTAATATGGTCGTAAATTATCTCCGTATTGAAGCGCTCGGCATGCAGCCGCATCCGCTCCATCAATTCCGGGCCTTCAACCCCCGCATGGTCACCTGGCCAGTTATCAACTTCGGTGGTTGTCGTCAATTGTCCGCCCGGCTGCAGACCGGCTATCAATACCGGATTAAGGTTAGCTCGTGCGGCGTAGATGGCGGCAGTATATCCGGCAGGGCCAGCGCCAATAATTATGAGTCGGTGATGAATCGGTTCCATGTTTCCTCCTGAAAAAGTGTTGACGAACTGTACCAGCAAACCGGGCGCTTGCCAAGTATGTTTGACCGGTGCCGGCCCATCTGCTAGTATCACGAATATATCATGAGGAGTATGACCATGGAGCTTACCGAGCTTATATCCGATGCGTATGATCGCCTTAAGAAGCGTGTCCGCCGCAGTGAGCTGATCTATTCGCATTATTATAGTGAGCAGTTGGGAGTCCCGCTCTATTTCAAATGCGAAAACCTGCAGCGTACCGGCTCATTCAAGATCAGGGGGGCGCTCAACTTCATGACCTCCCAGCCGCGGGAACGTTTGAACAATGGCGTCATAACCGCATCAGCCGGCAACCATGCTCAGGGTGTCGCTTTTTCTGCCGATCTGCTCGGTGTCGCCGCAACCGTGTATATGCCCGAGATAACTCCACCCCAGAAAGTCCAGGCCACCCGTGACTATGGCGCCAAGGTTGTGTTGACCGGCCGGAACTTCGATGAATCCTGCGCTGCGGCAGTCGCTGCGCAACAGCAGAGCGGGGCACTGTTCGTACATCCTTTTGATGATGAACTGGTCATGGCGGGGCAGGGAACTATCGCCTTGGAAATACTTGAAGAGCTACCTGACGTGCGTAATATTATCATACCGGTTGGCGGCGGTGGTCTGATTGCCGGTATGGCGGCAGCCATCCACGAGCGGGCCCCGCATGTCCGTATTATCGGGGTTGAATCGACCGCTGCCCCGTCCATGTCGGCCTCTTTTACGGCGGGAAAACCGACCGAGCAGCCGGTATCTGTGACGCTGGCCGACGGCATTGCCGTCAAACTGCCCGGTTCGAAGACGGTGCCGGTGATCTGCGAGCTGGTTGATGAAATTGTCCAGGTTGAGGAAGAGGATATCGCCCTGGCCATTGTATCCTTGCTGGAGAAGACCAAAATGCTGGTCGAAGGGGCGGGAGCGGTAACGCTGGCGGCGGTTTTGAATCACCGGATCCTGGATCTTCAGGGGAAGACCGTCTGTCTGTTGTCCGGCGGAAATATCGATGTCAAGACCATTGCCCAGGTAGTGGAGCGGGGCCTGATTGCGGGAGGGCGCTATCTCAGGCTCATCGTCGAACTGGATGACCACCCCGGGGCGCTGGCGACGCTGGCCGAGAATATCGCCGCGACCCGCGCCAACATCTTTCATATTACCCACGACCGGCGCGCCAAATCGCTTGCCATAGGCCGGACCGACGTGTCGCTGGAGCTGGAGACGCGGGGTTATGAACATATCAAGGAAATTGTGGGTTATCTGGAAGGGAAGGGGTACAACCTGACGGTTAATTAGGGGAATGCCCACGGAATAGGCCCCCACTGCTTGTATGTTGACAAACAACCACGTTAGCCGTATATTTATTTAAAATATATACGTCACAATTTAGGAGGTTTGATATGCAGACAAAGCTTACGCTTAGGCTCGAAGAGCAATTGATTGGTCAGGCAAAATGCTACGCGGCCAATGTTGGCAAATCACTGTCACAGGTTGTTGCAGACTATTTCAAATTCATTGCCACTGATAAAGTGGAACATCCTTCGGTTTCAGCCCCCATAACCCAATCTCTTCGTGGGCTCCTCCGAAATTCTAAGCTCGATGAGAATGATTACAAAAAGTATCTGGAGGAGAAACACCGTTGAGAGTTTTGTTTGATACAAACATATTTCTCGATGTGCTTATGGACAGGGTTCCATTTTCAGATCCTGCGGCAGAGCTGTTCAGCAAAGTCGAAGATGGGACAATCGCCGGGTATGTCTGCAGCACATCCATAACAACCATATTTTATCTTGCGTCAAAGATCATAGGGGCCGCACGGGCGCAAGTAGAGGTCAAAAAGCTGTTGAATCTGTTCGAAGTGGCCCCAGTCAACAGGGCTGTCCTTGAATTCGCACTTACGGCAGGTTTTGCAGATTTTGAGGATGCGGTTATTTACGCAGCTGCCTGTCAGGTTGATGTTGAAGCGATTGTAACGCGCAATCAAAAAGATTCCAAAAAATCCAAAATATCTGTGTACTCATCTGCTGAGATGGTAAATATAATGCTGTAGCACAGCCTGAAAGTGTAAGGCTTCACTATGCAATACATCAGCATAGTAAGTCTCTAATATAAGGACATACTATGCTTAAAAGATAGATATAGATCTCGCCAGCCTGTTTGATTACTGAATTTGGCTGGATTTACAGAGAACATATTAAGGAGATTGTCAGTTATTTGAAGCAAAGGGGGTATAACCTGACGGCGGTGTAGCCGCGGGCGCATCGGCAGGTTTGCTGCGCAGGCCGGCAGCCAGGTTGAAATCGATATCAATGACGATGGAGAGCTTCTCAGGATCGGGGTAGGCCAGCACCTCGTAAAGCCGCTTTTCGACAAAAATGCTCAGATTGAGGATGTCTTCGCGGAGGTTTTTCGGCAGCGGGTTTTCCGGGTCGGTCAGTTCCGTCTGAAAGAAGCTCCACACCTTCTGATTAAAACTTACGGCCTCGGAGAGATTGGCATAGCTGTCCGGATCATCCCAGTTTTCCTGCACCTTTTTCAGCATGATCCCGGCACGGGACAGTACCGAGGCTTCCAGCTCCCTTCCGGAAAGACCTTCCTTTTGCATGGTTGAATACGCATTTGCTGGGCTGTATGACATAGTTTATCCTTATGTTCTGGAGGGTTTGTTGCCGGTTCGGTGCCGTAGGCTAATTAAAATAGTAAACTTGCTGGAGCTAGAAATCAAGAAACTTGAAGCGTGTTCCTCGATAAATATTTTTCTGCCGTACAATAAAAATGAACCAAGCCAATTTAGACGCTAAAGTTTAACAACGCAC
Organism: Pseudomonadota bacterium; assembly: GCA_019352135.1. GTDB lineage: Bacteria > Desulfobacterota > Desulfuromonadia > Geobacterales > Pseudopelobacteraceae > JACRCG01. Next base: position 22,259 of record JABBNX010000035.1, read on the forward strand.
CTCCGATATGAGTACCTAGATACAATAAAGAACCGGCGCGCGACGGTTCTCATTACCCCCCGGCAAGAATGCCGGAAAAAACCTAGAAAAGGAGCTTCACCATGGCAATCACAGACATTTCCTTGACATCCGGCATGCGTAACAACCTTTTGGCCCTTCAGGGTACAGCGGCAGCATTGTCCCAGACTCAGGACCGCCTGAGCAGCGGCAAAAAAGTCAACAGCGCTCTTGACAACCCGACCAACTTTTTCTCTGCCCAGTCCCACCTGCAGCGCGCCTCCGACCTGGGCGACCGCAAAGACGGCATGTCCGAAGGCATCCAGACCGTAAAGGCCGCCAACGCCGGTATCACCGCCATCACGTCACTGATCCAGGCAGCAAAAGGTCTCGCCAGCTCCGCCCTCGGCACCACCGACCTTACTGCACGTCAGAGTTATCAGGACCAGTTCAACACCCTCCGTACCCAGATCGACGATCTGGCAAACGATTCAGGCTACAAGGGCACCAATCTGCTTAACAAAGCCACCCTGACCGTCCAGTTCAACGAGAGCACAGATAAATCAACTCTTGCAATTGCCGGTTTCGATGCTACAACGGTCGGCCTCGGTATCAGCGCACCGTCCACAGCTGCCTACGCCGTCTCAACAGACGCCACAGCAGCAGCCACAACAGCAGACGGTGCACTGGCATCAGCAGGTACCACGCTGACCGCAATCAGTGATTCATTTAAGTCAGCAGGTGATGTAAAAACTGCCCTTACAGATGCAGGCGCCGCAATCACCGCCGCCAAAGCAGCAGCAGATACCGCGACTGCTGCTGGTGCAGGTAGTACTGCTCTTACTGCTGCAAAAGCTGCAATCGATGCCGCCATAACAGCCACCCCAGCCGCAGACACCGCCGGCGCAGCTGCCGCCACAACAGCCGCTGGCACACTTACTACGTATGCTGGGACCCTGACTGCGGCTGGTGATACGGCTGGAGCAGCAGCGTTTACCGCAGCTGCTAGCGCTCTTACAACAGCCGCCACCCGTCTTACTGCTGGAACACTGGTAGCTGCAGATTCAACCGCCGTAGGTACTGCTCAAACAGCCTTCACCTCTTATTCTACCACTGCTGCCACCGCAGCAACTGCCGCATCAACCACCGCATCAACCGCAATCGGCACTGCCGTCACAAACGCCGGTGCCGCTGCCAGTGCGGCAACAGATACCACTGCCGCAGCGTTCTTTACCACTGCAGTGACAGACCTTGGCACAGCCAAAGCAGCTTTGGCAGCGCCTGATGCAACAAAGGCAGGAACCGCTTTAACCGATGCTGCTAAACTCGATGCTTACACCGTCGACACAACTGCTATCGCCGCATCAACCGACACCGCTGCTAAAGCCGCAACCGCCGCCGCCAAAACCGCGACCGATGCTGCCGCTGCTGCGACTCTGGCTGGCGATACGGCAACAGCAACTGGTGAAGGCAAAGTTGCCGCTGCCTTCACTGCAGCCGCAGCATTGCTTACGACTTCCAATACTGCAGCAACAGCTCTTTCCGGCAAAACACTTGCAACTGGAACTACTGAGGTCGCCGCTGTTGGAACGGCTGGGGCGGCCGACACTGCCGCTACATCTGTTGCAACTACATTGGCCGGTCTTGCTACTCCTGCCATCGCCGATGGCTGGAATAGCACTGACGTTGCTACCGGTACAACCGCTATTAACGCCTCTTCAACAAAACTCGACAACGCCCTGACCACACTCAGGACTCAGTCATCAGCACTGGCAGCCAACCTGTCGGTCGTCACCACCCGTCAGGATTTCACCTCGAACATGATCTCCACCCTGACACAGGGCGCCGACAACCTGACCCTTGCAGACATGAACCAGGAAGGCGCCAACATGCTGATGCTGCAGACGCGTCAGTCGCTCGGCACCACCGCTCTGAGCCTCTCTTCACAGGCAGCCCAGTCGATCCTGAAACTGTTCTAGGATCGGTAACAGAAGTATTTTAAATGACATTGGAGGGGGGTTTCTATCCCCCTCCAATTCTCTTTTTCTGAAACCACGGTGGAGGTTACCCCATGTCCATTCAACCTGTAAATGCCCAGCAGCAGCTTTCGCCGCACAGCACGTCCGCGGAGCCACTTCCCGCACCGTCCGGGCAGGCGTATCCACAGCCCCGCGCGAGCGGACGGGCAGCCGGCGATTCTACCTCCTTTAACAACCCGATACCCTCTCTCCACCGCTTTGACAGTATACACGCGTCCCACTACTCCCGGAACGAGGTAGCGGCCAGCATAAAGAGCGCCGACAGCACCATGGTAGAAATCGGCACCAAGATTGACTCCATGAAAGAAACTCTGCAAATAATCGTCAAGAATTTCCCCCCCTATCCTCCCGGAAGTAATGATCGAATAAATTTCCTCAGAAACTTCAACTCACTGCGCCAGCAGATCGACGCCCTCACTATTCCGCGCCCCAACGAGACCAGCGCCATCGCCCTCAAGCTGCGGGGGCTTAATACCGGCAAGGGCGGGCTCAATATCCCGGCACTGGCGGACACTGTACCGGAAGCGACAGACCCGCAGATTCATCAGGCGATAGGGAATCTGGACAGTGCGAGAAAGACTCTCGACGCCGGCAGAGTGGCTTTGGCAGGAGAGGCAGCAACATTGATATCAAACGCAGCTTCGAGGTAGACAATGGCATTAAAGATCAGCTTGAAGCCGCATGAACGGATGATTATCGGTGGTGCTGTTGTTAAAAACGGCAATAAAGTCGCGGATCTGTTTATCGAGAACAATGTCTCCATACTGCGGGAAAAGGATATCATCAACGAAGCGGGGGCGAATACCCCCTGCAAGCGGATCTATTTCATCATCCAGCTCATGTATATCGACGGGGGAAAAACTGCCGATTATCAGAACAGCTATGAAGACCTGGCCGGGGATTTGGTGGCTGCGGCACCGAGCACCGCAGCGTTAGTCGCCCAGATAAATGAGGGGATCTCGGCAGGAAAACTGTATCATGCACTGAAACTGGCTCGTCAGCTGATCGACTATGAAGATCTGCTTATCAAACTGGCCGAGTAAGCCACTGATATCTGCAACAGAGTCACCCCCTCGCATAAACCCGCCTGTACTCATTCACCTGTTTTCAACTGCATTTCCCAGTTTTAAAGGATTCAATCGATGACAACAGACAAAACTCCCTCCCGAAAGCAGCGACGGGCAGCCGAAACGCTGGCAAAGCGCTCCGTCGGCAAACCGGGACAATCCTCCAACGTATCTGATGGGATCAACTTTTTGGTGACTCTGTTCAATCAGTGTCGCTACGCAGAAGGAGAATCGTTTGCACGGCAACAAATAAAGCGGTTCCCGCAACATGGCTTTTTATGGAAAGCCCTGGGGCTGATGATAAAATCTCAGGGACGCGCCTTGGAGTCGCTGGAGCCTATGCAGAAAGCGGCACTATTGTTGCCAAAGGACGCCGAGACATATTTCAACCTTGGCACCACACTTAATGATTTGGGACGTCTGAATGAGGCAGAAGCCTGTTTCCGCCGCGCGCTGGAGATCAAGCCGGATTACGTTGAGGCACAGAGCAATCTCGGTAACACATTCAAGATTCTTGGTCGCCTCAATGAGGCCGAAACCTGCTATCGCCGCGCAATCGAGATCAAGCCCCATTACGCCCTGTCACATAGTAACCTCGGTGTCACCCTAAGGGATCTGGACCGCCTGAAAGAGGCAGAAATCAGCTTCCGGCGGGCGCTGGAGCTCAAGCCGGATTATGCTGAGGCACATTATAATCTTGGCAACAC
>JABBNX010000226.1 GCA_019352135.1 Pseudomonadota bacterium
CCTAACATAATGGATTCACAGTACTGTATCGGTATGGGTCAGTCAGACTTTAATATATTGGTGTTAATACACAAAAATAACTACTCGGTATCATGGAATATTATAAGCAATCGCCCTGCTTCACGATCATGTTCATTTCTGATATAAAACAATAGTCCCGAACCCATAAAGGCAGCTAAGGATCTGAATGAAATGATTTCCCGCCCCAAACTACAACGCATTCTATTTATATCGCTGACTTCATTGCTGCTCTCTGCGCTTACCTTCACATCTCTCTTTTTCACCTTCGAGCTGAAGGCCTATGATCTGCTCTCAAAAATGGTTAACCCGGAGATAGGAGCGAAGGAAATTGTTATCGTGCAGGTTGATCAAGCCAGCCTTGACAGTCTCGCCACGGAAGGCGTTACCTGGCCATGGCCTCGTCAAATCTATGCGCCGTTGCTGGAACGATTGTCGCAGGCCGATGCGGTTTTTGTAGATATCATCTTCTCCGAACCATCATCATACGGGAATGAAGATGACCATGTCCTTGCTGCTGCGATTGCAAATACCGGCAATGTCATTTTGCCGGTATTTGCGACAGCAAATAATAGAGCGCTTGATGAAGCAGGGAGGACATTTCTGGATAACATGTCGGTCCGGGATGTCGCCGAGTCCGGTCCACTCTTGCCGTTTGCCGTTACTCCGATTACGCCTCTTGCCTCTGCTGCCCACGGCGGCGGTAATATCATGATAAGGCCGGACCGGGACGGCGTTTATCGACGTATACCGCTTCTTTTCCGGGTTGCCGGCTATACTGTGCCGCATTTTGTACTGGGTCACCTGCTGGAAAGGCAGATCATCACTGTTGGTCAGGGACATCTGATGTGGAACGGCAATGTGCTCCCGCTGGGACAGGGGGGGCTGTTGGTACGTTTTCCACGTGGCGCCAAACCATACGAAACAATTTCGGCTATCGATCTGATCAGTGATGCCGGTTCCATACGCTATCCAGCCTCATATTTTAAGGATAAGAAGGTCATTCTGGGGTTGACAGCCGCCGGACTGTACGATCTAAAGCCGACATCGGTTTCTGCGGTAAGCTCGGGTGCATTGATCCACGCTGCCACCCTTGATGCCCTGCTCCATGGCGGTTATATGAGGCCGGTTCCCATTGGTCTCGTCGCATTGTTCATGGCCCTTATTGTGATATGCGTGAGTGGGTTCATCCTGACACATACCTCCCTGCGCGGTAATCTGCTCCTGATGCTGTCGATGTCACTTGTGACATTAGGAGTGCCGGCCTTGTTGTTTGCACAGGGATGGTACCTGGTGTTGATCCCTCCGGTGGCGGCCCTGCTGGTTTCGTTTGCTGCTGCTTCCAGTTACAGCTATGCCACGGAAGGGCGGGAGAGAAGATTCATTCGCCGCACGTTCTCCCAATATATGGATGAAACCGTGGTGGCACATCTGCTGAAGTATCCGGATCTGATCAAACCTGGTGGCCAACGTCGCCGGGTGACGGTTTTCTTTGCTGATATCGCCGGATTTACGACAATCGCGGAGCGATTTTCGCCGGAAGTAACGGCACTCATGCTGCACGATGTCCTGAACGCAGTCAGCGAAGAGGTTATCAGGAACCACGGCGTGATCGATAAATACATAGGCGATTGCGTGATGGCCTTTTGGGGCGCGCCGCTGGAGTCTTCTCGGGCGGCCGGCGACGCCTGTCGTGCCGCGCTGGCATCTCTTGAAGCACTGGAAGTGGTCAATAAAGATTTTGCTGCTCGCGGTCTGGGAACAATCTCCATGCGTATCGGCCTGCATACCGGTGACGCCATTGTCGGCAATCTGGGCAGTGACCGGCTCTTTGATTATACGGTGGTAGGAGATACGGTCAATCTGGCATCACGGCTGGAATCGGCCAACAAATTCTTTTCCACCAACATCATGCTGAGCGAAGAAACCTTACGTGAGGCAGGAGGAGGTTTTGTTGCGCGTGAGCTTGGGCTGATCGCCGTCAAGGGGAAAACGTTAAAAATACGGATCTATGAGCTTCTCTCCTGCCAGGATGCCGCTACGGAGGCACTTTTGGCATGGACGGGCGGATATGCCCGCGCTATGGAGCTTTTTCATCGCAAAGAGTGGCAGGCAGCTGATACATTATTTGAAGTGGCGCTGCTGCAGCAGCCGCAGGATGGCCCTGCGGCATTCTACCGTGATTGGTGCAATCGGTGCCTTGAAACTTCACCTTTGACTGGCGATTGGAATGTGATACATATGCAAGTGAAATGAAAACAACTCTGATTGCCATACTGCTCTGCAGCTTGCTGTGTGTGACTGCGGAAGCAGAAACCGTCATGGTTACTACGCGCGAGAATGCGGTGCGTAACGATTGTCGCTTTTTTGCCCCGGTCAAATTCAAGGTGCTGCTGGGTGATCGTCTGACGGTGAACGGTCGCAAGGGTGACTGGTTGCTGGTGAGCGCCAAAGGCTTCAGCGGATGCATACACAAGAGTGCTGTTGAAGAACGCAATTTTGCCACGGCGGGACGCGGCGCTTCGCTCGGCAGAACGTCGACAGACGAGGTGTCGTTGGCGGGGAAGGGATTCAATCCGCAGGTCGAGTCCGGTTATCGCACGTCCGGCAAGAACCTGAACTATGCCGCCGTGGACGAGATCAGCCACCTGTCGGTCAGTGATAAGAAGCTTGATTCATTTATACGGCAGGGGGGGCTGATCCAGCCATGATATATCGACCCTCTGCAACGGTAAGCGGCAAAATCACCATGGCGGCGCTGCTCTGCCTGCTGGCGGGTGGATGTAAGGTGAGTGACGTTAACCTCAGTGATTTTACCCAGGAACGGATCGGGATGATTACCTCCTCGGTCCAGAGCATCAGCAAAGCCGCCAGGCCATTGTCCGACGATGAAGAATACTACGTCGGCAGAGCCGTGGCGGCCCGTATTACCTCCACGTATCCTCTGTACCATAATCCCCGGCTGAGCGAGTACCTGAACCTGATAGGGCAATCACTGGTGCTGCATACCGAAAAGCCGACTACCTTTGGCGGTTACCGTTTTGCCTTGCTTGACTCCCGCGAGATTAATGCTTTTGCCTGCCCTGGCGGCACAATCCTTATCACCAGAGGCATGCTCTCATCGGTAAAAAGTGAGGACGAACTTGCAGCGGTATTGGCACACGAAATTGGGCACATCATCCACCGTGACGGTATTGCGGCCATTCAGTCGTCGCGCTGGAGTGAGGCGGCATTGATGATCGGCAGCAACGCTGCTAAGGAGTTCGGCCCGAAAGACACCGCCAAGCTTCTTACCCTGTTTGAAGGTTCGATCGACGATGTCGTCAAGACCCTGGTGGTAAACGGCTACGGCAGGGAGCAGGAGAAGGCTGCAGATATGGCTGCCTTGGGCTACCTGGCTGCTGCCGGGTACGATCCTCAGGGGTTGGTGGGGTATCTGACACGGCTTGAACAGGCCGGGCATGGTTCAAAAGGGGGGATATTGACGACCCACCCCGGAACGGATGAACGGCTGGAGTACGTGCATCAAGTAAAGTCACCGTTAGTGAATACATCGGCAGAACCGAAACGCACCAGGCGTTTTGCGGCGTTGATGCGCTAATCTGCGATTGAATCTGACATTAAAATGCCCCGAATCGCGTGTGCGCTCGGGGCATTTTACATTTTTGCAGTACATGTGTCTCCTGCGGGAATAATGTTACCCTCCAAACATCATGCCGGCAATGGTCGCACTGAGCAGGTTGGCCAGTGTGGCGGCCAGCACGCATCTCAACCCCAATCTGGCGACGTCACCTTTGCGGGATGGCGCCAGTTCGCCGATGCCACCGATCTGGATGGCGATGGAGGTAAAGTTGGCAAAACCGGCCAGGGCGAAACAGGTCAGCATGAATCCACGCGGTGAAAGCCCGGCGTCCGTAAGTCCACCAAAGGCGATGACCTCGTTGAAGGCGGTCTTTGTACCCACAAGTCTGGCAAAAGCTGCCACATCGGTCGATGGAACTCCCACGATGAAAGCTGCAGGGGTGAACAGCCACCCCAGGATCGCTTCAAGATCAGAGGTGTTGTTGCTGACCGATACGATTATCCAATTAAGGAGGTGTACCATCGGAATGAAGGCCAGCAGCATTACCGAAATTGCCACCACCACTTTCCATCCCTCCATGGCCCCTTTTCCGAGTGCATCCAGCAGATTGACTCCGGCATCGTATTCCACAAGTTTCAAGGTCTCTTCGGTAGCGATTCCATGCCGTTCCGGCACAAATATCTTGGCAAACACGATGGCCGCCGGCACCGCCATGATATTGGCAGCGAGGGCATACTCGATCTTCGCCCCCATCCCCGCATATACCAGTGGCATACCCGCCC
>JABBNX010000036.1 GCA_019352135.1 Pseudomonadota bacterium
GTAATCCTGACAACTTCGGCTGCCGAATCGGATATTGTCAAGGCCTATGAGTACCATGCCAACAGTTATCTAGGAGTCTGTCGGTCTTGAGGTTTGGGCGAATTATTTCAACGTCGTAAGTTGAATCCGCTGGTCGATCCCGACCAGTCAACAGATTCAGTTTCGATATGTTGATTGGTTCAAGTGTACTTTTGTAAGCAGGTTTTCCTGCATATATTTCACTGTTTTGCTCTTTCTCAAGCCATTTTCAAGCTATGCATCCTTTTGATGTTGTACGCCATGCAGGCAAGGTTCCATTCTCCTGATACCGATTCCTTGCCACGCAGCATGAAGGTCCGGAATCCCATGACCGCCTTGATAATACCAAAGACCGGTTCTGAGGTCACCTTGCGTAGTGCATATACTGCTTTGCCAGCCTTGGTTTTTAATCGGTGCTTCATCGTGGTTACTGAATCAGCGCCATCAGTCAGTGGTGGCGGCTCCTTGAAGCGCTCCCACAGTGAACGGTTGTGGCTTTGTCGATCAACAGCAATATAAGGCGTTATCTCTTCACGTACGCAGGCATTGACGTTGGTTTCGCCGAAATAGCCGCTGTCGGCAAGTAGCTCGGTGACTGTGCCGAGTTGCCTTGGTAAGGCAACCAGATTTTTTAGGGTTGGTTCAAGTTCCAGTTTGTCGTTGGACTGTTGTGTTATGTGGGCAGTTACGATCAGCTTTGATTTCGTGTCAACGGCAGCCTGGGCATTGTAGGTCTGTTCAAAACCGCCACCAGAGACCGGCATGATACGGGACTCTTTATCAGTCAGGTTGACCTGATCTTTGGCACTTGGACCCGATGTTGGTGGTTTGGGCTGTTTGCCTTTCGGTTTCTTGCCGGTTGCTTCTGCCTTCTTTGCCCGTGCTGCGACCTTCTCATCGTATGCTGCCTGCTCACGAGTATGACGCTCGGCAGCACGATACTCAATCTCGGCCTTGGCTGCGGCAATGCCTTTAAGACGCTGTTCACGGCGCTGAATTTCTTCGGGAACATTCATGCCATCCGGAATGTCAGCTTTGTCGGCTGATTCAGCGGCCTTGAGAAGTTTTACCACTTCTGATTTAAGCTGGACCTCCAGCTTGCTGGCATGCTCATAGCTCAAGGCCTTGTGTTTGGAGGCATTCGCCTTGATCTTGCTACCGTCCAGACTGACGCTGCCCAGTTTCAGCATGTTCATCTGGCGGGCAATCATCAGAATCTGAACGAATAAGCCGGAAAGCTCTTTCAAAAACCGCTTCCTGAATGTGGCAATTGTATCATGATCAGGATGCCGGTTTGCTGCAATGAACCGAAACGCTACCGAGTCATATGTGCTGCGCTCCAGTTTCCTGCTGGAAAACACACCAGTAGAGTAACCGTAGAAGAGTAGTGCCAGCAGCATAGCAGGATTGTAAGGCTGTGAACCACGACCGGCATATGAAGCTTTCAAAGAGCGCAGATCGAGTTGCTCTACAATCTCGACGACAAATCGGGCCAGGTGTCCTTCGGGCAACCAGTCCTGCACTGAAGGTGGCAGGAGATACAGAGTCTCTCGATCCACCTCTAAAAACTTGGGTTCCATGCACGCCTCCAATATCTAACCATCTGATATTACAGGCGTAATATATACTAAAACCAGTAAAAATGCAAGCAGAAAACAGCAATTACATCAACAATATCAGGCTGTTATGCCAGTTACAAAAACAATGGTTATGACGGGCTTGATGCTGTAAAGCCCGACAGACTCCTAGTGCTGCTTTCCAGGAGAGGCTATGAAATTGCGGGTACTCGGATGCGCCGGTGCAGAACTGCCAGACTTCAGGCCGCCGGCTTTTTTGCTTGATGATCAATTGCTCCTCGATGCCGGCACGATCGGTTCGGTGCTTAGTGAAGAAGAACAGTGGAAAATACGGACTATTTTTATTACCCATTCACACTTGGATCATATTCGCAGTCTTCCTGCCCTTACCGACAATATCGTCATAAAAAATCTGCTCCACTCTGTTTCAGTATATAGTACTGGTGAAGTTATTGCCGCGATGCAGAATCATCTGTTTAACAACGTTATCTGGCCCGATTTCACCAGGATTCCATCGTTAGAGAATCCTGTCATTACGTTCAAAACCGTTACTCCGTATCAGGAATATAACGTCAATGGTTACTCGGTTACGGCCATTCCGGTAAACCATACCGTTCCAACAGTGGGGTATCAGGTTAAGTCAGGTGGAAGCACGCTTGTCTATACAGGAGATACCGGTCCGACAGAGGAAATATGGGCGTACTGCTCCGGTGTGGATGCCCTGATTGTTGAAGTTTCCTTTCCCAACTCGATGAAAGATCTGGCGCAACTGACCAAACATTTAACGGCATCAATGCTGGTTGAAGAACTGGCAAAAATCGCCGTACTGCCCAGACGAATTCTCATAACCCACCCCAAACCGCAGTATTACGGCCGCATACATGATGAGATAGGCGCATTAGCCATTGATGGCGTTAAATTATTATGCGACGGCGCGGTATATGAGTTCTGACATGGTACTGGGATAAAGATTTATCAGTTCGATTTATTTCGTTGTGTAGTGCAAAATATTTTTAATCTTGCTAAAACTGCCATTATTCAGTATGTTCATCCCGATAATTTTCTTATTTGAATCACTTTGGAGGAAGTATGTATAGCCAACCAGGTAAGACTAAATTTCAGGTTGATCTGCGTCAGCACCTGCGTGATCAGAATATCAGCGGCAATCTTGTTCACCTTATCTGTGAAATTGCCGAAGCAAGTAAATATGTAATCAACGCAATTCGAACCGGTGACCTGGGTGTTGCAGGTACTTCCAACCTGTATGGCGAAGAACAGCTTGCTCTTGATGTCCTCTCAGACCGTATTATGCGCAAGCGTCTGCAACATTCGGGAGTTGTGTGTAATATTGCATCCGAAGAAATGGAGGAAATTTTTCAGGTTACCAGCAATCCACAGGGTATGTTTTCAGTTGCCTACGACCCGTTGGATGGATCTTCGCTGGTTGATGTCAATCTGGCGGTTGGCACAATTGTCGGCATCTATCAGGGTGATGATTTGCTTCAGCCTGGCCGTAAAATGGTCGGCGCCGTTTATATTCTGTACGGTCCTCGCGTTTCAATGGTTTATTCCGTCGGAAAAGGCGTCTTTGAATTTACCATGAATCAGTTGATGGAATATACACTTACCCGCGAAAATATTCAGATGAAACCTTCCGGCGATATTTATTCCCCAGGTGGTTTGCGTAAAAAATACAGCGAGGGAAATGAGCGCTTTATCTGTTACCTTGAAGAAAAAGGTGCAAAGTTGCGTTATTCCGGTGGTTTTGTGCCGGATTTTAATCAGATCCTGATGAAGGGAAAAGGGCTTTTCATGTACCCGGCGCTTAGCGATTCTCCTAACGGCAAGCTGCGCTTGCTATTTGAACTTAATCCGATGGCGTTCTTGATTGAGCAGGCCGGAGGCTCTGCCACAAATGGTGACATTCCAATTCTTGATATTGTTCCTGAAGGTCTTGACCAACGGTGTCCGGTGTATATTGGGTGTCGAGAGGATGTTGCCAAAGCGGCAGAATTTCTTAGCAGCGCGTGTTGAGGAAATCGTGCCATGCATTCCGTACCAAAACCATCGTCGCTTCCGCAACGCCTCTGCAGTGAAATTCAATTATTTGACCTCTGTGATTTAGATTCGTGTGATCACAGGAAAGGTCGTTTTTGTACGAATATTGCCGTGTTGAGCCGATTCGAGAAAATAGCCGAGGCTGAAATCAAGATTCCTGAGCACTACATTTCTGGAAAAGTTGACGATATTGATGCGGATGACGGTGACGGTGAAGGGTATGATGACGAGTTTGCAATGGAGGATTTTGACGGTGGTGAGGATGATGATTTTGAAGACGAAGAGTAGTTAGATAATGTAAATACGCTTGTTGCGGGGTTCGGATTCGTCTGACCCCGTTTTTTTATATAAATCGTTTTCCCGCACACTCTTCCCAATGTTTACGAGGAATCGAAAGAAAAAGATCTGCTATTATCGGGTCGAATTGGCTGCCACGGTATTTAAATATTTCGGCAGTGGCTCGATCGAAAGGGAGAGCTTTACGATACGGTCGATCTGACGTCATGGCATCCAGTGTGTCGACAATAGCAAAGATGCGGGAGCCAATTGGAATTTGTTCGCCCTTGAGTTGATTCGGATAGCCGGTGCCATCAAAGCGTTCATGGTGAGTGAGAATTATCTGGGCCGGCATCTTCAAAAAGTCTATTTCTGACAAGATGGCATAACCAACCTGCGGATGTCTGCGCATTTCCACCCATTCAATATTGTCAAGAGGGCCCGCTTTGAGCAGGATATTATCGGATATTCCTATCTTTCCAATATCATGCAGTAATGCTCCTTTTGCGAGATCCTGAAGCTCTTTGCCTGCCATTCCCAGTTTTGCTCCCAAAAACGATGCAAAGTTCATGACTCGTTCCGAATGGGAGCCGACTTCCTTCTCGCGCGCATCCAGAGCTTTCACCAGCGCTGCCAGGGTGTTGTCGTAGGCGCTGGAAAGTTCATTCATTGTTTTCCGTATCTGAGAAGTCTGCTCCATGACTTTAAACTCGAGGCTTACCTGATAGTTTTTCTTTTCAATGGCAAGACAGCGCCGTTCGATCAGATTTTTTACGGTCAAGACAACACGATTAATGCCGAAAGGTTTGGTTATATAATCATCAGCTCCGAGGTGGACACACTCCATTGCGGTGTTCATATCGGAAAGCCCAGTTATCATAAGGACTGCGATATCCGGATCAATTTTTTTCAGGTCGCGCAGCAATTCCACTCCACTTCGGCCCGGCATCATGATATCTGAAATAACGAGGTCAACAGGTTGCTCGCCGAGAATTACAAAGGCTTCGTCAACATTGGACGCCTGATGACACACGTACTCTTCCTGCGCCAGGGCGGAGGAAAGTAAATCCCGGATCATCTCTTCATCATCAACAATCAGGATATGTTCCATCATTCTTTTTGTTCTCCAAGTGTGGCAGCTTCAGAAAAGTATGGTGCCCGTAAAGATATTTCGAATTCTTAAACTTTTACAGAAGCCTTTGCTTTGTCAGGAGGAGTATTCTACAGCAGACATCATCCTTCTACCATTCAATTGTCATGTTTTCAAGAGGCATAAGCTGTGATACATAGTGACGCATAGTATAATGATCAGTTCACTGTTAAATTACGATCACTTAGGGAGGGTTTGTGCTCCACTTTACGTATATAATTATTATGAAGATACAAAAATTGGTATCAATGTATGAGGTGATGACAAGAACTCTGTTCTTAGGTTCAGGGGTTGCTTTTCGATCTGAGAATAATTGACTGCGATGATACGCCGCTGGCCGTTATTAATTCCATTCATCTTCATGTCCTCCGGAGTGGCTTTGTCTGGGCTTGGTGGCTATTGTTGTGACATAACCCTTGTTGCAGCTATTTTTTCATGCCTTGTGCTTGCTTCCTTTCTACCATATTCATGGCCTTTTTCCACCTGTACAGCGCTGTTTTTCTTTTTCTGGGGTTTGTGTGCACTGCATCCCTGGTTGTCACCCGAACTATCCCCCTTTTCTATCAGCACCAAAGCTTTCTCCAGTCCGATAACTATTGAAGGCGTTATTTTAACACGACCTTCAGTTGCATCTGATGGAAGCCATATGACCGTTCAGGTTGAACGCATATTCAGTGGAGGGCGTGCGGAGCTGTCTACCGGACTCCTGCTATTGTCCGTCAATGAAGGAGATATTTCACTGAATCGCGGAGACCGGGTTCGCTTTAATTCCCGTGTTTCTGTGCCACATCTACTTGGGTTGCCGGGAGAGTTTGATTATTCCCGCTATCTGGCATTTCAAGGAATATCGGCAACCTGTCGAGTCGCATCTCAACAGGAGATAGTTCTTGTTCGCGCTGCTGCAGTTGTTTCCTGGCAACGGTCAGTTGACCGGATTGCGCGACTTCTGGGAGACGGTATCCGGCGTTCAGTTTATGATGAACGGATCTCTTCAATCCTGACGGCATTGCTTATCGGTGATCAAGGACGGATTCCGCAGGATCTGGCCGATGCTTATACCAGGGCGGGGGTTAATCATATTCTGTCTATTTCCGGTTTTCATGTTGGTATTATCGCTGCTTTTATAACTATGGTGGTGATCTGGTTACTGACTCGATTTGAATTCTCCGCATTGCGCTGGAATATCCGCAGGGTTGCCCTACTCATTGTCGTTCCGGTTATGTTGGCATACCTGTTTTTAACCGGGTCTGCACCGGCAACATCTCGATCGGTAATTATGCTGATTGCTTTTGCTGTGGCGCTCTTCACAGAGAGAGAGCAAGATTCAATCAATACACTCTTGCTTGCAGCTTTTATTTTGGTTGCGATCAATCCGCCGACTTTATTTGATGTTTCATTCCAGCTTTCTTTTCTGTCTCTGTGGGGAATACTTGTTGCGGTCCCATTAATTATGAAGCGTACTGCAACCATATCTTCTGCCTGGCAGCGCAGTCTGGTCCAGTTTGTCGCCGTATCTGCTGTCGCATCGTGCGTAACCCTGCTTCCGGTGCTGTTCGTCTTCAAAATCGCTTCATTCAACGGAATTCTGACCAATTTTATAATTGTCCCACTGCTCGGCTATGGTGCGGTGTTGACCGGATTCATCGCACTGCCTCTTATGACTCTGTTTCCATCATTTGCTCCTTTTGCGCTCTGGCCGGCCGCATCACTGGTGAATTTATCTAATAATTTTATCATGTGGTGTACCTCTCTTCCGGTGCTCACCTTTTATGGCATTAATCGCTGTGATCTGCTGTTTTTCCTGATGTTTATGACGTGCATAACATTTGTGCGCGGCAAAATCCTGCTCCCGGTTTTGGGAATATTGATACCGGTCAGTGCGTGTGTGTTGCATATGTACAGTGCCTCCACTGCGGATGACCGTCTGCATATTACGATGCTCAGTGTTGGTCAGGCTGAATCAATGCTGGTGAGACTTCCGAATGGTATGACGCTACTTGTGGATGGAGGAGGGTATCTGAATGATACCGGACACGACTTCGGCCGTCGGGTTCTTGCGCCGGCTCTGGGAACGTTGCATGTCGGACGTATTGACAAGATGATAGCAACACATGATCATCCCGACCATAGTGGCGGTCTCCCCTTTATCATTAAAAACTTCACTGTCGATGAATTCTGGAGCGGCACGGGCGTGTCAGCCGAAGTGCTGAACGAACTGGGTAAAAAGAAGGTTCCGCAGCGTACACTTGTTGCCGGAGACATCATTACACTTCCGGGGCCAGTCACCATCACGGTACTTTCACCGGTAAAAACCCTGCAAACTCCGGAGGAGAATGACGAGTTGAGCGTAAATGAGCAGTCGCTCGTATTTCGTCTTTGCTATGGCACCTTCAGCATGATTTTTTGTGCCGATGCCGGTTTTGAGGCCGAACAGATGATGGTTGCAGGCCAGTATGAATTGAAGTCTACTGTTATTAAAATTGGGCATCATGGCAGCCGCTTCTCAACGTCGGAGGCATTTATTGAACGGGTGCGCCCGGAACTGGCATTGATTTCTGCCGGTGCCGGAAATAGATTTGGCCTACCTTCGATACGAACGGTTGATCTTCTCAAATCTAAACAGATCCCTCTGTATCGTACGGACCGAGACGGAACGATTGAACTTGTCACAAATGGATCCAGCTGGTCTGTTACAACCCCGTATAGGCCTGAATGACATTGACTCCGTACAGTGAAATAGAGTACATAAGGTACGATAATTTTATAAATATACTTATCGAACGGCGTTACATGGATACAATCCTGTTAGTTGAAGATGACCGGTTTTTCAGGGATATGTTTTTCAACCTGCTGCAAGGTGAAGGGTATCAGGTTGAAACTGCATCCTGCGGGAGCGACGGGCTCGATATGCTTGCCAAAGGGCAGTATTCTCTGGTTATTACCGATCTGGTCATGCCTGATATCAGCGGACTAGAAATCCTGTCGCGGGTCCGTGAAAATCATCCGACGGTTGACGTCATTATGGTTACCGGCAATGCGAATCTGGAATCAGCAATTTTTGCCCTGAAGCATGGTGCCCGGGATTATCTCATAAAGCCAGTTAATCCTGATGAATTTAAACATTCAGTTGCCCAGTGTATTCAGCAACGCCGTCTTCTTGATGAAAATGTTGAATTGAGGAACATGCTTTCGCTGTTTCGGGCCAGTCAGTCCATCGCTGGCTGTTTGGACCACGAACATCTTTACTACCTTCTTGTTGAAGCGATTGCTCGTGAAACAGGAATCAGCCATGCTCTCGGCTTTTTTATGATGGGCGGGACACTTGAACTGAAAGTAACCAAAGGAATTTCCACTGAACTCGGTAGATCTCTTGCGGGAGAGATTCAGGCACAACTTGCAGCACCAATTTCGGAAGATTTTTCAATTCAGCATCTGCAGCTATCATTGGCGTACAGCTCGGAAGGGTTTACCGACGCTTTTCTGATTCCGCTCTACACCCACTCAGCGGCATTCGGCATGATTGTACTTTTGAATTCGCTCTCCAGTCCACTTCCTGACATTACGAAACACAGCAAGAATATTCTGTTTTTGATTGATCAGTCTTTACGTGCCTTTGAAAATGCAGAAACATTTTCCAAAGCAAAAGATCTGATGTTTATTGATGATGTCAGTGGACTCTATAACCATCGTTATCTCGACATCGCTCTTGAACGTGAAATGAAACGGGTTGAACGGTATGCTTCGCACCTTGCCGTTCTTTTTATTGACGTTGATTCCTTTAAACAGGTGAACGACATCCATGGTCATTTAGTTGGTAGCCGGGTACTGGCAGAATTTGGTACCCTTATCAAAAAATCTGTCCGGGATGTTGATATCGTTATTCGTTACGGCGGTGATGAATATACCGCCATCCTCGTAGAAACTACGTGTGTGACTGCTGAACTGGTTGCCGACCGCATTCGCAAGCATGTCGAAGCTCATCATTTTTCGGGGCCTGATGAGCAGGTTATTCGCTTGACCTGCAGTATCGGTTATGCCTGTTGCCCTGATGATACCGCGTCAAAAGATGTCCTGCTTGAAATGGCTGACAGGGCAATGTATGCCGGCAAAACATCCGGGAAAAACTGTATTCAGCGTGTATCCGGCATTTCCTGATTAGATTTGTACTATTCCGGTCCGGCTCCGCAGTGGTGGTGTGCGGTCCGGATTTTTTATTTTTACTATTTTATGAGGTGATCTGTGGCACTTACGGCTGTCAAAGGTTTTAATGATATTCTTCCTGATGAATCCGGGCGCTGGCAATATATTGAACAGACCGCCCGACGGATTTTTGAACGTAATGGTTTTGGTGAAATACGGGTCCCGGTAATGGAGAAAACCGAGCTTTTCTGTCGCTCGATCGGTGATGCAACAGATATTGTAGAGAAGGAGATGTATACCTTTACCGACAAGGGTGAAAATAGTGTTACTTTACGCCCGGAAGGAACCGCCGGAGTCATGCGCGCGTTCATTGAACATAAACTGTATGCACAGGACCCGATAGCAAAATTGTATTATCTGGGGCCGATGTTCCGCTATGAACGCCCGCAAAAAGGACGTTATCGGCAATTTCACCAGATAGGCGCTGAAATCACCGGTGTACATGATCCACTGGCTGATGCCCAGGTGCTGAATATGTTGACCGCTTTTTTTCGCGAAATTGGCTTGACTGAGCCAGCGCTTCAGATTAATTCGCTTGGCTGCCCTGAATGCCGGCCTGCCTACCGTACTGCGTTGCAAAGTTTTCTGGAGGAACGGATGGGGCAACTTTGCGATGATTGCAAACGGCGCTTTGTCACCAATCCGCTCCGCACACTGGATTGCAAGGTGCCGGGCTGTATTGAGGCAACGGTAGGGGCTCCGTCAATGCTCGATTATCTCTGCAGCGGGTGTAATGATCATTTCAGTAGCGTACGCCGCTATCTTGACCTTTCGTCTACTCCGTACAGCATCAATTCCCGTATGGTGCGCGGCCTTGATTACTACACACGTACGACTTTTGAAATGGTTACCGGAATGCTTGGTTCACAATCTGCAGTTGCTGCAGGAGGGCGCTATGACGGTTTGATCTCGCAGCTGGGAGGGCCAGCCATTCCAGGAATCGGTTTTGCAATGGGATTGGAGCGGATCGCGCTGCTGCTGGGAAGCCAGGAATTTGTCACTCTACCCGATTTGTTTATCGCGACAATGGGAGGAGCGGATCGTGACGTTGCATTTTGCCTGATGGAAGGTCTTTTGAAATCCGGAGTACGCGTCGAAATGGATTATGAAGGCAAAAGTCTGAAAAGCCAGATGCGCCGGGCAGATAAGCTTAAAGCGCGTTACTGCGTGGTGATTGGCGAAAACGAGGTGTCGTCAGGGCGAGCTGCCGTCAAACGGATGGCTGACGGATTACAGACAGATACTGCACTGACTGTTGCCGGTATACAGTTACTGGTCAATAACCCGCAATAGTTACGAAAATTCTGTCGGGGCCATGGTCTGAATTTTGTGATCTCCCTGATAATCAGCACCGGAGCTGTGATGCAATCCCGTACAATCACCCCTGAAAAACGAGATGATGACTCTCAGTATGACACAACACTGCGACCTCGATCCTTTGATGACTACATCGGTCAGGAGAAGATAAAAGGCAATTTGCGTCTGTTTATAGATGCCGCCAGGGGGAGGGGGGAAGCGCTTGATCATGTCCTGTTGTATGGTCCGCCGGGACTTGGCAAGACGACGCTTGCCAATATCATCGCCTGTGAGATGGGAGTCAATATCAAGTCCACCTCCGGTCCGGTTATTGAACGTCCAGGTGATTTGGCCGCCATACTCACCAACCTTGAACCGCACGACGTCCTCTTTATTGATGAAATTCACCGGATATCCCATATAGTCGAAGAGATCCTGTATCCGGCCATGGAGGATTATCAGCTCGATATTATCATCGGGCAGGGGCCGAGTGCCCGTTCGATCAAGCTGGATCTGCCACGGTTTACGTTGGTCGGTGCCACCACCCGAGCCGGCCTTCTTTCATCACCGCTGCGCGATCGTTTTGGGGTTATATCCCGCCTTGAATTTTATACCTATGATGAACTGGCCACTATTATCTGTCGTTCGTCCGGTATTCTGGGGATGGAAATTGACCCCCGGGGGGCAGCCGAGCTGGCCCGCCGCAGTCGAGGAACCCCTCGAATCGCCAACCGTCTGCTGCGCCGGGTGCGTGACTATGCCCAGGTGCGTGCCGATGGTGTCATAACTCTTGACGTTGTGAAAGAAACTCTAAAACTGCTTGAAATAGACGAAATCGGTTTTGACCAAATGGATCGCATGATCCTGCTGACGATTATAGACAAGTTCGGGGGAGGACCAGTCGGACTGGACACTATTGCAGCTGCTATCAGCGAAGAGAGTGATACGATTGAGGATGTCTATGAACCATTTTTAATTCAAAATGGTTTTATCAACCGCACCCCGCGCGGTAGAGTTGCGACACGTGCGGCCTATCAGCATTTTGGCCGTATCGCCCCGGAATCTTCTCACGCGAGCCTGTTTTAATATGCAGCAGTTTTTCGATTTTCCCATAACCCCGATGTTTAGTTTTGACAGCTTTGTTCCCTGTGAAGGAAATGGAGCGGCACTCAGATTTGCGTTGAAGATTGCCGACCCTTCTGATTCCGAGTGTCTTCTTTACCTCTATGGACCTTCCGGGTCAGGCAAAACCCATCTGCTCCGGTCAATTGCCGGCAGCAGATTCCCTTATCTTTCGCTCCGTGAACCGCTTGCCCCGGAACGGCTTGTGACGATATTTTGTTCAGCCGGCGGGCTGGTGGTGGATGATCTGCAAGAGATGCCCGATGATCCGGACTTGCGCCGGGCGCTGTGGCAGCTGTTTAATGAATTTCACACCTCCGGGCGCACAATAGCCATGGCCGGAGCTCTCCCGCCACGCGAATTATCAAATATGGATGATCATTTGACATCACGGCTGTTATGGGGGCTGGTTGCCCGTCTTGATACATCAGATGATAACTCCCGGAGAATGATTATCAAAAAGGTTGCAGATGACCATCAGATAAGAATACCTGATGATGTCGTTGATTATATTCTGGCAACTACCAGCCGTGAAGTTGGCGCTTTGATAACCTTTTTTCATCAATTATACCGTTTCTCTATGGCTGAAAAACGACGGATCACGCTGCCGCTTGCCCGGGAAGTGCGTGAATATATTTTGACAGGGTGCATACTATGACCCCGTTCAAAAATCGACTGAAGACTCCTGAAGAGATTGAGCTGGAACACAAATATCTGCAGTTGGTTCGGGTTAAAGGTGATCTTCATCAGCGCGAACAGGATTATAACAGTCTGAAGTCTGAAATAAGAATGTTTGAACAGGTGTATGAGGATATTCTCGGAGTCAGGATTCAGACTCTGGAAGACCTTGAATGGCAATTAAATGGCCTTCTGGGCAAGACGATGGAAGAACACTCGCCGGAATCCCTGAAACAGTCTCCTGCATATACTCATTTCTGCCGCTCTACCGATTTACTTGATGATGACGACGTGCCACAGGATGCGGCCAATCTCAGTCTCAAATCGCTGTACCGGGGTGTGGCAAAAGCTGTTCACCCCGATCTTGCTGCTGATGAAGTCGAACGGCTGCGAAGACAGGAGTTGATGGCTCTTGCCAACGAAGCATATCAAACCGGGAATCGTCAGGCGTTGATTGACCTTTTGAGCGAATGGGAACAAGCGCCCGTTTCATATGGGTCAGAGCTGGATATCGCACTTGAACTGGTCCGTGTTATCCGCCAGCTTGCAGCGATACAACAAAATATTCATGCAATTATCCGCCAGACTGAAGAACTGAAACAGTCCGATATTTTCCACTTCAAGTTGCGGGTGGATGAGGCTCTCAGCGATGGTGTCGATCTTCTGGCAGAGATGGCAGCTTCCGTAGACCTGGACATCGCTCGAATTCGTCGCCGTTTGTCAGCCGTTCGCGGTGAGGCTGGAGAGCCTACGGGTGAAGAAAGTTTCCCGTTTGAAACGCGTATTGTCCGTTTTCCGCCAGAAAAAAACTGCGGGACACTCTATGTACGCAAAGCGACTTCTGTTGACTTTCGGGATTGGCAGCGTATCGGGATAGCACGAGGTGCAAAAGAGATTTTTCTTGACACGTCACTTCGTTTGGACGTGAATGCCGACACCAGCTTGGATGCAGCTTTTATGGGAGATCTGCATCCGGACGATCTTCAATCACTGTTTCTGTATGGATGTGATGACACGATTATACGCCACATCGTGCATCTGGCCGGTTTGCAGGAATTATATCTTTCTGACACCAGGATCAGTGATCAGGGGGTGGCTTTGCTGCGTCCTTTGAAATCATTGGAGCGCATATCCATCTACCACACGGCAATTGGCGACGATGGAATTATGAATCTGGCGCAAATGCGGGGATTGAAATGGCTTACCTGCAGCGGGACTAATGCCACAGAGGCAGGATTTAACCTGTTCCGGAGGGCCATGCCCGGGTGTAAAACAGTCAACTTCAAATGGCGCTATTAATGCGTAGGGAGAGACATGCTTCATATCGGTAACTACAATAAACTTACAATCGCGCGTATCACCGCTTCCGGTGCCGTTTTCAAATCAGACGAAGGTGACGTGCTGCTTCCGTTGCGGCTTGTTCCGAAGGGTGCGGAAGCGGGGACACTGTTGGATGTTTTTGTCTATGTTGACTCTGAAGAACGTTTTACAGCCACGACCAGAAGGCCCCGCGCTGTTGTGGGAGAATTTGCACTCCTGAAGGTTAAGGAAACGACAACAGTAGGCTCGTTCCTTGATTGGGGACTGGAAAAGGATCTGCTGCTGCCGTTTGGAGAACAGATTGAACCGGTCAGGCGAGGTGATCAGGTGCTTGTACGGATCTATCTGCATACCAGCGGCCGAATTGCGGCCTCGGCAAAACTGGAAAAATTTATTAAACCTGTGGATGATAGTTTGTCAGAAGGCGCAGAAGTCGATCTGCTGGTGTACGCCTGCACGGATCTGGGTGCCAAAGTTATAATTAATGACACCTTCAGCGGGTTGATTTTCCATACCGATTTGGTCGTCACGCCTGTCTGTGGTGAACGTCTGCTTGGTTATGTCAAAAAGATCAGGGACGACGGCAAGGTTGATGTCACGCTGCGCAAAGGTGGAGCTATGGACGCGGCAAAAGATCGCGAAATAATTCTCGTCGCTCTGGCGGCCCATGACGGTTTTTTGCCATTAACTGACAAAAGTTCTCCGGAAATGATTGCCGATCTGCTTCGTCTGAGCAAAAAAAGTTTCAAAAAAGCGGTCGGCGGACTTTTTAAAGAGGGCGCTGTGACCTTGACTCCTGACGGAATCCGCTTGAGAAGTGTACAAAAAAAGGAATTGGTATGAAAATCAGAATTGGAGTAGGTTCCATTGTTGTTGCCTGTTGTATCGCCTTGTTTGCCGCCGGTTGCAAAAAAGGGGGAGAGCAACAGACGGGTCATTTACAGGTGGTCACAACCCTGTTTCCCCTCTATGACTTTGCCCGTACAATCGGCGGAGACAAGGCACAGGTGACCATGCTGCTGCCCCCGGGGGTCGAACCACATACGTTTGAACCGCGCCCTGAAGATATGATCAGGATCAGCCGTGCCAATCTGTTTATCTATACCAACAAGTACATGGAGCCGTGGGTTGATAAAATAATCACCGGTATTGACAATAAATCACTGCGGGTCGTCAATGCCGGAGAACGCGTCAAATATCGTCCCGGCGGCAATGATGATACTCATGAACATGCCCATGGGCAGATAAGTAGCATGAACAATAACCATGAACACGATGCGAAAGGTATGGATCCCCATATATGGCTTGATTTTGCCAACGCCGCACTTATGGTGGACACTATTCTTGACGGCTTTGTTGCTGCTGACCCGGCCAATGGAGGATTCTATCGTCAGAATGCTGAAACATTGAAAACACGACTGGCTGCGCTTGACGACAAGTACCGGAAAACTCTAGCTTCCTGTTCGACCAGAATGATTCTGCACGGCGGACATTATACCTTTGGATATCTTGCCCATCGCTACGGTTTGGAATATCACGCCCTCAGCGGGATTTCGTCCGATTCGGAACCATCGGCCGAACGCATGGCATCACTTGTCCGGGAAATTCGGTCATCCGGCGCCAAATACCTGTTTGCTGAAGAACTATTATCACCACGCCTGACCGAAACATTGGCCCAGGAAGCGGGTGTTGGAGTATTAATGCTCCATGGGGCACATAATCTTTCACGGGAAGATATGTCCCGCAATGTCACATTTTTTGATCTGATGGATCGCAACCTGAAACAACTGCAAAAGGGTCTTCAATGCCGGGCCCGATAGTCACAACTGAGCTGCTCTCATGCAGCTATCGAGAAGGAAGAGTGCTTGAAGACATTTCCTTCCAGGTTAAGCGTGGCGACTATGTGGGGATAGTAGGACCGAATGGGTCAGGAAAAAGCACGTTGATCAAGGCGTTGCTTGGCCTGGTGACAATTGGCAATGGTTCAGTTACGTTGTTCGGTACCCCATTATCAAGTTTCCGTGACTGGCATAAAGTTGGCTATCTGCCGCAAAGCCTGCATCTGGTAAACCCGGTTTTTCCCGCGACGGTACATGAAACGGTCGGCCTTGGTTTATTATCGCTCAAGCGTTTTCCAAAACGACTGAATCGTGCCGATAAGGATAAAATTAATACAATCCTTTATGAATTAGGCATTTTAGATCTTGAACGTAAACTGATAGGTGAACTATCGGGTGGACAGTTGCAGCGTGTTCTGCTTGCACGGGCCATTGTAAACGAACCAGAACTGCTGGTGCTGGATGAGCCTACTGCCGCTCTCGATCCGGAAACCAGAGGCCGCTTTTATGCCATGATAGCAGATATCAATCGCTCCCGGAGTGTCACAATACTGCTGGTGACGCATGATAGCGGTGCGATCGGGGAACATGCTTCGAAAATGCTTTATCTGGACAAAAAACTACTTTTTTACGGAAGCTTTGATCAGTTTTGTCATTCACCGGAAATGTCATCGCTGTTCGGTGAACACTCTCAGCATCTGATTTGTCACCGGCATTGACTATGAATCTCCTGGAAATTCTTTCATACGGCTTTATCCAACGGGCCCTGCTGGCCGGCACTCTGATCGCTTTGCTCTGCTCGGTTTTGGGAGTCTTTTTGGTCCTGCGCCGATTGTCGTTGATTGGTGACGGCTTGGCGCACGTCACCTTCGGCAGCACCGCCATAGCTCTGGCGCTCAAGCTTTATTCAGCCATGTCGCTGCTGGTTTCGGCACCAATAGTGATGTTGGCGTCTCTCGGAATTCTCAAATTGTCCGAAAAAGGACGGCTGAGTGGTGATGCCGCTATCGGCCTCGTATCTGCTCTCGGAATTTCGATCGGGATTATTCTAGCCAGCGCGGGAGGAGGGTACAATGTTGATCTGCTGAGCTATCTGTTTGGCAACATTCTTTCGATACGCAGTGAAGAGGTTGTGATTGCTGCTCTGCTCTGTGCCGGTGTTATGCTGATGCTGACGCTCTATTATCACGAGCTGTTCGCCATCTCATTCAGTGATGAACTGGCCCAAGTATCGGGCATCCGGACGTCGTACATTAACGCTGTCCTGGTGCTACTGACTGCGCTGTCGGTGGTTCTGGCCATGAAACTGGTCGGCGTCATGCTGATTTCGTCAATGTTGATCGTTCCGGCTGCGACGGCCCTGCAACTGGCGCGCGGTTTCAAGGTGTGCATTGTTCTGGCTGCACTTCAGGGATGCAGTTCGGTGATTATCGGGATTATTATTTCCATTATGACCAATTTGCCTGCAAGCGCTTCCATTGTGATGGTGAATCTGCTGTTTTTTGTCATCGCCTGTGTTGCACGCCGGATTATCTACCCTAAAAATAATAACTGAAATCCTTTATCTCGAACGGTGATTCATTCAGGCATTCAATGAATACATCCACGATAAAGGGCTCAAATTGTGTATCTTTTTTCTTTAATAACTCACGAACTGCCGTTTCTTTATTGATTCCGTCTCGATATGATCTGTTTGAAATCATGGCATCAAATGCGTCTGCAACGGCAACTATCCGGGCATGAAGTGGAATCTGCTCGCCCTTCAAGCGACCGGGATATCCTCCACCATCCCAATGTTCGTGATGGTGGAGAATGGTCGGACCGATATGACTTAAATTATTGATGCCGACAACAAAAAGTGTTCCTTTCAGGGTATGCTCACGCGCCAGCGTCTCTTCGCTAAGATTAAGACTGTCCGGTTTATTGAGGACATCTTCAGCAGTGTTATATTTACCGATGTCATGCAACATGGCACCCAGATACAGGTCGCGCATCTCAGTTATGGGTAGTTTTAGTTTTGAACCGATGCTCAGGCAGTATTCGGCAACCCTTCTGGCTTGTCCCTGCGTATAACTGTCTTTCGTCTCCAATGCGCAGAGAAGAGCTTGGATGATGCTGTTGAATAGGTTGGGATTCCATAGATCTGACGGTGTTTCCTGAGCCAGCATG
The DNA here is from genome assembly GCA_019352135.1 of Pseudomonadota bacterium. Taxonomy (GTDB): domain Bacteria; phylum Desulfobacterota; class Desulfuromonadia; order Geobacterales; family Pseudopelobacteraceae; genus JACRCG01. The sequence continues at coordinate 17,703 of JABBNX010000036.1, forward strand.
GCATTGGAAACTTTGTCTGAAGTATGGCGTCCGGCCAGTCGGGTAACTATGGCCAGTCCAAAGTTAACCGCTGTTCCTGGCCCCTGGCTGGTAATAATGGTGCCATCGCTGACAACCGGTGCATTTTCAAAGATGCCGCCATTCAATTGATCGCGATATGAAGGGTAGCAGGTTACTTTTTTGCCACGTAGCAATCCGGCTGTTGCCAGAATAATCGGAGCGGCGCAGATGGCGCAGATCATTTTATTATGATCGGCAAATTCTTTGATGAGCACATGAACTCGCGGATCTGCGTTGAGATTATCAGTCCCCGGTTGTCCACCCGGGAGGACGATCATATCAAAGGCAGCTCCATTGACCATTTCGATTGTTGTATCAGGGACAATACTGATATTGTGGGCGCCTGCAACAGGGCCGGGGAGAAGTCCGGTCAGAACAACTTCAATTTCTGCTCTGCGAAGTATATCAACTATCGTGAATGCTTCAATTTCTTCAAAGCCTTCCGCCACCGGCATGAGAACCTTTGCCATACTTACCTCCTGATTAAATTGAAGCTTTCAATTGCATATACAGCCTGATTATACACATGATTTAGTTCGGTGACCAGAGCGGCCGTCAGTTCAACACTCTTTGTTTTGGCCACCGCTTCGATTGATGCAGCTGAAATTTTCAGCTGCATAAGTGCCAGATTGGCCGCCGCGCCTTTCAGCCTGTGTGCAAACTGGCAAAGGTGCACGTTGCCGTGAGATGGCCAGACCCAACGAGAGATATATCATTTGATCAACGATTCCCGCCCGCCATTTTATAGCTTTCCGGTGTCCTGCGCAACAGCCACATGAAAATCGGCCCCGTAATTCCTCCGATGCCGATAAAAGCGAAGGCGATGCCCCATTCAGCCTGGAAACCGGGATAGGGGTGCCAATCACGGAACGTGTCCAGCGCCCAGCCGAAAACTGTTGGCGAGATCATCCCCATAGAATATCCGATGAGCGATTGCAGACCCATGGCGGCGCCCAGATATCCGGGAGCGACCAGTTCAGTCAGGCCGGTTGAAAATACCGGAGATTCGGCTACAATCAGATAGCCATAGGCGACACCGACCGCCAGGGTCAGTAGGAGGTTGGTATTGATCAGCCAGCCAATGGTAAAGGAAAGGGCGGCGCTGGAGAGCATGACGGCAGTAATGGTTGCCGTTCGGCCGAGGCGATCGGACAGGGAACCGGTAACGGCGGTCGAAAACGCACCGATGGCAATGAGAACTGCAGCGATAGTCGAAGCAAAGGTAGTTGCCCGGGCAGCTTCAAAGCCCCAACCGACCAGCGCCGACGAAAAGAAGGGCGCCAGCCAGCTGCGCATGCCGTACATCTCCCACATGTGGGAGCCATAACCAAAAATCATCAGCAGGGCGGGGCGGTTCTTGATGACCTCTCCCGTATATCCGGCCGCGCTGCTACTGTGCGAGGCAGGGCGATATCCGGCAAAGAGCGGAAAGGAGAGCGCCGCTCCTATGCAGACACCAAGCGAACAGGCGATAAAAGCGATTCTCCATCCGTAGAGTCCCGTCAGCCAGCCGGTTACTGCCAGAGAAAACGATCCCCCGAGCACCAATGAGCCGACATAGATACCGATTGCCTTGCCGCGCCGGGCCGGTTCAAAGCGTTCTGCCACCAGTTTGAGGCCGGGCATATACGTGCCGCCCATGCCGATCCCGGTCAATGCCCGGAACAACATGCCGCTGGTAAAATCGTGAGCGTACAGGGCAAAGAGAAGATTGCCGGCTGCCGAGCAGAACGCGGCAGTTATAAAGATGTGTTTGGTGTTTATACGATCAGAGAGAATGCTGAGGATGACTCCCGAAGCGATGTAACCAAGCTGATAGACTGAAAAGATCATCCCGGCACGAGTGTTGTTCATGTCCCATTCTTGCCGGAGAATGGGGAGGACGGCGGAGTAGTTTATGAATACAAGCATGATGAAGAGCTGGCAGCAGCAGAGTTGCAGCAGCCAGCGGTTGTTTGAGCGGATCATGGAAACATGTCGGCATCCTTGAATAACCGGCCTTGGCGGTCTTTGGCTGAGACATTCGGCTCTGCTGCAAGCGGCCACCGTATGGCCAGATCCGGATCGTTCCAGGCAATGCAGCGTTCATGCTCCGGCGCGTAATACTCGGTTGTCAGATAGAGAAATTCGGCAACGTCGGACGTTACCGAGAAACCATGGGCAAAACCGGGCGGCACCCACATCTGACGTTTGTTTTCGGCTGAGAGAAGGGTGCCGAACCACTGTCCAAAACTTGGCGAACTTTGACGCAGATCCACAGCAACATCGAACACTTCGCCGACAACAACCCGCACCAGTTTCCCTTGTGGCTGCTGAATCTGATAATGCAGCCCCCTGAGAACTCCGCCAGCAGAGCGGGAATGGTTGTGCTGCACAAAGCGAAGATTAATACCGGTTAGTTCGCGCCAGCGGTTTTCATTGAAGCTTTCGAAAAAAAAACCACGATCATCGCCGAATACTTTCGGCTCCATGATCAGGACATCAGGAATGGTTGTGGGGATAATTTGCATCTAGGCGTCTCCAGAAAAGTTGGTTTGAGCGGGCTACAACTGGTGTTGGGCAATATAAGCGCTGCTGCGCCCTTCGGCAAAAGTCAGGTGTTGAACCATGGCATCGCGGGCGGCCTGGGGGTCTTTGGCTTTGATTGCCAGTACTATTGCACTGTGATGCTCAAAAAGAAGCTGATGGTCTTCCCGGGTCAGATATACCGCGCGCCAGACGGTCTGCTGAAATTCTTTCATCGCATCAAACAGGTTTTGCATGAGGTGCAGCCAGACAATGTTATGAGTGGAGCGGGCAATAACAATGTGCAGATTGGCATCAAGGTCTTCTGAGAGCTGCTTAGTTTCAAGATTATGTTTCATTCCGGCAATTATCTCATCCATGCGGCGGATATCGTCAGGCAGCGCGCGCTCTGCAGCGTACCAGGCGGTCCACGATTCCATGCATTTACGGACTTCGATAACGTCAAGCGCCCGATCCTGCTGAACGCGGATCAATTCAGTCAGCGGGTTAGTGGCCGAGGTTTCCACCAGCGACTTTACTACCGTGCCACCACCTTGATACGACATGACCAGCCCTGATGATGCCAGGATATTTAACGCTTCCCGTACGGAAGGACGGGATACTCCGAACATCTCGGCCAGTTCGCGTTCCGGCGGCAGCTTGTCACCCGGCGCAAACTCTCCGGCCAGAATCGAAGCACGAACCTGTTCAGCTATCTGGGTTGAAACTTTTTTGGGTTTTATCGGCTGAAAATTCATGCGTTGATCCAATCAAAAAGAGGGGTGTCATGGTGGCACCCCTCTTTTTATAGTATTTTTTGCAGTTCTGCAACCGCCACTATCTATATTGAGACATACTGAGCGCCAACAGTTCGGTCAGATGCATGAGTTTGACACCCGGCAGCTGATCTGCCAGTCCCTTCTTGAGTTGCAGCAGGCAACCGGGGTTAGAGGTAACCAGCACCTGGGCTCCGCTTTCCCGGATAGTATCAAGTTTGCGCTGCAGGATCCGGTCTGACAACTCCGGCTTGGCAATATTGTACGTTCCGGCACTGCCGCAGCATGCATCAGCCGCCTCAAGTTCTTTGTATTCCAATCCCGGTACCCGTTTAAGCAGATCACGCGGTTCCGCGCGAATACCCTGGCAATGGGCGATGTGACAGGGGTCGTGGTAGGTGACCTTAAGCGGCAGCGGCTTGAGAAGTGAAGCAAGCTCATCGGCATGCAGTGCCAGAACCTGTGAAATATCCCGTACCTTGGCGCTGAAGGCTGAGGAAGATTCGTCGTCAATATGGTGATGATATTTTTTGAGTTCGGCACCGCAGCCTCCACAATCAGTGACGATAAAATCAACCTCGCAGCTGCCAAATATCTCTATATTGGTGTGGGCTGCCTCTTTCAGGCCAGTCAGATCACCGCCCAGCATGTTGGGTGCGCCGCAGCAGACCTGATTTCTGGGGGTTATAACCCGGTAACCGAGCGAGGAGAGTAGCTTGATCGTGGCGCGGCTGGCTTCGGAGAACACCAGACTCATGACGCAGCCGAGAAAAAAACCGACGGTACCGCGCTCCTTGCCGACGGCGGGAGTAACCTCATTAATTTCCTGGCGCAAAGAGCGGGAGGGGAGGGGAGGCAACAGTCCTTCCATCCGCTCCAGCGGTTTTGGGAACATCTTGAGGATGCCGAGAGTTCTGACCAGTTTCTGCAGGCCGCTACTCTGATAGAGGCGTAGCGGCGCCATTGATGTCTCCAGACGGTCGGGGTGCGGTACGAGTTTGTGCAGAATTAAAGTTTCCATAAAGCTGAGGCCGGAGTCAGATTTCCGCTCGCAGGTGAATTCGGCCACCAGTTCGCCGGCATTCACCCCGCAGGGACAGGCCGAGGCGCAGGCCTGGCAGTCCAGGCAGAGTGAGAGATAGTCAAGCAGACGCTCCGACTGATCCAGTTCCCCTTCCTGAAGTTTCCTGATAAGAGCCACGCGGCCCCGCGGTGAGGCGGTCTCCAGAAAGGTTTCCTTGTAGGTAGGACAGGTCGGCAGGCACATCCCGCAGCGCATGCAGTTAATCAGTTTGACGTAGTCCATATCAGAATACCTTTCCCGGATTCAAAATCCCCTTCGGATCGAATGCCTGCTTGATCCCGCGCATGACCCGAATGCCGGATTCACCGACCAGTGCAGGCAGATACTTCTTTTTGGCCAGACCGACGCCATGTTCGCCGGTAATAGTACCGCCCATGGCGATGGCGGCAGCAAAAATCTCGGCAAAGGCTGCGTGGGCGCGAGCGATCTCATCCTTGTCCCGCTCGTCTGTCAGGCAGGTTGGGTGGAGATTGCCGTCGCCGGCATGGCCGAAGGTCCCGATGATGACATTATATTTTTTTGCCGAGGCCTGGATGATCTCCAGCATGGCTGCGATGCAGCTGCGTGGTACGGTGGCATCTTCCAGGATGGTGGTTGGCTTGAGCCGGGCCAGGGCTGAAAGAGCGGTGCGGCGTGCTTCGGTCAACTTGAGCGCTTCGGCAGCGTTCTGCGCGGTCTGGAAAAAAGAACAGCGCTGCTTTTTACAGATCTCCGCCACTGCTGCGGCCTCTTCTGCGATCACCGCCGGATGGCCATCAACCTCAATCAGCAGCACGGCGTCGACATCAAGTGGTAATCCGACATGGGCATACTCCTCGACACATTTGATGGTTACCTTGTCAAGAAATTCGAGGGTTGCCGGAATGACCTTGGCGGCGATGATAGCAGATACCGCCAGGGCGGCATCCTGCAATATCGGGAAATGGGCCAGCATAGTGATCTTGCACTGCGGTTTGGGGATCAGTTTGACCGTGATGCCGGTAAAAAAGCCGAGAGTTCCCTCGGATGAAACGAGCAGTCGATTGAGGCTGTAGCCGGCCACGTCCTTGACAGCTTTGCCGCCGGTGCGGAGCAATTCGCCGTCAGCGAGAACAGTCTCAAGGCCCATGATATAATCGGCAGTGACGCCATATTTCAGGCCGCGCAGACCGCCTGAATTCTCGGCTACGTTGCCCCCCATTGTGGATATGTTCATGCTCCCCGGATCGGGAGGATAGAACAGGCCGCGCGACTCAACTTCGCGGTGCAGCGTGCTGGTAATGACACCCGGTTCGACTGTCGCGGTCAGATTCTCTTCGTCAATCTCGATGATCCGGTTCATGCGACTGGTTTGTACGACGACCCCGCCTGCGGAAAGTGAGCCTCCCGACAGATTGGTCCCTGAACCGCGGGGGGTGACGCAGATTCCCGCTCCGTGGCAGAGGCGCAGGATGCGGGCCACTTCAGCGGCGCTTCCCGGCAGCAGTACCATCCCCGGCAGTCTCTCCAGTCCCGGCGTTGAGTCATAGCCGTAAACCGCTAGAGATTCACGGTCTGTCAAAGCGAACGGTGCGCCAACGATATTTTTCAATTCGTCGATCAGAGATGGTTTCATGTGGGTTCCTCTCGTGCCGCGTGTTCTCTGTTCTTACGTAAACATAGACGACAAGTCATACGTATAAAAATATAAACGAAGTTTTATGTATTGGTAATACCAATTATAAGTTTTTATGTTCAGCTGTCAATCATAATTTAAGGCATTATATATATCTATTAAACAAGGTGTTTAGGTGCTAGATCTTGTTTAATGTAATGTGGTTATACAAATTAATTGCTGTTTGATGAAGCCATCTATATACTGGTTTCAGATAAACCTGCAGGCAACAGACGAGAACCTTTTTCACAATATTCAAAACAGCATACTTAAAGTACATAAGCAGTGGAGGCACACATGATATACGAGCAATTCAAGGCCAGGGCAGAAGGTGTCAGTGCCGAGGTGTATCGCTTTGCAACCAAAAAGGCTGCATTGGACTTTGTGATCGGTTTTTTACAGGAAGAGGGCCTGGCCGATATGCCACAGCAGTCTGCTCTGTGGGCGGAATGTGCTTTTCTTGATGGCGTGGATCGAGATGTGATTCAGGGGCTTGCAGGTTTAAAATTTGCTGTTACTCGCGAGCTGGCATCGGAGGCCCGTTTCGGGATAAGCCAGATGGAGTGGGCTTTGGCGGATACCGGATCGCTGGCTCAGAACTCTACTACCATCGAGCAACGTCTGGTATCGTCGCTGCCGGCGATCCATATTGCCCTAGTGCCGACCAGCGGAATACTTCCCGATATGCCGGCGCTGCTTTCCCGGGTCCAGCCAAAAGAGTGCGCTTATCTTGCTATGATTACCGGGCCGAGCAGGACTGCGGACATCGAGAGGGTGCTGACCATCGGGGTGCATGGGCCCGAGCGGCTCGTGATCATTTTCGTTGACGAGTTGGGAGGTGCAATCTAATGGGAACTGAATTCAAGAAATCAATTCACAAGGCTGTTAATGATGCCAATCTGACCGGGGCGCTCGGCAAGTTTTCCGAGGCCTATAAGATCAATCGTGCCAAGGCGTATGAGGGTATCGACTTCGAGGAGTTGCGCGGGAGGATTGCCGACCTGAAGTCCTCTGCCGCCTCCCACCTTGAAGAACTCTCTGCACAGTTCACGCAGAATGCCGAAGCGAGCGGCGCCAAGGTTTTCCGAACGAACGACCCGGCCAAGGTCAGGGAATACATCCTGAAGGTCGCGCTAGACAACAACGTCAAAACCGTCGTGAAATCGAAGTCTATGGCGACGGAAGAGATTCATCTTAATCCATACCTGGAAAAGGCCGGTATTGAAGTTGGAGAAACCGACCTGGGGGAATGGATAATCCAGCTGGCCGGTCAAACGCCATCACACATGGTCATGCCGGCGATCCATATGACCAAGGAGGAGGTCTCCGACCTGTTCAGCAAGGAGGTCAATGAACGTTTGTCGTCAGATATCCCGAGACTCGTCAAGGTGGCTCGCGAGAAGCTGCGTCCGACATTTCTTGCCGCCGATATGGGTATTTCGGGCGGCAACATTGCCGTCGCGGAAACCGGCAGCATCGTTTTGATGACCAATGAGGGGAATGCCCGGCTGGTCACGTCGCTCCCCAAGATCCATATCGCGCTGGTCGGCATCGAAAAGCTGATCGAGAAGTATGCAGATGTCGCCACTATTTTAAAAGCGCTTCCCCGGAGTGCCACCGCCCAGCTATTGACCAGTTATGTCTCGATTATCACCGGTCCGACCCCGAACAGCGACGGGACAATGAAGGATCTGCATATTATCCTGATGGACAACCGCCGCTCCGAGATGGCGGCAGATCCTAAGTTCAAACAGGCGCTGCAATGCATTCGCTGTGCCTCCTGTCTTAACGTCTGCCCGGTTTTTCGGCTGGTTGGTGGGCATGTGTTCGGCAAGGTATATACCGGCGGCATCGGCACCATACTGACCGCCTGGTTCGATGAGCTGAAAAAATCGGAAGATATCCAGGGGCTCTGTATCCAATGCGGCGCCTGCAAGGATGTCTGCCCCGGAAAGATTGATATTCCGGATCTGATCATGGAGCTCCGGCGGCGGTTGGTGCTTGAGCAGGGGGTGCCGCTGCTGCAGAAATCGATCTATGCCGTGGTGAACAATCGCAAGCTGTTCCATGGCATGCTCCGGGCGGCGTCTATCGCAGGCAAGCCGTTTGCATCGGGAAAATTCATCCGCCACCTGCCGATGTTTCTGGCGGATCTGACCGATGGCCGCAGCCTGCCGGCCATCGCAGCTGAACCATTCCGGGATCGTTTTAAAAAAATCCAACAGCCGAAACTGAAGGAGCGGGTAG
>JABBNX010000037.1 GCA_019352135.1 Pseudomonadota bacterium
GACATTACACTTATCAAGCAGCGTATTGAGAGTAATGAGCGAATTCTACGCAGTGTTCAGGGCCTGTTTGTTGTTTCCGGGAATAATGTAGATCGCGTACAATTCCAGGACTACATAGCAACGCTTCAATTGGAAACAAGTCACTCCGGCATCCAGGGTGTCAGTTTCGCACTAAAAGTACCTGATGCACAGAAAACCTCCCATATTTCTGCTGTTCGTGCAGAAGGATTCCCTGACTATAGAATCAGGCCGACGGGGAGACGCGAATTTTACGTCCCGGTTATTTATCTTGCTCCGCTCACCGATAACAATCGCCGTGTTGTCGGCTACGACACTTACCTTGAACCGGTACGGCGGGCCGCTATGGATATGGCACGCGACACGGGTGAAGCTACTCTTACCGGTAAAATTCGACTTGAACAAAATAGCGCTAATCAGGAACAACCTGGCGTTTTGCTGGTTCTGCCGGTGTATAAGTGGGGTGCCTTACACAATTCAATTGCATCGCGTCGTGCAAATATTATTGGCTGGTTAGCCATATCTATGCGTATAGATGCCCTCATGACTCATTTGAATTTAGAACGGACAAATGAGATTCATATTGAAATCTACAACGGTACCAAAATCTCTGAAGATACGTTGCTCTATGCTTCAAATGGCCGCCGTTCAGCACAGACACCAAGATTGCCGCTGCAATCACTTACAAATATTGAAATTTATGGTCAAACATGGACAGTGGCAATGTCCCCTCTCCCCAATTTTGAAAGACGAATTGGTAACAACAAACATCAGCTAATTGCGGTTGCGGGTGTATCGCTGACTCTGCTGCTAACCGCGCTTACATATTTACTGGTAACGAGCCGAGCCCGAGCCATTAAAGCGGCCAGGGATATGACCATTGAACTGAGAGAAAGTGAAACACGATACCGCTTTGTGGCCGATTTTGCCTACAATTGGGAATACTGGATAGCTCCTGACAGACGCTTCCGTTATGTTTCTCCTTCTTGCGCCCAAATTAGCGGATATACCACGGACGATTTTTATCGTGATCCAGGGCTCTTAGTGAAAATCGTTCATCCGGATGATGTCGCTTTCTTTAACAATCATACCCACGATATGTTGGCAAACGGGGATCTTAAGCCAATCGAATTTCGCATAATAACCCGAGATGGCCTGATACGCTGGATTGGTCATATCTGCCGCCCAATTTTTGACGTTGATGGAACCCCGCTCGGCCAACGGGCCAGCAATGTTGATATTACGGAACGAAAACTTGGGGAGATTGCTCTCCAAGATCAGAAGATGCTGCTTGAAGCTGAAATTGGAGAGCGGCAAAAGGTTCAGGAAGCTCTGGTTTCAGAACAGCTTAAGCTTGAGGAATTAAACCGCACTCTGGAAACCCGAATATCAGAAGCAGTTCTGCAGCTACGCCAGAATGATCAGTTAATGCTCCTACAAAATCGGCAGGCCACCATGGGCGAGATGATACACAATATTGCCCATCAATGGCGTCAACCACTCAACTCATTAGGCCTGATCCTCCAGAACATACAGTACGAATTTGTTGCAGGCCAAATGACTGTTGAACAAATGACCTGCGACATGAAAGATGTAATGGAGCTGATTCATTTCATGTCCCAGACGGTAGATGATTTCAGGAACTTTTTTAAAGAGGACAATAAGATTGCCTGTTTCAGTGTACAAGACAGCATAAAAAAAGCTGTCACTCTCGTGCGTGCCACTCTGGCGGATCACGGCATTGCTTTAGTCGTAGAACAGAATAAAAACATTCAGATCAACGGATATCCCAACGAATATGCGCAAGTCCTATTAAATTTACTGAGCAACGCCAAAGATGTTTTGATTGAGCGGGCAATATCAAACCCTACGATAACTATTAGATCGGAGTGCCTCGGAGATTATGCTGTTGTGACTGTTAGAGACAATGCCGGAGGGATTTGCGACAGTGCTATTGGCAAGGTTTTCGATCCTTATTTTACCACCAAGCCAAAAGGTAAGGGATCCGGTGTCGGGTTGTACATGTCCAAAAACATCATTGAAGAACATATGGGAGGCCGCCTGACAGTAGCTAACATCGGCGGAGGAGCAGAATTCAGAATTGAAGTAAAATTAAATATGAGTTTGCCTGACCGTTCTTCTTTGGCGTTATGAATCACCAAGCTATGGTCCGCTATTCCAAGCAGTCCACAGATGTTCTCAGCCATATGTCTGTATTGCGTTTATGTGACTTTAAAAATAGATTTGAATAACAAACCGTTTTCCCTGTCATATGATATATTTTTAAAAAAAGGAGATTATATATGACCAGCAAAATTGAAAACTTAATTAACGAATTGCCCCAAGCATCAAACAAACGCGTTGAAGAAATTGTAGCAATTTTAGAAGGTGTTCTTTCCGATATAGAATGCAAACTTCCTACTGAAGATGACACCGACAGTGCTTACGAATGTCAAAATATTCCAAAAGCAAAGAATGTAATCGCGCTTATCAGGGCATGGAATGCAAGAGACAAAAAAAAAGAAGTTGGGGAAAGTGAATTTAAGATAATAAATAAATTATCAAAGGAATTAAAAATATCATTTACTCAAATTTGATTTATGAACGCAGATCTCGTCAGCGGTCCAATTCCGTCACAAGGGGTGTGGTGGTACGATCGACATATAGAGTTTCAGTGCATGACGTTAGTCGTTTGCTAACCCCCCGAGAGCAACAAGGTGGATGACTATGCCGGATAAATCAAATCAGAAGGATTCTTTTACAGGATTGGGCATGAGAACTGTGCTTTTTGTGGATGATGAAATGTCTATTCGGCTTGCGATCCAGAAACTTTTTTCGGATGATGCCGTTGTGCGGCTGTTGGTAGCATCTGGTGGAGAGGAGGCGCTGGAGATCATCCGCACGGAGGATGTGTGGCTTGTAGTGTCCGATAGTCATATGCCCGGTATATCGGGGATAGAGCTGCTGGAACGGATTCGTCACATCTCGCCTACAACAGGGCGCATCCTGATGACCGCCAATGCCGACCTCAAGATCGCTATTGACGCGATAAATATCAGTGAGGCCTTCCGCTTTATCATCAAACCCTGGGACAACAATGAACTGAAGTTCATTGTGCATGAAGGGCTTGAGTCACCATGCCGCGGCAGGTTATGTTCTACTGAGTTATTTTTTAAAGGACTCGAATCATCCGGCGGCCATTACCGCCCGTGATCACCATGAACGGTGCGACGGCTCGGGCTATCCGAGAGGGATTGCACTGCGGAACAGAAATGTAGAAATTGTGGCCGTCAGCGATGTATTTGACGCGCTCATCTCCCCCAGACCCTATCGGCCCATATCCTACGATCTGCGCACGGCCCTGGATGAAATTACCGTGCTGGCGGTGAAAGGGGCCATCAGCTCTGACGTGGTCCGCGTCCTGATCAGCTGCAACCGTAAAGACCAGCTCCCTTACACGGATTGCATCCTTTCGCAGGAACAGCGCGGCACCCCTCCGCCCGGCAACCTCTACCAGGGAGTAGCCTCCTGCCACTACTCTCTTGACGACGGTCCAGAAGAAGACCGGAGTGTGGAATCCTCGATAAGAATAAAAAGGGAAAATATTAAAGAACGAAGTTAATCATTGATTGTTGTGTCGAACCGTTTTGGATGTACGCATAACTCCATTCCAGTAATTTCCATGATGGAATTATAATTCCCCCTTTGTGGCAATTATTTTTTTTCAAAGTAGTATCTGGTCATAACAGCCACAATCAAACCAAGGAAACCTCCAGCGATTACATCACTGAGAAAATGGTAGTCCGTGACTATCAGGGCGACAGCCAAGATTAGCACCAGGCCGATAGAAATTGACCGGTATCGAGGATAATAAAGGTAGACAGTGGTAAAAAAAGCAGTAAATACCGCCATATGTCCCGATGGAAAACTACTGTAGTCTCCTCCGCCGTGGAACCAGTGAAAGCCTCCATCCGTCTGGTTTGCAAGCCAGACTCGCGTATTTGTTCTGCCAAAAACAATTTTGAAGAGCCATTTCAGGAAATAAGCAAGAGGGATGGATGTACCTGCATTCTCGCAAAACAGCACTTGATTGTTGCGGATCCCCTGACGCCTGAGAAGGAGATATCTGCTCCAGAAAAAACCGCTGGCAGTAACTGCCAAAAGGAAGAGGATATCTGGAATGTCAGAGGTGCCATGTTGCAACAGAGCGAAAGCTTTAATGCGCTCCATGACACGTAGGGCAATCCAGGTATCCAGAAAACGCCAACTGACCAAAGAGGCAAAGAGAACAAGTGGAAAGCACCACGCCACTATTTTTATGTTAATGTCTCGCATATAATTTATTTAGTGTAATTATAATAACCGCCTCCCTACACTATTTTTCTTCCGAAAACAGTTTTACAGCAGTCAGGAGCTGGGAATCTCCGCTTGCCTGGAGTTTCGCTTGACTGAGTTTCGTTTCCTCGGTGGGAAACAGCGGGCGAATCCCTGCTGGAAGTCTCACATCAATGTCCGGGGTGATCCCTTTATGCCATATCGAGCGCCCCTTGGGTGTCAGCCATTCTTCTACAGCCAACATCAATGCCGACCCGTCAGACAAACTGAACTGCCCGAGCACAGTCCCGGTGCCGAAGGTTTTCGTGCCCACCAGTTTTGCCCTCCCGGCGTCTTGAATTGCGCCGGCCATTATTTCGGCAGCACTTGCCGTACCTTCGTTTACAAGAACAACAAGAAGTATCTGGGTTGATTCTCTTTCGTGTTTTACAGGGATCGGCCTGATTTTACCCGCGGCGTTTTTTTCAAGCAGAACATTTCCTTCTTTTAAAAACAGGCTGGTACAACCAACGGCCTCTTCGAGTAATCCGCCAGGATCATCGCGCAGGTCAAGGATAATTCCTCTTGTCTTCCGCTGCCTGATCTTTTTCAAAGCCTCTCCCAAGTCGTTAGTCACCCCGTTGCTGAAGCTGGCTATTCGGAGTTGGACAATTCCGGAATCGGCAAGATACTTCCACCGGACATTCTCTTCCGTAATGGACGCCCTGATTAACATGATATCTTTTGTTAAATTGGTCGCCGGATCTAAAATGGTCAGCGTAACCCTGGTTCCTGCCGGACCGGAGATGAGTTTCACGATCTGTATCAGATGGAGACCAATCACGTTTTTGCCATCTACCGCTGTTATGAATTCTCCGGAACGCAGACCAGCCTTCTGTGCGGGAGAGCCGTCAAGCGGTGCAACAATGATTGTACGACCTTTCTCCATCCGGATTTCAATACCCACACCTTTGTACCGGCCTTCAATAACTTTCTGTTGTTCCTTAATCATTTCCGGCGTCAGGAAAGTACTGTGGCCCGTATCTCCCAAAGAATCCACCATTCCGCTTATGGCACCGTAGATAAGCTGGCGGGGCTTCAAAACAGATCTATCTACATAAACCTTTTGGACAGTGTTCCAAGCTTCGGCCAAGAGGGCAAAATCGGATGTTGCGTCGGCGGGGATCTTCTTTGAGGGACTAAACGTGCCGAAACAGGCATGGGTCATGATGGATATCAGGACCAACACGGCAAGCAACACCAAGAAAATAAGCAGCTTTTTGATTTTACTCAATTTTAGGTGGCTCATAATCTCCGCTCATTATTTCTACCTAACCAGTTTTAGCGTTGACGCGAGAAGCGAATCTATAGCCTGTAAATAATTATACTGTGAAATATCGATTTGTCATGTTAAGAGGAAGTGTCACTATCACGTCGTCCGAGTTTGTAGACGAGTGTCTACAAATAATTGTTATAGGAGAGCAACCATGAACATCAGGAAAAAATTTCTCGATTATGAGTACGAAGAGGTGCTGGATGCGAGAGTACGAGAGTTGATCAGAGTGGGGTGCGCCATTGCAGTTGGATGTCCGGCGTGATTTAAAAAACACTTCGCGGTCGCGAAGTCGGAAGGGGCCTCCGAGTCGGAACTGCGGGAAGCAATTGCGTACGGCATGATCGCGCCGAGCGGCAGGGCTAAAAATTTTGCACTGGATATGCTTGCTGATCTGAAAGAGGACCCGGAATAGGGAGGTACTCACGAGCGTATTTGTAAATTTATTATGTAGTTGCAACGTTTTTACGTAGTTAAATTCTGTTATCTGATGTGACGCGCCATGATTAAGATCTCTCTCTGTCTAACATTATAGAATTATCGGAGGAATCAATGGGTAAACTTGCTATTATATGTTCTATTGGTCTTGGCTTTACTTACCTGTAACGTTTTTGCATCTGATTCGGCTGGCAGCAAGATGTCAAATCTTGAATAAACGCTCTTAAACAATGAAACAGTACTAAAGGCTGGCAAATACAACGTATGTGAGGAACCATTATATGAACCTGCTCAATACAATTCTTACGGCAAACCGTAAATTTGTCCATCCTGGGGCATTTTCCCCGCTCCCGAAAAATCCGAAAAAACAGCTCGCCATTTTTACCTGTATGGACACCCGGCTGGTTGACTTTCTGGAACCGGCCATGGGGATAAGGCGTGGCGATGCAAAGGTTATCAAGAACGCCGGTAATACTCTGATTCATCCACGAGGCGGGGTTATCCGTAGTCTGGTTGCTGCTATTTTCATGCTGGGGGTTGAAGAAATCTTTGTCATCGGCCATGAAGATTGCGGCATGGCTACTGTCGATCCGGAAAAAATGAAAAGCGACATGATTGCCCGTGGTATATCGCCTCAGGAAATTGAAACCAATGTGCCGGACCTGGCGCAATGGCTTGGCGCTTTTTCCTGCCCGACAGAAAACGTGGTTGAGGTTGTGGGGAAAATTCGTTCCAGTCCCCTCATCCCGTCTGACGTGCCCATTCATGGCTTGATTTTCTGCCCTAACGACGGACATCTGGAAGTCACGGTGGATGGCTACAAGGATAAGAAATTTCACAAAGCTGACCAGAAAAACGACGCATGAGCATTAGTGGCGCATCTGATACAAGTGCCCGCGACTTTTCAACGCCCACCCAGTGCCGTTTTCACTTTCTTGAGCGTATCGATGTTTTTTTGTAGGCCGTTAACATGCTTTTCCATATCAGTTATCGCCGTTGCGAGTTGAGCGACACTGCCGAGGGCCCCGCCGCTGTCTGCCGCATTCTTGAGTAACTCACCCCCCAAGTCACCCATCTGGGCGTTTGCACTGTGCTGGGGCAATGAACCGCAGAGGTAGCCTGCCGAAAAAACTGCCGTAACGATCCCGATGCGCATACTGTAAAGGATAGGTGTGCTTGACATATTGAACCCCTTTTTTTGTGGTGTTGCAAAGTCACGGCCCCCAATAGATCAGTGGTGATCTTTGCATTTTCAAATTGTACTGCCAACATCAGCGTTGTCAAGCCGTGCTCAGCGCACCTTTGTCACCGGCTGGCCGGCAAAGGTGTGGCCGAAGACCGGCATCGTCTGAAATCCAAATTGTTTCCTCTGGAGGATAAATATTTGTATGGCATTACCATCTACCGTGTATCGGGTTTCTATTCAGCTCTCAGATGTCGAACGTGGAATTTACGAATCATTACAGGCGACAGTCGCCCGGCACCCGTCAGAAACCGAAGAACGTCTTGTTGCCAGGTTGCTGGCTTATGCAATCTTTTTTGAACCGGGACTTTCCTTCACCAAGGGTGTCAGCGCCGGGGATGAACCTGACCTCTGGGTGAAGGGGCCGGATGACAGGGTGTTGCTATGGGTGGAAGTGGGACTTCCGGAGGCGGATCGTCTTATCAAGGCAAGCCGCCATACGGAACACGTAGCGCTGGTTGCCTGTGGGAGGGCCTTGCCAAAATGGGAGCAGCTGCATCTTCCGAAACTTGAAGGCATATCAAACCTGTCCGTCATACGCTTTGATCAGGCCTTTATCAGCGGTCTGGTTGCCACTTTGGGGCGATCCATAATCTGGACAGTCACTATTTCAGACGGTAATTTGTACCTGAATGTTGGAGAAGACGCGTTTGAGACTACTCTTCAACTTCGGAGGATACAGGTGACGATGTAGCGTGCTTCAAGCAACTGTACACGACTGCGCTCCGTGCCGTGCCGATCAGCACGAATTCCCCATTCTTTAATACATCCCGGCTTGACATGAAAGATTTCTCCGCTACTATTTTTTACAAGCCATTTCCGGCACATTTTCTAAAATACGAACATGAGGCCAGCGCCTGCTGAAGCAGCTATCGGTGCGGTGTATCGGTTTGTCAGTTCTCTATGCTCATGAGTGACGTTTTCAGGGAGATGCACATGAAAAGATTCATAATTGTGATTCAGGCCGTGATTGTTGTTTTGGCGTTTGCCTCCGGGCATATCGTCTGGGCCGATGACTATGAAGCGTCCGGCTATTCGGATGTAGCGGCAGACTCCGGTGATTCCCTCTTTACTCCGGATGAACTGGATGATCTGCTGGCTCCGATTGCGCTCTATCCCGATCCGTTGATTGCCCAGATTCTACCGGCTGCGACTTTCATTGATCAGATCGATGAAGCAACACGTTATGTCAGACAATACGGGGTATCGTCACAGATTGACGACCAGTCGTGGGATGTAAGTGTCAAAGCGATAGCCCACTATCCGACGGTACTCTTTATGATGGACCAGAAATACGACTGGACAATCTCACTGGGGCAGGCCTTTGTCAATCAGGAGCAGGATGTCACGGATGCCATTCAGCGGCTGCGCGCCCGGGCCGAAGCGGAGGGTAACCTGGTATCCACCCCCCAGCAGCAGGTCATTGTGGAAGACGATTTCATCTCGATCGTTCCGGCTGAACCCAACCTGATTTATGTACCCCAGTATGATCCACAGGAAATATATGTAGAGAGACTGTATCCTTCCTACGGTTTCATCAATTTTGGAATCGGTTACACAATCGGTGCCTGGCTGAACCGCGATTTCGACTGGCGCCGTCACCGCGTTTATTATCACGGATGGCGAGGTGGCGGCTGGATTGGCCGCACCCGTACGCATATCCCTATTCGGAATAATGTTTATATCAATAACAGGAACAGCCGTATCAACGTCAACCGCAGAGTGATCCAGCATGATACCGGCCGCTATCGCGAAGATATCCGGCGTGACGTCAGGATACGCCGTGAGCGCGGCGCTCCGCTTGTGCCCAGGGGGCCTGTTGTGAGGCCGCGCGAAAGGATTGAAAACCGGAATGTTCCGCAAACCCGGATTACACCTGCTGCACGTCCTCCTCAGCACTCGCCGGCCGGTGTAGCCCCCGTTCCGCCACGGTCGGCAACTGGAGGGGCAAGGGAAACCAAACAACCTGATAAAAGGGATAGAGACCGGGGACGGGAGGAGAAGGGCGCGCAACCTTCGAGTTCTAACCAAGGGTATGGCGGTTACGGCAATAGCAAGGAAGCCACCACTATTCGCGAACGTGGCCGGACCAGCCGGGAAAACATGCGACAGTTCAATCGTCAACAGTCAACGCCTGTCCCGGTGAGAACACCTGTCCCAGCGCCGCGGCCCTCTGGCCCCGGTGTCCGGCGGCAGTCGGCACCCGTTGTCGTGCCACATGTGCCGCCACCTGCCGTCCGGCAAACAGCACCTCCTGCCGTTAGGCAAGCCCCGAATACTGTTGCACCTGTCAAGCGTCGCGATACAGAACGCCGATAGCTGTGTAAATCATTTATTTCAGTTGTTACGTCTCCGGTCTGTCGGCAGACTCATGAAAGGAATACACGTATGAAGAGTAAAGTGCAGGGCATTTTTTATAGCGGTGCGGGATTGTTCCGGATGTCAGTCATGCTGCTGATAATCGTGTTGCTGCCGGTTGGCAGTTATGCTTTATCACCTGATCAGGGGCAGCGAATATTTTCTTCACCGGAAGAGGCTCGCCAGGCGCTGATCGGAGCAGCTCAAACCAAAGATCAAAATGCCATGAAAGCGATCTTCGGACCGGTTTTACACGAGCTTGAACCGGGCGATCCGGTAGAGCAGGCGGCCGAGTTTGATCACTTTGTCCGCCATGTGCTGGAAGGCATCGAGATAGTCAAACAAGGCGATGACAAGGCGACTCTGGTTATCGGCACTAAAAAATGGCCTTTTCCCGTGCCGATTATCAAGAAGGGAAACTCCTGGCATTTTGATACCGAGGCCGGCCGTGAAGAAATCCTCAACCGGCGCATCGGTCGCAACGAACTGCAAGCGATCGATGTCAGTCGTGCTTACGTGGACGCACAACGTGAATACTACGCCATGCCCGAGCCCGACGGTGATCAGCTGCCCAAATATGCGCAGCATATGATCAGCTCTCCAGGCAGAAAAAACGGGCTGTATTGGCCGACTGCCGCAGGCGTAAAAGAGAGCCCGCTCGGCCCGCTGGTAGCCAAGGCGAAAGAAGGCGGCTATATGCAGAAACGTACTGCGGGCGAGCACGGCCCGCGTCCGTTTCACGGCTATTATTTCCACATCCTCAAACAACAGGGGCCGAATGCGCCGGGCGGAAAGTTCAGCTATATCATCAACCGCAACATGGTGGCAGGATATGCGCTGGTCGCCTATCCTGCCCGGTGGGGTGTGTCCGGGATCATGACCTTCATCGTTAACCAGCGAGGCAGGGTGTACCAGAAGAACCTGGGACCGAAAACAGCCGTAATTGCCCGTAAAATGAAGGCGTACAACCCTGACCTGAGCTGGAAGCTGGTTGAAGAACAGTAAGAAAGGGACAGATTATGATCGTTTTCACTGTCAACGGGAAGGAACGGCAGGTCGATGTCAGTCCGGATACGCCTCTTCTGTGGGTATTGCGGGAAAAACTGGGACTGAGCGGCAGCAAATTCGGATGCGGCGAGGGACTGTGCGGCGCCTGTACGGTTCACATCGACGGCTCGCCGCAGCGTTCGTGTATTACTCCGGTGGGGGACGTGCAGGGCAAGAAGGTGGTCACCATTGAAGGAATACCGGAGAACAACCTGGTCAAGAAGGCCTGGCTGGATCAGGAAGTATCGCAGTGCGGCTACTGCCAACCGGGGCAGATTATGTCTGCCGTGGCGCTGCTGGATAAGAAGCCGAAACCGACCGACGCCGATATCGACAGTGCCATGAGCGGCAACCTGTGCCGCTGCGGCACCTATGGCCGCATACGTCGAGCGATCCATGTTGCCAGTGGGAATCCGGCGAAGAAGGGAGGGAAAAAATCATGAGCGAGGAAATTAAAATGAGCCGGAGACAGTTCATGAAGAGCAGCGCCCTTGCCGGAGGCGGGCTGCTGCTGGCATGCCATCTCCCGTTCGGCATTCGTGATGCGGCCGCGGCAGGTGACGCTGCCTTCGCCCCGAATGCCTTTCTGCGCATCGGGACAGACGACTCCGTGACGGTCATTGTCAACAAATCCGAGATGGGGCAGGGGGTCTACACCTCGCTCCCCATGCTGTTGGCCGAAGAACTGTGCTGTGACTGGAAACGGGTTGCCTTCAAGCCTGCACCGGTTGCCCCGGAATACAATCATACCCAGTTTGGGCCGATCATGGTTACCGGTGGCAGCACCAGCGTGCGTTCCGAGTGGACCCGGTTTACCTTGGCCGGGGCTGCCGCCCGGGAGATGCTGATCGCTGCCGCTGCACGGCAGTGGAAGGTTGAGCCTGCCGCCTGCCGGGCGGAAAACGGAATCGTGCATGGGCCCGGGGGCAAGCAGCTCAGCTTTGGCATGCTTGCCGCCAAGGCTGCGAAACTGCCGGTTCCAAAGAATCCGAAGCAGAAAACGGGGAAAAAGAGTTTGCTCGGCACACCGCTCCATCGTCTGGACAGTCCTGCCAAAATAAATGGCACGGCCGTATTTGGTATCGATGTCCACGTTCCGGACATGCTGATCGCCGTCATTGCACGCCCTCCTGTTTTTGGCGACACAATCAAGAGCTTTAATGCTGCCAAGGCGCAGGCTGTTCCGGGTGTCAAACACGTAGTCGCGGTGAAAGCGGGGGTGGCAGTTGTTGCCGATGGTTTCTGGCCTGCCGTAAAAGGACGCGATCTGTTGGAGATACTCTGGGATGAGGGGGATGGTGCAAAGATTTCGACTCCGTCCATGCGTGAGGAGTATGCCCGATTGTCCACCTTACCCGGTATGGTGGCGCGCAAGGATGGCGACGCTCCGGCGGTGCTGTCTCGGGCGAAACAACGCTTTGAGGTGGAGTACGAGGTGCCGTACCTGGCTCATGCCCCAATGGAACCTCTTAACTGTTTCGTTGATTTGCACAAGGATAGTTGCCTTATCCGTACCGGCAGCCAGTTCCAGACAGTGGATCGAAATGCTGCTGCCCGTGTAGTCGGGCTCAAAAATGAGCAGGTTGCCCTGGAAACCACCTTTCTGGGCGGCGGATTCGGTCGGCGGGCCTGCACCGGCTCTGATTTCGTCATTGAGGCGGCGGAGGTGGCCACGAAGATAGTGCAGCCGGTCAAGGTGATTCGTACCCGCGAAGATGATATGCGCGCAGGTTACTACCGCCCCATGTGGTATGACCGGGTGGTTGCGTGTCTTGATGACACGGGGATGCCGCTGGCCTGGCACCATCGCATCGTGGGTCAGTCGATCATTGCCGGCACCCTCTTCGAGTCGGCCATGGTCAAGGGCGGCATCGACGATACATCGGTGGAAGGCGCTGCAACGACTCCCTATGCTATCCCCAACCTGCAGATTGAGCTGCATAGTCCGAAAAACGCCGTGCCGGTGCTCTGGTGGCGTTCGGTGGGGCACTCTCACACCGCCTTTGTTATGGAGAGTTTCATGGATGAGCTCGCCCACAAAACCGGTAAAGATCCCTATCAGTACCGTCGTATCCTTCTTGCCAAACATCCCCGCACCCTGAAGGTGCTTGATACTGCTGCGAAGAAGGCCGGCTGGGGCAAACCGCTCCCCGCGGGGCATGGCCGCGGCATTGCCGTGCATGAATCATTTGGCAGTTTCGTTGCCCAAGTGGCGGAGGTGTCACTGGACAAAAAAGGAACCATTACGGTGCACCGAGTGGTCTGTGCCATTGACTGTGGCCGCATTGTCAATCCTGATACGATCAAGGCACAGATGGAATCCGGCATCATTTTCGGGTTGTCGGCAGTACTTTATGGTGCGATTACCCTCAAGAACGGTCGGGTAGAGCAGGGCAATTTTGACACATATCCGTTGGTGCGCATGGAGGCCACGCCGAAGGTGGAGGTGACTATCATCAAAAGCGGCGACTCTCCGGGCGGTGTGGGTGAGCCGGGTGTGCCACCTATTGCCCCGGCAGTGGCTAACGCCCTGTTCGCGGCCTGTGGTGCGAGAGTTCGCTCACTACCGATAACGCCGGATAAAATAACGGCTGCAGTGAACAAGGGGTGAGTGTTTGACCGACCTCGAGTTGTATGAAGAGATGGTACGCCTGACTCGCGCGGGTGAGCCGTTTGCACTCGCCACTGTGGTGGCCCATAATGGGTCGTCGCCACGCAAGTCTGGAACAAAAATGCTGGTGCGGAGTGACGGAAGTGCTCTCGGAACTGTCGGTGGTGGCCGTATCGAGCAGGAAACCATTGCGGCTGCCGGTGCGGCTTTAATTGACGGGGAAGCACGCACTCAGCAGTTTGTGCTGACCGAAGCGCACGGCTATGCCTGCGGCGGCAGCATGACAGTCTTTGTCGAGCCTCAGGGGCGCCGGTCACTGCTGGTCATGTTCGGCGCCGGTCATGTGGGGCGGGCGGTAACAGTGCTGGCTCACGGCTGTGGCTTCCGGGTGATAGTCGTTGACGAACGGGCCGACTGTGCTCTACCGGCCCTGCTTCCCGGTGCTGACGAGATAATCTGCTCTCCGGTGGATGATGCATTTCGACGTCTTACGCTGGACCGGGAAAGCTTTGCTGTGATTGCCACGCCGGGACATCTGTATGACTTCGCAGCGGTGCGGGGATGTCTGGGCAGCGAGACCGGTTTCATCGGCCTGCTGGGGAGCAAGCGCAAACGGGAGGCTTTGTTGAGAACCCTTGAAGAAGAGGGTTTCGATGTTGCCCAAAGGGGCAGAGTGATTACGCCGGTCGGGCTTGATATCGGCGCGCAGAGCCCGGAGGAGCTCGCTGTCAGCATTGTTGCCCAGTTAATAGCTATCAGGAGCGGGAAGTGACCGGGAGTGTGGCTGCCATCCTTCTTGCGGCCGGAAAATCGCGGCGTATGGGGTGCTGTAAACAGTTGTTGCCGCTTGGCGGGAGTACGGTGATAGCTCGCTCTATTGGTGCGCTTGTCGCTGGCGGGGTTGGAAAAATTGTGGTGGTTGTTGCGGAAGAATGGAATGAGGTGGCTACGGCAATTCGTGACTATCCGGTCAGGATCGTGGCCAATCCGGCATGTGAGGGGGACATGTCCTCCTCGGTGAGGGCCGGCCGTAACGTTTTGACGGCTGAAGCGAGCGGGGTCATTGTGTCACTCTGCGATTATCCGCTGGTTTCGGCAGGCACTATTACCAGCTTGATCGAACAGCATGGAAATTCACCCGGCCGCAGTATCATCCCGTGCTACAAGGGCCGGCGCGGACATCCGTTGCTCATACCCCGCGACATACTGGACGAGCTGGGCGAAGAGCAGACCCTGCGGGATCTGCTGCGGTGCAATCCTGGCCGGATTCGCTGTCTCGACGTGGACGATCCTGGCGTGCTGCTTGATATGGACACGCCTGAAGAGTACCATCGTATCAGTGGAATGATAGATTGAAATGACGCATAAAAGGATGGAATACCTCATGAAACTCTTCTCAAGCTGCCATCTTGGCGGCATCGAAATCAAAAACTGCGTCGTCATGGCGCCCATGACCCGCTCACGAGCGGACAACAACCTGGCTAATACCCTGATGGCCGAATACTACCGCCAGCGGGCGGGAGCAGGGCTGATCATAACCGAGGGAACATCGCCGTCCCCCAACGGGTTGGGGTATGCCCGCATTCCTGCTATCTTCTCGCCGGAGCAGACCAAGGCGTGGAAGCGTGTGACCGACGCCGTCCACGCCCGAAGCGGAAGGATCTTTATCCAACTGATGCATGTCGGTCGGGTGGGGAACGTGCATAACCTGCCAGTGGGTGCGGAGTTGGTGGCACCATCGGCGGTTGCCATGAGTGGAAAAATCTGGACCGACAGTCAGGGCGAACAGCCTTACGACATGCCTCGCGAGATGACGCCGGATGACATTAGGCACGCCATCAATGAATATGCCCAGGCGGCCCGCAATGCGATCAGCGCCGGTTTTGACGGTGTCGAGCTTCATGGTGCCAACGGCTATCTGATTACCCAATTCCTCGATCCCGGTTCCAATCGTCGGGTCGATGCGTATGGTCGCGATGCGGCCGGGCGCAACCGCTTTGCCCTTGAGGTCGCCGCCGCTGTCATTGCTGAAATCGGTGCCGACCGTGTCGGCATCCGTCTCTCCCCCCATGGTGTATTCAACGACATGAGCGGCACCTATGACGGGATCTCCGCCCAGTATACCGACCTGGCAGCGGCGCTGGGTAAACTGGAACTCATCTACCTGCATATGGTGGATCACTCGGCAATGGGGGCGCCCAAGCCGGAACCGGCTACAGTAAAAGCCATGTGCCATGCATTCCGTGCTGCCGGCGGACGGTCGGTCATTCTCTCCGGCGGTTACGACCGCGACCGTGCCGAAGCCGACCTGCAGAACGGCGCGGCTGATATAGTGGCCTACGGGCGCCCCTTTATCGCCAACCCCGATCTGGTGGAGCGGATGAAGGCTGGTATCGCGTTGTCCGAGGCCGACCAGGCCACCTTCTACACGCCGGGTAAAGAAGGGTATACCGATTATCCGGTTGCAACTGCATAACGGACCCGCACTATCCAGAAAGGAGCCTGATTATGTCAACCCGTCGCATCGCCAAGATATTCAAGAGCCGCCCCACCGTCGAAGGGGCCGGTGTGCATCTGAAACGTGCCTTCGGTTACTCCCAGGTACCGCAGTTCGACCCGTTCCTGATGCTGGATGATTTTCATACCTCGAACCCGGACGAGTACCTGGCCGGTTTCCCCTGGCACCCCCACCGGGGGATCGAAACCATCACCTATGTGTTGGAGGGGGTGGTGGAGCATGGTGACAGCATGGGCAACAAGGGGGTCATCGGAGCGGGGGATGTGCAATGGATGACCGCCGGCAGCGGCATCATCCACCAGGAGATGCCGCAGGTAAGCCCAACCGGCACCATGTGGGGATTCCAGTTCTGGGCAAATCTGCCGGCAGCCCAGAAGATGATGCCGCCGCGCTATCGTGACGTCAAGGCGGCCGATATCCCGGAGGTGACGCTTGACAGCGGCGTCACGGTCAAGATCATTGCCGGCGAGGTCGCGGGAGTTAAGGGGCCGGTGGGGGATATCGTGATCGAACCGGAAATGCTTGATATCAGCGTGCCGGCCGGGATCGTGTTCAATCATCCGCTGCCGGCCGGTCATACCGCTTTTGCCTATATTCTGGCGGGAGAGGGGTACTTCGACCATCAGCGCGATGCCTATGCCTATGAAATGGTCGGTCACGGCTGGTCGGACACGGAGCGTCTCTGTCTCTGCTCGGCTGAAACCGTGGTGCTGTTTGAACATGCGGGCGATGCCGTGGAGGTAACGACGACAGACAAACCGGTGCGGTTCCTGTTTGTCTCCGGAAAGCCGCTGGGTGAACCGGTGGCCTGGTATGGCCCGATTGTGATGAATACCCAGGAGGAGTTGAAGGTTGCATTTGAGGAATACCAGCGCGGGACGTTCGTCAAATAAGCACCGCTTCGACCGGGTTCAAACGCCCGGCCCGCAGAAAGGAGTTGAATAGTATGAACGCAACCATAACTGCACATGAGCTGCAGCAACTGATCGCGAGCGGTACTGTCTCCCTGATAGATGTTCTTCTGCCGGAGGATTTTGCCTGTCGGCATATAGCCGGTGCCGGAAATGCCTGTGTTTACGAGATGGTCTTTCTGGAACGGATAGCGGAGTGCGTGCCGGAACGAGACAGAGCTGTTGTCGTCTATGATGACAGCGGCACGACCCTGGCCGCCCGAACGGCCAAAGAAAAGCTGGAACGTGCAGGGTATCGCACTGTGGCAATTTTGGAGGGAGGGCTGCAGGCCTGGCAGGCGTCCGGGTTTGCGGTCGAGTCGTGCGCTCCTGTTCCTCCGTCGGCCACGGTTCGCGACGGTGTCTATCGCATCGATGTGGAAAAGAGCGTGCTTGAATGGACCGGCCGCAATATCAATAACCGCCACTATGGCCGGATCGCCGTCACCGGCGGCGACGTCGTCCTGACGAATGGCCGTCCAGTTTCGGGCACGATTGTGCTCGACATGAGCACAATAACAAATCTGGATCTTCAGGACGAAGGGTGGCGAAGTATGCTGCTCCGGCACCTGAAATCGGAGGATTTCTTTGATGTGGAACGGTATCCCACGGCAACCTTTGAATTTCGCGGCGCAGCCGCAATTGCTGAAACCACTCCCGGAACAGCAAACATGGAAATCGCCGGTTTGCTGACTATCAAGGAGGCGACCCGATCGATCTGCTTCCCGGCGATCATCGCAGCCCAGGAGGACGGGACTCTCAAAGCCCAGGCAGCATTCAATCTCGACCGTACGCTCTGGAACGTCTGTTACGGTTCGGGCAAGTTGTACGAGCGGCTCGGTATGCACCTGGTGAATGATCTGATCAGCATCGAGCTGTTTATCGTTGCTCGAGAAGTGACATAACGAAAACGGAGGAGCAAACTATGTGCAAGGTATTGATAGTACAGTACAGTATGTACGGCCACGTGTACCGGATGGCCGAGGCGGTTGCCGAAGGTGTTCGCGAGGTAGCCGGATGCGAGGCGCTCATCAAGCGCGTACCGGAAACACTCTCTGATGAGGTGCTCGGAATGATGGGGGCACTAGAGGCTCAGAAAGGGATGGCCCATATTCCCGTTGCCACGGTGGATGACCTGACCGATGCCGACGCCATTATCTTCGGCACTCCGACCCGCTTCGGCAATATGTGCGGCCAGATGCGCCAGTTTCTGGATGCAACCGGCGGGCTCTGGATGAAGGGGTCTCTGGTGGGCAAGGTCGGCAGCGTGTTTGCCAGCTCCGCCACCCAGCACGGCGGCCAGGAATCGACCATCCTCAGCTTTCATACCACGCTGCTGCACCAGGGGATGGTTATTGTCGGCCTGCCGTACTCTTTTGCCGGCCAGATGGGGGTCGGGGAAATCACCGGATGCTCACCCTATGGCGCATCGACCATCGCGGGTGGCCAAGGTGAACGGATGCCGAGTGCGAACGAATTGGCCGGGGCCCGTTTTCAGGGCGCGCATGTGGCGAAAATTGCCAAAAAACTGAAGGGATAATACAGAGACACTGAAAGGAGGATGCAGACATGGGATCAAAAGGGCGAGAAATTATCGGGATGGATGTGGATGGTCTGCTTGACCTGTTACGCAAGGCCTATAGTGACGAATGGCTGGCCTATTACCAGTACTGGCTGGGTGCAAAGCTGGTAAAGGGGCCGATGAAGGGTGCCGTTGGTGCCGAGCTGCTACAGCACGCCACCGAGGAACTGCTGCACGCCGATATGGTGGCGATGCGCATCATTCAGTTGGGAGGGACACCAGTCACCGAGCCCAAAGAATGGTACACGTTCACCAACTGTGGCTATGAGGCGCCGGATGACCCGTTCGTGAAAACGCTGCTGGAGCAGAATATAAAAGGCGAACAGTGTGCAATCGGCGTTTACAAGCGGCTGATGGACATTACCAGGGAAAAGGATCCGGTTACCTATAACATGGTACTTACTATCCTGCAGCAGGAGGTGGAACATGAAGAGGATCTGCAATCGCTGCTGGAGGATTACGAGCTGATGATGCGCGCATTCAAAGAATAGCTTGCCGGAAATCGGCATTGTTGAATCAGTACAATTCTTATGACTCGCCTCCGGTGTCGCCGGAGGCGAGTCGCGTATTTATGACTGAACTTTTTACGACTGCTTCAGTTTATCCAACCAGATGATTCTGTCTAAGCAAGAGCCCGGCAGGGCAGGGCATACCAGCCCACATCGTTTACATATTCGGATTCAAATCATTCCATCACGTGCTGATTTGAAAGGATCATACAAGCAAAGGGTAGAGCTTAATTCCATCATTATGGCAGTCTGTGCCATGTTTGGACCAATCATGCCTGCTGCACCTGCAATCACAACTTTTTCGGCTGATGCGGAGGGCGGACAGTCAGAACCGGACAAGAAGCCATTTTCACAACCCGCTCGGCGGTGCTGCCAAAGATGAAGTGATCAAACCCCTGTCTTCCGTGGGTTCCCATGACTATCAACGACGTTTTTTCTTCAGCAGCCTTTTTGAGGATTTCATCGTATGGTATCCCATTCATTACAAATGATGTGGCGTCCGGAAGCTGCTCACTCCATTTTTTACAGAAGTCGGCCATCATTTTTTTTGCTCCCGCCTCAACCTCCTTGTCTATGTCGTCAAAGGAAATCTCGGGGACATAAAAGTTTCGCAGATCAACCTGATGGGTAACCACATGAACAATAACCATGCGGGCGTTAAAAGTAGAAGCCAATGATAAGGCGTAAGCGAAAGCGTAGTCGGATACTTCTGAAAAATCCGTTGCAAACAAGATGGTATCAATGTTTTTCATGGTCTGTTCCTTTCGATTTCAACCTGTTTTTAGTTAATCCAGCCAGACATGATGGCAATGCCGCTTGAAACCGAAACAAGTATCCAGAGCGTTACCCCCTGGGCCAGCGGTTTGATGCCGGTTCTGCCCAGCACCTCTCTGGTCAGGCCGCTGCCGATCAGAAAAAGGGTCACCACCAGGCTCTGTTTTGCCATGCTGTTCAGCGGGTTCCAGAGCTGCTCAAACTGCGGCAGCATTGTTTTGATGGTTGTTGCGGCAATAAAGCCAAGGATGAAGAGGGGAAATTTCACTTTCCCTTCCGACTTGGTGACCCAGGCGGCAATCAGGGCAGCAGGCATGATCCATAATGCCCTGGTCAGCTTGACCGTGGTGCCGACGGCCAGGGCAAGCGCGCCATAGGCGGCAGCGGCTCCTACCACGCTGCTGGTATCGTGGATCGCCAGAGCGGACCAGAGGCCGAACTGTCGCTGCCCCATTCCCAGAAGGTGCCCTATGGGAGGAAAGAGGAGCAGGGCAATGGAGTTGAGGGTGAAGACGGTTGCCAGGGCAACACCGGTCTCCTCCGCCTCAGCCTTGATCACCGGGGCCATGGCTGCAATGGCGCTGCCGCCGCAGATGGCTGTTCCGAAAGAGATCAGGGTAGAGGTGCGCTGGGGTGTTTTGAAAAGCCTGCCTAACAGATACCCCGCGATCATCGTAAAGCTGATACTTATTGCGGTGTACAGGAAGGCATCCTTGCCGGTTTTGAAAAGTTCCGGCAGGTTCATGCCGAACCCCAGACCAACCACTGAAGCTTGCAGCAGCCGCCTGCTCCAGGTAGATGTTGTCGCTCCCCACGGATTGCCGATCATAATCCCGAATGTAATTCCGGCCACCAGAGCCATGGGCGCGTTGACGACAGGCCAGCAACAGCCCAGCAACAGTATCCAGAACAGTACTTTCAAGCCGGTGGTGTTTTTCACAATTGACTCCTTTTGTTGGTTTGGTTATTGATACTTTACCCGGAATATATTATAAATAAAAATGAATAATACTGATTTAAAGCATCAATTGGATTTATGACAATGTCATTGACATTCAGGCAACTGGAAATTTTTGAAAAGATAGCCGCCACCGGCAGCGTTACCAAGGCGGGTGAGGAACTGCTGTTGACCCAGTCGGCGGTCAGCATGGCTTTGTCACAGCTTGAACAGTTGAGCGTTACCCCGCTGTTTGAGCGCTCCGGAAGGCGACTCTTTCTGAATGACAGCGGACGGCAGTTGCTTAAAGACGCTCGCGCTATACTGCTGGCCGTCAAAGGGGTAGAGCAGCAGCTGCAGGGAGATAGCGGCCAGTTGGTGGGTGAATTGCTGGTTGGAGGAAGTACTACCATTGGGAATTACCTGCTCCCGGCACTTTTGGGCGACTTTGCCCGGTTGTATCCCAGTACCAGGGTACAATTGCGGGTGGGCAACACTCAGCAAGTGGCTGAATGGCTTGAAGCCGGTGATCTTGATGTCGCTTTTGTCGAAGGCCCGTGCCACAGCAGGGGGCTTGTTGCTGTGCATTGGCGTGATGACGAGCTTGTTGTGGTGACAGGGCCTGAACATTCCTGGGCCAGGGAGAAGAGTGCCACTACGGAGATGCTGGCGTTGGCCCCCTGGATCATG
The DNA here is from genome assembly GCA_019352135.1 of Pseudomonadota bacterium. Lineage (GTDB taxonomy): Bacteria > Desulfobacterota > Desulfuromonadia > Geobacterales > Pseudopelobacteraceae > JACRCG01. Next base: position 21,323 of record JABBNX010000037.1, read on the forward strand.
CGGGAAAAAGGTTCCGGTACCCGTGAGATATTTGAAGATGCGATGGATAAAACCGGTGTCAGCTATGCAATAGCACTGGAATTCGGTCATACCGAGGCGATCAAGAACGGTGTGGCCTCCGGGCTTGGGGTAAGCTGCCTTTCGCGTATTGCTGTACATCGTGAACTTGAGCATGGCTGGCTTGTTGAAGTGAAGAGCCCGCTGGTGCTCAGACGTTCACTCACGCTGCTCAAGCGGCGTGAAAGTTGTTGCACGGCCTTGCTGGCGGCATTTTTGACGGTGTCAGGAGGGGAGTGGGATGCTATGCCCCCCAACTAGATTTCGATCCGTATGCCCAATTCAACGACCCGCTCGGGCGGTATCCTGAAGAAATCAGTTGCCGGCAGGGCGTTACGGGTCATGAACGAGAACAGCTTCTCCCGCCAGAGCATCATGCCGGGGCGCTCCAGGGAGGGAATCAGGGTCTCGCGGGCAAGATAAAACGTGGTGGTTTCCAGATTTACCTTCAGGCCGAATGATTCACATGCCCGCAAGGCAACCGGCACATTGGGACTTTGCATGAAGCCATAGTTAACTATCACCTGGGAAAACCCCTGTTCCAGCTTGACGACCTCAAGACGCTTCTCTGCGGTCACTCGGGGGACTTCTCTGGTAACGACGCTGAGAAGTACGACCTGCTCATGGAGGACCTGGTTATGGGTGAGATGATGGAGCAGCTGGGTAGGTGTACCGGGAAGTTGCTTGACCAGGAATACCGCTGTGCCCGGAACGCGGAGCGGAGGATGTGCGGCAATCCGCAGCAGGAAGTTCTCGAGTGGTTCCCTGGCTTTTTCAAAACGTTGGGTAAGGATTTCCCTGCCACGATGCCACGTCACCATCAAGGTGAAGATAATTCCGCCCGCTGCCATCGGAAACCACCCGCCAGACTCTATTTTCAATATGTTCGCCCCGAAAAAAGCAAGGTCAACTGCCAGGAACAGCACCATAACCAGGCCGGCAGTGATGGGATGCCACTGCCATTTTTCAATCGCCACAAAAAATGCCAGCACCACCGTGATCACCATGGTGGTCGTAACCGCCACCCCGTACGCACCAGCGAGTTTGCTTGAAGAGCCGAAGCCAAGCACGAGAGATATCGTCACGATCATGAGGAGCCAATTGACACTGGGAATATAGATCTGCCCTATTTCTTCATGGGAGGTCTGGATAATGTGGACATGCGGGCACTCTCCCAGTTGTACGGCCTGCCGGGTAAGGGAAAAAGCTCCGGAAATTACCGCCTGCGAGGCAATTACGGTGGCAACGGTAGCGAGTAGTACCAGCGGGTAGAGCGCCCACTCCGGTGCCAGATTGAAGAACGGGTGGTACGACTGCTCGGGATGGAGCAGGATCAGGGCTGCCTGTCCGAAATAGTTGAGGAGGAGTGCAGGCAGAACCAGGGCAAACCAGGCAAGTCTGATGGGAAAACGCCCAAAATGCCCCATGTCGGCGTAAAGGGCCTCCCCGCCGGTCACCACCAGGAAAACGGCCCCGAGGACGACGAAACCGCGCCAGCCGTTGTGGATGAAGAACTCGATGGCATGCACCGGGTTGATGGCGGCGAGTACCTGCGGTGCACGGACAATCCAGCTGATGCCGAGGAGGGCGATGGTTGCGAACCAGAGAAGCATGACAGGGCCGAATAGTATCCCGATTCGAGAGGTGCCTCGCTTCTGGAAGCGGAAGAGGAGCACCAGGACTGTGATTGTGATCGGCAATACATACGGTCTAAGCCACGGAGCCGCAATGTCGAACCCTTCGATGGCGGAGAGGACCGAAATAGCCGGGGTAATAGCCCCATCGCCATAGAGGAGTGCGGCACCGAACAGGCCGATAAAGAGCAACACCCGACTCTTCCGCGAGTGGTCGCGCCAAGGCGCGAGCAATGCCAACAGAGCCAGAATGCCACCTTCGCCGTGGTTGTCGGCTCTCATCACGAAGAGCAGGTACTTGAGTGAAATGATGATCATGAGTGCCCAGAAAATGAGCGAGATTATGCCAAGGACGTTTGCCTCTGTCGGCGGAAATGGGTGTGACCCGTGAAAACATTCGCGCAGGGCATAGATCGGGCTCGTTCCGATATCGCCGTAGACGACACCGAGGGCAGACAGACTGAGCAGAAGGAAGCGTTTCTCAGATCCCCGGTGCTCGTCATCCTGTGTAGCGGGCGGCACTGCCGGGAGTTCTTTTTTTAAACTACTTGTCATTGGCTCACCGCTGCGTTCGGCTCTTTCTATTGTCAACAAGGTGGTCTGTGCTGTTACCTGTCTGTATCCTTCAAATCCCGGTCAACTCCTGTACCTTGACTCCCAGGTCATCGTTCTCCTTGTCATTTTATTAATCCCACCGTTTTTCTGCATTTCATCGTCTACTCCGGGTTCCCCATCCGGACGACAACCTGATGCTTCACCAGGCCCCGCTCCAGCGGTATCACGCCACCGGTCACACGTTGGCCATCCATCTCCACCCAGGCGACACCGCGCTCGAAGCCGAGCGGATTTTCCACCTGGATCGCGTAGACCGTTTCGCCGTGCCGATAGCTGAGGCTGAAGCCGGGCCACGATCCGGGTATAACCGGATTTATTCGCATCTGACCGCTTCGCACCTGCAGACCGAGCACCTCTTCAATCCAGGCCCGGTACATCCAGGCAGCCGAACCGGTATACCAGGACCAGCCACCCTGTCCAACCCGGCCGGGCAATCGGTAGACGTCGGCCGCAACCACGTAGGGTTCAACCCCGTAGTGCCAGACCGCTTCCGCATCGCGGGCGTGCTCGATCGGGTTGAGCATGCGTAGCAGCTGCACCGCCCGTTCCCCATCCCCTTTGCGGGCCATTGCCATCGCCATCCAAATGGCGGCGTGGGTATACTGACCGCCGTTCTCCCGCACTCCGGTGGGGTACCCCTTGATGTAGCCGGGCGATGGTTCCGAGGTGTTGAAGGGGGGCTCGAAGAGCAGCACCAGCCCTTCATCCTGAAGAACCAGATGTTTCCAGGCCGACTCCAGGGCCTGATCGGCGCGCGCCGGGTCGGCTGCGCCGGAAAGCCATGCCCACGATTGCGGCAGGGAATCGATCTTCGCCTCACTGTTTGCCGCGGAGCCGAGGGGCGAGCCATCGTCGAAGGTTCCGCGCAGATACCACTCCCCGTCCCAGCCGGCCAGCTCGACCCGCTGTATCAGGTCATTTCTCTCCTTCCGGTAGGTTCGTCCCAGCTCCGGCTGCAGCAGCAGGTCGGACATTTCGACCATCCCCTGCAACAGCTCGCAGAGGAACCAGGCGAGCCATACGCTCTCCCCTTTCCCTCCGGCGCCCACCAGGTTCATGCCATCGTTCCAATCCCCCGTCCCGATCAAGGGTAAGCCGTGGGGGCCGATCGTCAGGCCTCGGGCGGTCGCGCGCCGGCAGTGTTCAAAGAGCGTGGCACGTTCAAGGGTTGTCTCGGGAATTAAAAATACCTCGTGCTGATCGTCTGCCAGCAGGGGAGCGTTGATGAATGGCACCTCCGTCTGCAGGATGTCGATATCGCCGGTTGTCCGGACGTAGTGGGCGACCACATACGGAAGCCAGAGGAGATCGTCGGAAATTCGCGAGCGGATCCCGGCGCCACTCGGTGGATGCCACCAATGCTGGACGTCCCCCTCCTTGAACTGCCGGCTGGCGGCAAGCAGGATCTGGTCGCGTGCCAGTTCGGGGCTGGCATAAAGGAACGCCATGACATCTTGCAACTGGTCGCGAAAACCGAAGGCGCCTCCTGACTGGTAAAAAGCGGAACGCCCCCAGATACGGCAGCTTAAGGACTGGTACTGAAGCCAGCGGTTGATCAGGAGGTCGGCGGCGAGTTCGGGGGTATGCACTTCAATCGTGCCGAGCAGATGATCCCACCACGCCCTGGTCTGATCAAACGCGTTCTCAAATGCCAGATCCTCTCGGTAGCCGAGCACCAGTTTCCGGGCCTGCGCCACCGAGTCGGCCTGGCCGAGCATGCAGGTGATATCACGAACCTCGCCGGGGTTCATTTCAATGACGGTCCGGAGTACCGCGCACGGGTCCAGGCCTGCCCCGGTCCGCCCTGACAGTCGTGTCAGCTCCATGGATGCCGGGTTAGCCAGCGAGCGGTTGCGGCCAATGAAGGAGGTGCGGTCGCCGCCATATGAGTCGGTCGGGGGAACCATAGCCACGAAGGCGACCCGCTCTCCATACTCGGGGTGGTAGCGGTTTCGTGCCAGCAGGGCCTGGGCTTCGTCATCCCAGTTGGTCATGACATGCATCTGGGAGGTTTCGCGGTTCTCGCCGAGGGTCAATTCTACATAATAGGTTAGCGAGAGACTCCTCCTCCGGGAGGAGGCATTGGTAAGCCGCAACCGCTGCAGTTTGATCGGCTCACCGCCGCTCTGATCCACCGGTACGAAGACGGTCAGTTCCTGCTCGATCCCGTGGCTGTTATGCTCGAAAACCGTATAGCCCGCCCCGTGTCGGGCCCGATAGGCGGTATCTTCACGGATCGGTGCCGCGGTCGGCGACCAAAAGATTCCGCTCTCCTCGTCGCGGATGTAGAGCGCTTCCGCTGCCGGGTCCAGCACCGGGTCGTTCGACCAGCCGGTCATACGATTGCGCTGGCTGTTG
>JABBNX010000227.1 GCA_019352135.1 Pseudomonadota bacterium
AAGCTGGCCATGGCCGGCAACCAGCTAAAGATCGAAGCTGTTATTCCTAATGAGCCGGGAAATACGGAAATCGGAACGATCAGTTTTCTGGATAATACGGTGAACGCCGCCACCGGCACGATCAAGCTCAAGGGGGTTTTTGCCAATAGTTCCAGAAAACTCTGGCCGGGACAGTTTACCGATGTGGTCCTGACGCTGGGGCAGAGGAAAAATGCCGTGGTCGTTCCGACCAATGCCATCCAGACCAGCCAGCAGGGACAGTTTGTCTACGTGGTGAAACCGGATAAAAAAGTGGAGATGCGGCAGGTTGTCTCTGCTGCGGCGGCGGGTGAGGAGACGGTTATCGAGAAAGGGGTGGCAGCCGGTGAAACCGTGGTGACCGACGGCCAGCTGCGCCTGACCCCCGGGACACTCGTTCAAACGATTGGCAGGCAATCAGCCGGGGGTAAAAAACAATGAATATAGCGGATATCTTCATCCGCCGGCCGATCATGACCTCCCTTATCATGATCGCCATCTTCATTTTCGGGGTGGTTTCCTACCGCCTGCTGCCGGTAAACGACCTTCCCAACGTGGATTTTCCGACTATCCAGGTAAGCGCGAACCTGCCCGGCGCCAATCCGGATACCATGGCAGCGGCGGTGGCAACACCGCTGGAGAACCAGCTTTCTACCATTCCCGGCGTCGATTCCATGACCTCGACCAATGGTGTCGGCACAACCAGGATCACCCTCCAGTTCACCCTTGACCGCGATATCGATGCGGCTGCCCAGGATGTACAGGCGGCCATTTCGGCGGCGAGCCGTTCGTTGCCGCAAAACATGACGACGCCCCCCTCGTTTCGCAAGGTGAACCCGGCTGACCAGCCGGTCCTGTACCTGGCGCTCAGCTCCCCTACGCTGCCGCTTTCTGCGGTTGACGAGTATGCCCAGACCATGATCGCACAGCGGCTCTCGACAATCAGCGGCGTGGCCCAGGTCAACGTACACGGGTCACAAAAGTTCGCCGTGCGGGCCCGGCTTGATCCGAAAGCGCTGGCCTCCCGCCAGATCGGCATCGACGAAGTGGCCGCGGCGATCGGCGATGCGAACGTCAACCTGCCGACCGGGACCCTGGATGGGGCAAAACAGTCCTTCACCCTCGAAGCCAACGGGCAGATGTTCAAGGCAGCCGCCTACCGAAACACTGTGGTGGCCTACCGCGATGGCTCACCAATCCGCCTGGGGGAACTCGGGCAGGTGGTCGACAGCGTTGAGGACACCAAAACGGCAGGATGGTACAACAGTTCCCGTGCCATCGTCCTGACCATTCAGCGCCAACCCGGAACCAACACCATCGAAGTCGTGGATAACGTCAAGAAGCTGCTGCCGACCTTCCGCAGCCAGATGCCTGCCTCGGTCGAGCTGAACGTGCTGTTTGACCGCTCCACCCAGATCCGTGAATCGATGAATGACGTCAGGTTCACCCTGGTTTTGACGATCGGCCTGGTGGTCATGGTGATCTTTCTCTTTCTGCGCAATCTGTCCGCCACGATCATCCCCGCATTGGCGGTGCCGATGTCCATCGTTGGCACCTTCTCCGTCATGCACCTGCTGGGATTCTCCATCAACAATCTCACCATGATGGCCCTGACCCTGGCGGTCGGTTTTGTCGTGGATGACGCCATCGTCATGCTGGAGAATATCGTCCGGCACATGGAAAAGGGGGCCAGCGCCATGGAGGCCTCCCTCAAGGGCTCTAAAGAGATCGGCTTCACGATCATTTCCATGACGATTTCACTGGTGGCGGTCTTTATCCCGGTCCTGTTCATGGGGGGCATTCTCGGGCGTCTGCTGAATGAATTCGCCATTACGATCAGCGTCGCGATTCTGGTCTCCTGTTTCGTTTCCCTGACCCTGACCCCCATGCTCTGCAGTCGCTTTCTGAAAGCATCGGGCAGCGGGAATCACGGGCGCAGCTATCTTCTCCTGGAGCGCTTCTTCGACGGCATGCTCGGGATCTACCAGCGCAGTCTGAAACAGGTACTCAACTACCGGCGCACAACCATGGTCGTGACGCTGCTGATCACGCTTATTACCGGCTGGCTGTTTACGGTGATTCCGATGGGATTCCTGCCGACTGAAGACACCGGACGGCTCAACGCCAGCACCGAGACAGCGCAGGGGACATCCTTTGCGGAGATGAAGCTGCATCAGGAAGCGGTGGCGGCACTCATCGCCAAGGATCCGAATATTGACGGCTTCATGTCATCCATCGGAGGTGGCGGCGGCAGCAATACCGGGCGTTTCTTTATGCGCCTCAAACCGCGCAGTGAACGCACACTGTCAACGGACGAGATCATCCAGGAACTGCGCCCGAAACTGGCCGCGGTCGCGGGAATCAGCACCTTCCTGAAAAACGTTCCCTCGATCCAGATCGGCGGCACCAGCTCCAAAAGCCAGTACCAGTTCACCCTGCAGGGGCAGGATACGGACCTGCTGTACCGGTCTGCAACTCTGTTTGAGGCAAAGCTGCGTGAACTGCCGGACCTTCAGGACGTGACCAGCGACCTGCAGATCAGCAATCCCCAGGTACATGTTGAAATCAACCGGGACAAGGTGGCGGCTCTCGGGCTCTCCGTACTGCAGGTGGAGGACGCCCTCGCCTACGCGTACGGTTCACGTCAGGTTTCCTCTATTTTTGCCCCGACCAATCAGTACCAGGTTATCCTCGAACTTGACCCGCTCTACCAGGGGGACCCGGCTGCGCTGAGCATGCTCTACATCCATGCCAAAACCGGGCAACTGGTACCGCTTGAAACCATCGCAACCATTTCCAAAACCATCGGCCCGCTGGCGGTCAATCACCTGGGGCAACTCCCTGCGGTAACTCTCTCGTTCAATCTCCGCCCCGGCGTAGCCCTGGGGGATGCGATGAAGCAGGTTGACGCGCTTGCTGACAGTGTGCTGCCTCCGTCCGTCAGCACCAGTTTCCAGGGTACCGCCCAGGCCTTCCAGTCCTCGTTCAGCGGGTTATGGCTGCTACTGATAATGGCGATCTTTGTCATCTATGTCGTGCTCGGTGTGCTCTATGAAAGCTATATCCACCCGATCACGATCCTGTCAGGACTGCCGGCCGCCGGTTTCGGGGCCCTGATCACCCTGATGATTTTTGGCAGTGATCTGAATATCTACGGTTTTGTCGGGATCATCATGCTGCTCGGTATCGTCAAGAAGAACGCCATCATGATGATCGACTTCGCCCTGGAGGCCGAGAGAACCGAAGGGAAACGACCGCTTGACGCCATCTACGAAGGGGCGATCGTACGTTTCAGGCCGATCATGATGACCACGATGGCGGCCCTGATGGGAACCCTGCCGATTGCAATCGGGATGGGCGCAGGCGGGGAGTCGCGGCAACCGCTGGGTCTTGCGGTTGTGGGCGGGTTGCTGACATCGCAGCTATTGACCCTCTACATCACTCCAGTGGTTTACTATTATATGGATCAGCTTTTGACCCGGCTGCGGCCACGAAAAGCAACCGTGGCGATGAGCGGCGGTGCCACGCTGGAATTGGAATAATTCTGTTTCGTTTTGAGGCGCCAACTTTGGACTGCGCCTTTATGACGTAACTGCCGCTTTACGATTATCCTTACAAACAGTTTTTTCACCATCGGCTGACCCGTCATATATAGCGGTTGTGTTATACATGACGGATTACGCTGACAGTTTTTACCCTACCCCACACGGTCTCTTTCCATTTTCAACCCATGCAGAGACTTTTGCCTCCTCAGTATTAACGGGACTCCTCCGGCACGTTTGTTGCTCATCTCTTCATGGCAGAGCTTCGACATGTCCCGTCTGAAGCTGCACTGCTAACAACTATTCTGCATGTATCACAGTGTCTTCAGCGGGAATACGTTCCCAAATGAGACAGGAGTCCTCATGTTCAACGTAATCAGCAACGAGATACTCGCCGAGAACCTCCACAAGATGGTGGTGGCGGCTCCACGCATAGCGCGCGCCCGGAAGCCCGGCCAGTTCGTGATGGTACGACTGGCCGAGGGCGAGGAGCGGATACCGCTCACGATCAGTGACGCGGACCCCGCAGCCGGCACTATCACCCTCTTCATCCAGGCCATCGGCTCTTCGACCAGAAAAATTGTCGCGACAGAAGCCGGAGATTCGATCAGGGATGTGGCCGGTCCACTCGGCAAGGGCACACGCATCACCAACTGGGGGCGTGTCGTCTGCGTCGGCGGCGGCGTCGGCACGGCTGTCCTCTTCCCGCTGGTAAAGGCCCTCAAGGAAGCCGGGAACCAGATCACCACCATAATCGGCGGGCGGACCAGCGGCGTGATCATTCTTGCCG
>JABBNX010000228.1 GCA_019352135.1 Pseudomonadota bacterium
GGCGGAGAGATCCCGCCCGGCACCCGGCGCATCAAAGAGCCGCCCCCCCAGCTCGATAAAATTAAACAGCCCGACTGAAAACAGGTAATTGTCCTGGAACCGGGTTTTCTCCCGCCATTTGCTCTCTTCCTGGTTGGTATAAAGGGCATACAGCCACCCTTCATCAGTCACATGGGCGTTGGGTGTGTTAAGCACGCCGGTGTATCCCTGCAGCGAGAGACCGTTGTGGAACGACTGCTGCTCCGCGGCTCCAGCGGGGGAAACCGCTGTAAGAACGAGCAATAAGAGTAAAAATAATTTTAATTTTTGTATTTTGGGTTTTGAATTATTTTGCATCTGCACCTTGAAGCTACGATTTCAAATTTCGAATTTGTTGTTCTTACGATTGGCGCAAGGATATTTATGATCGATTTTGCCTCGGTAAAAAATAATTTTCAGCTCGCACCTTGCCGATTCAGCATAACCAGCGGCGTTTTCAGTATGATTCTGACATCCAGCCAGATCGTCCATGTTTCGATATACAAAATGTCCAGACGGACGACATCGTCAAACTCCTGCACCTGATTTCTGCCGCTTACCTGCCACAATCCGGTTATTCCCGGTTTGATGGAAATACGCTTGTGGTGCCAGTTTTCGTAAGAAGCCACTTCATCAGGGGTGGGAGGACGGGTTCCGACCAGACTCATCTCACCACGAAGTACATTCCAGAACTGTGGGAGTTCATCGAGACTCGTCTTGCGCAGGAAACCGCCGACCCTGGTTACTCTCGGGTCATTCTTTACCTTGAACATGGCGCCCTTCATCTCGTTGAGCGCCATCAGATCCTGCTTTCGTTCTTCGGCATCTACACACATGGTACGGAATTTCCAGCAGATGAATCGACGCCCGTTCTCGCGCACCCGGAACTGACCAAAAAAAACCGGACCGAGCGAATCAAGTTTGATGGCCAGCGCGATGTACGGGAGCATCAGAGCGGTGACAAACAGCCCCACCAGCGCCCCGATGACGTCCAGGCAACGTTTGGCAAAAAGCTGGTCACTGTTGAAAGATACACTGCTAAAAGAAAGCAGCGGCACTTCATCATGAAAAAGATCAATCTGGGTTCTGGATCTGCGTAAGGGCAAGTAGTCGATGACGACGCTAAAAGCCAGACCCATATCTTCCAGATCCTGAAAATATTTAATCAGTTCACGCGAGTCGTTCTTTTCCAGGGCAAAAACAACTTCGTCAACCGTGCGTTGCCTGCAAATATCGATCAAATTGTTGATGGAACCGATGACCGGGACAGAGTTATATGCAGTTGACACGTCGCCATCGGCCACAGAGATCAATCCAACAAGTTTCAATCCCCATTCACGATGAGCGTTGATAAGTCCACACATTTTCAACGCGTTCTGCCCGGTTCCTACAATCAGAATGTTCCTGATATTGAATCCTTTGAGGCGAAACCGATGAAGAATAACTTTGATCACAACTTTGGACAAGGATATCAGTAAAAAACTCAACAGAAGGAAATAGGTAAAAAGTCGCCGACTGTAGCTGTGAGGGTCAAACATGAAGATGACGGAGGCAAGCAGCATGCCGCTGATGACATGCACCTTTACAAGGGCCCAGACAATGCTGGCGCTGGAACGCAGCCGCAATGATTCATAGAGTTTAAAATGATTTAATAAAACGAACCATGACGGGATGGCAAAGAGCAGTATCCAGACGTAATTGTTCAACTCCCCCACGGTACCCGCTGCCTGGCGCAGATAATAGGCACACAAAAAAGCACTGACCAGGATTACATTGTCCAGTGAAATTGCAATCTTTCTGAGTATCGTTGCCTGCTGCTTCAGCATAAGTATTTGTGTGGATTTCCCGAGTAGTTTAATGTTGATTAAACATAATAGTAACAATTCATTATGGCAATAGAAAATATCTGACATAGAAAATATCCGGGTCAACGCTCCGGCACCACATTCTCACCTATGTGTCTCACTATGAGATTTCTTTCTCATTTAGAGACGGAGCCCACCACACAGGCCCGGCTAACAGGCCTGAATCACTCACATCTCTCGTTTCATCTCTTCGGCACGATTATTGATGAAAGCATGCGCATGACTACGCATAAAAGCCACCATACGTTGCGTCAGGGAGCTGCGATAATGCCGGAATCGCATCGGGTACTGATCGTCGACGATGAGCCGGCGCTTCGCTTTGCATACCGTAAGCTACTTGAGAGCGAACTGTTTGCCTTTGATATCAGTGATAATGTTAAAGACGCCGTTTTGCTGATTCAAAGTAAAACATACTTCGCCGTTATTTCGGATGTCCGGTTTGCCGGATCGGGTAATGAGGATGGATTGAATCTGGTCTCCGTTGTTCGCCAAAAGCAGCCGGAATCAAAAACGATTCTCGTGACCGGATACGGCAGTGACACGTTAAAAAACAGCGCCCGGAAACTCGGTGTTTCCCACTACTTTGAAAAGCCTGTTCAACCTGCGCTGATCCTGACGTTGTTGAGAGCGCTGCACAGCAGTGCACATGAACAAGAAATTACATAGTCTGAACATTCAGCTTTTGACAAAATTTATACAGTTGATACTATTTCGCAGATCAAATACCTTCATGGAGGAAAATGCCTGATGAAACCAACCTCGACATTGTACACTCTGCCCCGAATCATGAGAATAGCCGGCTGTGCCGCACTGCTGCTGACACACACGACGCTGTATGCCGCAGAACCACCGGCACAGACGAAAGAGCAGAAAACGCTCTATGCCATCGGGCTGTCCGTTGCCCACTCACTCTCGGTCTTCAATCTGACACCAGCGGAATTCGGCTCTGTAAAAGAAGGGTTGACTGATGCCATGACCGGAAAAAAAAGCACCGTTGAACTCGCTGACTATACCGGAAAAATCCAGGAATTAGCCCTGACCCGCCGCAAAATCGAGGGAGAAAAGCAGGCCATCGCCGGCACGGAGTTTTTAGAAAAGGCCGCCAAAGAAAAGGGGGCCATTAAAACAGCCTCCGGTATGGTCTATAAATCTCTTGTTGAAGGCAAGGGAGAATCACCGAAGGAACATGATATCGTGAAAGTTAATTATCGCGGAACCCTGATTAACGGCACAGAGTTCGACAGCTCCTACAAGCGCGGCAATCCCTTGGAATTCAAGCTCGACAACGTTATCAGATGCTGGGTCGAAGGGATTCAAATGATGAAACCTGGCGGAAAGGCAGCTTTTGTCTGTCCGGCAAACCTTGCGTATGGCGAACATGGTGCCGGCGAACTTATCCTCCCCGGTGCCACATTGAAATTTGAAGTGGAGCTGCTTGATTTCAAACATGAGGACGCCGCAGTAAAACCGGTCGTTGTCGCGCCGACAAAAGCTGCAGTACCGGCAAAAAAATAATCGGAAGCTATTTAACCGCCGAGAAAAGCGGATGCACGCCGAGAAATCAAGATCTAGGGGAAAATCTTGATTTAACCCAAGAGTTTGGCTTTTTTTTAACGTAATGCCTGGTTTTCTCGGCGTGTTCGGCGTTCATCGGCGGTTAAAACCGTTTTCAATCAAAAACCACAGGTGCCTAATGAAAATTCCGTTCCCAACTATTTTGCCTTACCTGCTGCTCCTCATTATGGCTAACGTTTTGTCTTCATCCCCGGTACTGGCTGAAAGCACAAACTACAAACGTTCAGTTGAGAACTTTACCATCCCCACTGTTGTTCTTGTAAACCAGGACGGAAAGAAGGTACGGCTTCAATCCCTCCTGAAAGGCAATACTCCCGTGGTTGTGGATTTTATCTATGGAACCTGCACCACTATCTGCCCGGTGCTTTCCGCAGGTTTTGTCAATCTGCAGAACAAACTTGCCGCCACCGGCCACACTGTCCGTCTGGTATCGATAACAATTGATCCTGAAAACGATTCCCCCAAAGTAATGAAAACATATTTGAATCGTTTTCGCGCGAAACCAGGGTGGGATTTCCTGACCGGAAGCCGGGCCGACATCGACATCGTGATGAGAGCCTTTAATGCCTATATACCGGACAAGATGTCTCATTATCCGTTAAACTTTATCAAAAACCCGAAAGACGGCAGCTGGGTACGGCTCTTCGGATTACTCAGTTCGCGCGAGTTTCTGGCGGAGTACCAGAACGTGGCCGGGAAATGAGAGCCAATATGTTCAAGCAAAAATCTCATGGAACCACCGATACACGCAGATACACGCAGATACACGCAGAGAAAAGCGGAAGAAACAAGAGACAAAGTTTTTTGGTTTACCCCAAGTCTACAAGATTATGACTTACTCGGCGTGCATCCGCCTTAGATCGGAAG
>JABBNX010000229.1 GCA_019352135.1 Pseudomonadota bacterium
CAAAGTCCAGATCGGTGAAAAGATTCTTGCGGCGGTCGAACATCTGCTCTTCGATTACGTCCTTGGTGCAGCGGGGAGCATGTGTCCGGTCATTCTGATCTGAAATTTCTTCGCCCAGAAAAGCCATGGCGCGATACAACTGGTGCAGGGCAATATCTTCAGCTCCATCAATCTGGTAGTTCCGGCGCCACTTATCGCAACCACGGTCGGAACCGGAAACAAAGAGGCGATGTAATACTGTCAGAAACAGGGCACGTTCTACAGAAAATCCGAATTTACGATCAGCCACAAGGGAGGAGACAATGGGACCAATTTCTAACTCTTTCCAGAGACGCTCGAAGATCAAAGCCGGACCGATCTTCTTCGCAGAGGCTGAAACTTTGCTCTTGTCGGACAGTATCAGCAGCGTTCTCTCGGAAAAGCGGGAAAGAGAACGGACCAGGGATTCGACTTCCCCCTTTTCGGACATCTGATCCAAGCGGCCAAGCGTGGTGATAACCCGTTGGCGGGTTTGTCCATTTTCCCAGCGGTTCTCGACAAGTTGAAGGTATTGGTAGATTCCTGACTTCTTGACTCGTGCAAAAATGGCGCACCTCCATCAGGACACCATGATAATGCATAAATATTGCGTAATCAATGCTAATACCCTGTGGATATTGGCACCATGAAAATGAGTTTTTGCGGTTTTTTCAAAGAGCTATTACGCAATTTCAGCAAGTTACGCCAAACAAGTCAGCTTGTGCTGTAGAAGAAAAGCCAAAACAAAAAAGCCCTGACCTTTCTCTGTGGTATAAACCGTGGTACAGAGAGAAGATCAAGGCTTAAAATCTAGTGGTTTTTAACTAGATGAATTATTTGGCAGGGGTACCAGGATTCGAACCTAGAGTGACGGCGTCAGAGGCCGTTGCCTTACCGTTTGGCGATACCCCTATAGCGAAGAGCACTCTTTGTAGCAAATCCGCCTCATGACGTCAAGGCTTTTTCCCGCTTTTTAGGCCCTCGTTGCCTGTGCGCCGGCTTCCATCGCTTTAACGTTGGCTGGTATCAACCGGTGGTTACGTTCCGGAAGCGCTTTTTTCAGCGCCGCCTCCAGTGATGCGGCTTTTAGCGCCCCTGTTTTTTCTATATAGGCACCGCAAGCAACCATATTGACCATCCGCACATCCCCCATCTCAAGAGCGATCTGATTCATCGGAACCAAGATGACTTCAACGCCCGGCAAATCAACGCCATCACTATTCACCAGGCTGGAGTTGACGATACAGATGCCACCCTGCTTGACTTTGGCAGCATATTTGTCAAACGAAAGCTGATTAAGAAGAACGGATGCTGACGGATTTCCAACCACCGGAGAACCGGTATCACCATCGGCAAAAACGACCGTACACATTGCCGCCCCACCACGCTTTTCAACTCCATAGGCGGGAAAAAACGACACATTTTTCCCTTCGTGGATTGCAGCATATGAAAGCAGATTACCGGCCAGCAGTACACCCTGCCCACCGTAACCGGCAAAAAAAACATCGTAGCGCATGATTATCTCCAGGCCCCGATACATCGGGATAAGTGCAATAACGAAGTCGTTTTCTGCAAAAAAAGAAAAATACGACTTCTCTCTTACTAATTACAGATTGGCGGTGTTCTTATACACTCCCAGCGGGAAGTAGGGGATCATTTCATCGGTCACCCGCTGGTTCGCGGCAAGGGGATTCATCCCCCAGTTGGTCGGACAGGCGGCCAGTGCCTCAATAAAGGAAAATCCTTTTTTCTCAACCTGATAACGAAACGCGGTTTTGATCATCTTTTTGGCCTGGAGAACATTTTTGGGGCTGTTGAGAGCCACCCGGGCAGAAAAAGCCACCCCGCCGAGATTGGAAAGCAGCTCGGCCATTTTAAAGGGTGCTCCGTCTTTTGAGACATCACGACCATAGGGAGAAGTGGACGTTTTCTGTCCCGGCATGGTTGTAGGCGCCATTTGGCCGCCGGTCATGCCGTAGGTAGTGTTGTTGACGAAGATAACGGTAATATCTTCGCCGCGATTGGCAGCATGAATGATCTCGGACATGCCGATCGCCGCCAGATCACCATCCCCCTGATAGGTAAAGACGATCCGGTCGGGACGGGCGCGTTTTGCGCCGGTGGCAACTGCCGGAGCACGACCGTGAGGGGATTCGATCACGTCAACGTCGAAATAACCGTAGAGAAAAACCGAGCAACCGACTGAAGCGACACCGATTGTTTCACTGCGAATCCCGAACTCATCCAGCGCTTCGGCAACCAGGCGATGGACCGAGCCGTGATGACAACCGGGACAGAAGTGGGTTGAGACATCTTTCAGGCTTTCCGGCCTGGTAAATACCTGTTTCATAGTATGTATCCTCAACTGTTCAGGCACGGGCCTGATAGTGTTTCCTGATCTGTTCGAAAAGTTCTTCCGGCGTCGGCAAAGACCCTGCACCCGGGGGGCGGCCATAGAAGGCAACGTCGGCGTCACGAGCAATGGAAAGGCGCACATCATCGATCATTTGGCCCGTGGAAAGTTCTATATCCAGAAAAAGCTTGCAGCGTTCGGAAAGCTGCGCGTACGCTTTTTTGGGGAACGGAAACAATGTGATCGGCCGCATCAGTCCGACCTTCATGCCGGCTTCGCGGGCCATGGCAACTGCGGTTTTGGCAATTCTGGAGGTCGAACCGAATGCGGTTACTATCAGATCGGCATCGCCTGTCTGAACCTCTTCCCAGCGGCACTCCCTGTCAGCCAGTTCCTGATAACGGGCCTGCATCTTCCAATGAAACGCCTCCATCTCGCCATCACCAAGATAAAGCGACTTGACGACATTCTGTGGTTCTCCGGCCGCCCGGCCACGCACGACCCATTCCTTGGGCGGTAGCACTACCTGCGGGCGGGGATTGGGAGTCACCGACTCTTTCATCTGACCGATAACGGAATCAGCCAGCACCATGGCCGGCATGCGGTAGATGTCGGACAGGTCAAAAGCCAGCATGGTCAGATCGTACATCTCCTGCACCGAAGCCGGGGCCAGCACGATTATCCGATATCCTCCATGGCCGCCGCCGCGTGTGGCCTGATTATAATCGGCCTGAGACGCGTCAATCCCCCCCAGACCGGGGCCGGCCCGCATAATATCAACGATGACACCGGGGAGCTCTGAACCGGCCATGTACGAGATCCCCTCCTGTTTGAGGGAGATGCCGGGGCCTGATGAGGAGGTCATAGCACGAGCTCCGGTAGCCGAAGCCCCCAGCAGCATGTTGATCGCACCGATTTCGCTCTCGGCCTGAATGAATTCACCACCCAGAGCGGGGAACTCGCGTGAGAGGTACTCCGGAATATCACTCTGCGGCGTGATCGGATACCCGAAATAGCAGCGACAACCGGCCTCAATGGCAGCCATTGCGACCGCTTCGTTTCCCTTGACAAATATTTTTTCAGGGGCTGTTGTAGTTTGCATAGTCGTCACTCCTTAAAAACCGCGATGGCGACATCAGGGCACATCTCTGCGCACAAGGAACAACCGGTGCATAGTTCAGGGCCAGAAAAAACCGCGACGGTGAACCCCGTACTATTGGGGGTATCACTCATGGAAACCAGTTTTTTCGGACAGGCAATGGTGCAGAGTCCGCACCCCTTACAGCGCGTTTCATCAATTATGATATACGGCATCAGCGTTCATCCTTTATTAATTTCAGATCTTTATTTGTAGCAGATATAAAAGAGGTGCGTCAAGCTTCGCGGAAAAGTTAAAATAGTACATGAGCAATGGAGCAGCAGAGAAAAAAACATCTAATCGGATATTTCCCGCTGCTCAGTAGCGCTGTATTTCATTTTTCAGCAGTAACGTATTCGGGGAAGAGCTATTCCTGACGTTTTACATAACCGGCACAACTCCCCGTGAGGCGTTCCCTGATTGCATCGAGCATCTCCTGCTCCTCGCCGAAGCCAGCCGACGCCTTGACATTCATCGCAAGCGGCAACAGTCCCAGCAGCATCACCCGCAGATTGCCGCACCCTTCCCCGCCGCCAAATATTTCCTGCAACGCACGATTGAGCCCCCTGCCGATGGTAACTCCAACCAGGCGTTCCATCCGCCAGGCGACAGTTGGACAATCCCCAGATGGACAGCGCACGAAATTGACCCGTGCAGCGTGTATCTTTAGTGACTCGTAATCAACCCGTACTTCAATTCTGACATCATGAAACCGGTCTTTAAGATGGGCGGTCAACACGATCTGATCTTCGTCGCCCCTCTGAACGTGATAGCTGATATCCCGTTTAAAATCCTCCATGGCGTTTAAAG
>JABBNX010000230.1 GCA_019352135.1 Pseudomonadota bacterium
ATTTAGTAAATAATATCAGCAGGTTACCTGGAGCTTAGCTATTGCCGGTGCATCATATATGCATCAAAACATTCCTGAAAGTCCTCATAAACTTTAGGCTGACCGGCGGAGCGCAGCGACTCATCTATATTTTCACACACTGATCATCTTAATTACTCCGATGATTTGATAAAATATTCTCTTTAATCAGCAGGATTTGATCAGGCGGGACATGGTGCTGTGCCTCAGCCAGCTGATTCTGAGAAGCATATTTTTGTATATTCTTCTGATGCTCAATTAAATTCCAAACGTGCTTGCCCGGCCCATTGTATAGGAGCCCAATTTCACCATTGTTAGAAATATTCAATGAAATTAGGTACTCCGGTTCTTCCCTGAGCGCTATTGTGCCTCGTCCAGTCGATCTAACTTGGACATGCACCTTTTTCGCACCCTTTGTTATTGTCGCATTGTGTTCCGTTTTACTGGAACCAAATTCAAGCCCAAAGGCGATCTTTGCAGCTATCTGACCGATAGCCCCCAATAGATGGCCGTCAGGAGTGCAAGTACTAATTCCATAATCTCTACCAAGCTCATTGGCAGCAGAATAAATCGTAGCAATCTTATCTTTGAATTGTTGCGGCGTCATATATTCCCTCCGTTTATCATTTATCTCAGCGAGGATATCCTCTCAGCAACTGCCTTCCAATCAACATCCGGTGTCATGTGGCACCAGCTAATGCGGACGCAGGCATTTGCTTCGTCGTCAGTCATCCCCATTGCCTTCAGAACATGGCTTGGGGTGTAGCTACTCGACGTACAGGCAGAACCATTCGAGATGGCTATAAGGTCTTTTAATGTGACAATAAGTGCTTCCGAATCCAGTCCGGGGAAAGCAAGATTAAGCACATGATCCATGACCAATGACTGATCGTCCGATAGCCTAGGATTGAGTGGCAGCAGTACATTCAGAGTTTTTTCACGAATTGTCCGGCACGAATCTAGTCGTATGTCATGATCACGTACAGCAATTTCAGACGCTGTTCCGAGTGCTGCTATATATAAGGGCAACTGGAAGTGTACCTGGTCGTAGACCTCGCTCCTGACCGCCGCCATACCTGCGGAAACTGTCTATATTCCCTATCTGGCATGTTTACCACTCCACGACACAGAAGCCGTCTCCACCACTGCCACCACTGCCGCCACCGCCGCCACCGAACCCACCAACACCTGCGTTTCCGATATCATTACCCACAAGTAATCATACTCCAGGCACAACGCTACGAATTAATCATCATCGCAATGCAGGAAGCGCAACATCTGTTGTATGCTGAAAGCAGCCTTTGTTACTTCCATAGCAGAAACTACATTAAGAATTTGCTTAACAGATATTCCTTAGAAACCAAAGACGGATTTTTCATTGATTTGCTTGAAAACGAATTAAATAATAAGCCTGGTTTTATTAACATTATCGATTCTCTGTAAAATAGTGCCCCACCCTGATACATCCATCACCAGCCCCCCCGTTTCATCGTAGTTGGCATGTAAATTAGAATTATGCTTGACTCACCGATATACCGGTTATAATATCAGCCAAAACATCAGGTATATCGGTGGTACATCATGCAATCGGCCAAACTCTACGAAATCCTCTCCTCCTACAATCGCTATTGGACCACTGGTGACATCGATGCCGGCATCAAGAGAGATCTTCTCCCTAACTGTCTCGGGCAGCTTGACTCCAAGGAAGTTGTCGTTCTCAAAGGGGTGCGTCGGTGCGGTAAGTCAACCCTTATGGCGCAGGTGATTCGGGAGCTGCTTGCCCGTAATGTGCCACCGACCTCTATCCTGCGGGTCAACCTGGAAGAGCCGCTGTTCTCTTCCGAATACTCGGTGGAACTGCTGGAGCAGATATATCGTACCTATCGGGATCGAGTGCAGCCGGAAGGGAAATGCTGGCTCTTCATGGATGAAGTACAGAACGTACCCGGCTGGGAGAGTTGGGTTCGAGGGCGCAGCGAAACCGAGGATATCAAGATATTCGTCACCGGCTCATCATCACAGATGTTGTCACGCGAGATCGGCACCAAGCTGACCGGCAGGCATATGTCGTTTGAAGTATACCCGCTTTCTTTTCAGGAGTTTCTGCGGTTCGGCAATGTGGAAGTCGGGACCGAACTTGACTATACGGCCCGAAAAGCAACTGTTAGAAAATCGTTCAACGATTACCTGAAATACGGCGGATTCCCGGAAGTGGTGCTGAGAGAATCAACCGATGACAAAGAACTCCTGCTCAAGAACTATTTCGAGGATCTGCTTTACCGGGACATTGTCACCCGCTACGAGATCAGGGATGTGTCCAACCTGCGCAATCTGGCGGTGTACCTTTTGACCAACGTCGCCAAACTGACCAGCATCACCAAGCTGAAGAACAACTTCACCATCTCCCAGGACAAGACCGAAAACTATGTATCGGCCATCATGGAAAGCTATCTGCTGTTTCAGCTGCAGATGTTCTCCTATTCGCTCAAGAGCACCATGCGGGCCGGGTTCAAGCCGTATGCCATTGATACCGGGCTGCGCAACCGGATCGCCTTCGCGTTTTCCGAAGATATGGGCTGGCTGGTGGAAAACGTGGTCTTCTGCCACCTGAAGCGACAACATGAAGAGGTCTACTATAACACCGATGGTAGCGATATCGACTTTGTGGTCAAGGAGGGGATGAAAATCACCAAGCGGATTCAGGTCTGGTATGAAGATGTATCAGCGACCAGCATACCGGATCGGGAGCTGGCCTGTTTCCAAAAACCGTTGGAAGGCCATGAAGCGGCAGAATCGATACTGGTGACCAACGATTTTGAGGATGTAATCGATACCGCCGGTGGCAGGGTTCAGTGCATTCCGGTGGCAAAATTTCTGCTGGGACTTAGGAACGGTCAATAAGAACGGGTTGTGTTGCCGGTTGTTTTGATTCCTGCGTGTATGCTTTCAGGCTGATTTTGTCAGCAAAATGCTCGTTGATCTCTTCAATGCCCTGCACCAGCTATCTAAAAAGGTTACGTTTTTTGTTCATCGGTTCCAAACCTCCATCATTCTCTATACCCTTCTAGCGTATATCAGGCAATTGTTTATTGCACGGCTTTTTGCTTGCCTTCATTCTTGAGCTTGAGCTACGTCCCGCAATGCCAGAAGGAAAGATTCCCTGTCCTTGTCCTCGATTACTGCATTGAGAAACGCAGAAGCATTCTCAGGATCTTTCAACCATTCAAGATGGTACTCGTCATAGTTTCCAGTTTTACGGGTCATGTCCATTATCCTCTCTGTTGTCGCGTCCAATCAGAGAAACAACCTGTAATCAGTATCAAGGACATTTGCCAACCGGATAGCTCGCTCTTTGCCGATGTTGCGCTTGCTATGCTCCATCTCGCTTATGTGACGCTGAGGGATGCCGGTAAGGTCTGCAAGCTGTTTCTGCGTCAATCCTTTCGTTGTACGCGCGGATTGCAGACAGACTCCGGCAATAGAATCATCCGCAAGATGACGGTTGAACGAATCCCTCCATGGGATTGGTTCGTCCATTAGTTCCTCTGCATACTTGCGGATAGACGGTACAAAAGCCTTTGGTACATGAAGCGTAAGGCTAACCAGTCCATTATCAGTATGGTGCGTTTTCGTGCGTGCCAACATATATAACCTCCACGGTGATACTCTGTTTATCTTCCGTCCATACTGCAACGTAGGTCGGCTTGCCCTTCTTCAAATGGCAATGATGGCGTCTATCGTCCAACTTGCCATAGTTGGCCCAGTTACCTCGTACCGGCCCAAGCAGTTCTATCTCATACACCAGCCGGAAAAGATGCTTTTGAACAATCGCCGGAAGTCCAGCCAGTGCTTTATCAACCTTGCGGTTTAGTGTAACCGTCCATGCCATAGTTTCACCTATATACCTTTTGGAGGTATGCTGTCAAGCTGCCTTCTTACGGCGAGCTTTCATGTAATATCCTTTACCTTCTCACTGGCGATGATCCTGTTAAGTTTCCGATCCCAGGCTTCCAGTGCCTGCTGTTTTTCTTTGGCGTACAAGTAACGGTTGTAAATGTACCCGACACTTTTCTTTCTGTTGGTTATGTGGGTCAGAAGACGATCATTCAGTTCCTCGGTTACATTCAATCCCCCCCACTGCGTAGAGGCTGTACGCCTTAGGTCATGCGGGATGAAAATAGCTATTTTTAGCCGATCAACAACCAGGCTTTCAGGGGTATGTGGCAGGTTCGCTGTAACCGTCAAATATAGCCCATCTTGTTTCCCGCCCACGTTCACTCTACACTGCC
>JABBNX010000038.1 GCA_019352135.1 Pseudomonadota bacterium
TCCGATCTGTGATCAGACGGCTCTCCCACCGAGAACACACGGGTCTGATCGCTCAGATACCCATCCACACATCCGGCGAAATCGATAATTACCGGTTCATGAGTTTCAATCCTCTTCAGCCCTGCTCCCTGACCAAATGATGGGTTAAGCCCCATACCCCCCAACGGCGTTTCTTTGTAGGATGGCACGGCGCTATCGGTACCGGAGAAAATCTGACCATAATAGATATCTGAATTAAAACCTCTCATTCGGACCAAACCTTGATGACCATCCTTGCGGGCGGTGTATTCAAGTTCAGCTGCTACATCCAGATCTGTCATGCCGGCTCGAATAACGTCCCGGGCGCGAAGATATACACGATTGACCTGATCAGCCGCATCCTGCATGAGGTGGATTTCATAGTGTGATTTTATCATCCTTATTTTACGAATCAGGGGAGTTGCATCAGAAAAAGTGGCATTAGGGTAAACCGCACGATATTTCTCATAGAAGTTTACCGGAAGAACATCCAGCTCCAGTCCGATCTTTTTCGGTACGGCATACCCGTACTGAGCAAGAATAGCTGGAATATCCTTTATTGAGTTGAAGGACAGTACTTCCTTGAGACCGGACTCCATCCGGGCTCGCCCGGCATCCTTGCGAACCATATAGAGCGGCTGACCGCAGGACGGAACATACAGGTTTCCTCTCTGTACAGTGCCGGTAAAATAAAAAAGGTCGGCATTCTGGACAATAATAACGGCATCCAGAGACGCGGATATCATGTAGTCCTGAAGTTTTTTACAGCGATATTCGAGTTCTATTGCTGGTGTCAAGCGCATCAAATTCCCCTTTTTTCATATAATTGGAGCGTTCAGGCCGGTACAGCATTGCGTTGCCATAGCCATTCAGCAGTTGGATAACATCAAGTAATTCACCTTCCGTGTATCAAATACCCTTCCCAGTTTCAAAAGGCATATCCAAACCTATAGCCTGATAACGAATGGATTATAAACAAGTTACTACAGGATGCAAGTGATGCGCAGAATTCGGGACTTTTGAGTATTTCCCAGCAAACGGTTGACCGGCAGATGCAATTTGTCTACTATCGTCAAACACGGCAAAAGAGTCGATTCAAACTTCTAATCTGGCGGTACTATATTTCATGCATTCTTATCCGTATACCATAACAATCTCTTCTGAAAAAGGTGGCGTCGGCAAGACAACACTTGCTACCAATCTTGCAATCTACCTGAAAGCGATGCGCGAGAACCTGCCGGTAACCATTTTCTCCTTTGATAATCACTTTACAATCGACAAAATGTTTGAACTAAAAAAGCGGGATGAGGACTCTCCTGACGTTCATGCCCTTCTGATGGGGGCAAAAGCCGGCGAGGTTGTTCAGACGGGACAGTATGGAGTTGGCTTTATCCGTTCTTCAACCGAGCTTGGAGATATTCATGAACGTTTCAAGGGACCGATGACTTTGACACGGATGCTCGCTGAGTCCGGTATCTCTGGTATTGTCATTATTGATACGCGGCCGGATCTTAATATACTGACCCAAAATGCTCTGTATGCTGCTGATCGGGTGCTGATCCCGGTTAAGGATCTTCCAAGTCTCGAAAATTGCAAGAACATCTTCGCACTATTTGACCAACGTGGTATTGACAAAAAGTCGCTGGCTCTACTCCCCTGCCTTATCGACTCGCGTATCAAATTTGAAGGGATATTCAAGGATCAGAAAACACTTCTGCGGGCAATTGCAGTTAATCGTGGCTATCGCTGTCTGGATTCATATATTTCAAAAAGCCCGAAAGTCGAAAGTCTGAATACAAACCCCGAGGGCAAGATTTATCCGATCCTGACCCATGCCCGCGGCACCGAAGTCCATGGCCAGTTCATGGATATTACCCGTGACATCCTCAGAAGCGTCGATACAACAAAAGAAACCAGGGCGTGTCTGTATCATACCTGGCTGCTTGAAAAGGAGGCAAACAAGAAGGAGTCATATCTGGCCAGACTTGAAGGTCTGGCAGAGCGCTGCCTGATCTGCGGCACTGTACTGGCAGAGCATCCCGATGACCGCAGTTTCTACTTTGAAACGTCCGACCGTTCCTCCCGAGGTTTCCTGCATGGAAATTGCGTCAGCAGCATGCTCTGTTCAGCACTCTACGGTCTGCAGGAAAACGATCCAACATTTGTTGCGGCCAGAGCCCTTGTCGCTGACAAGGTCACAAGATCCGTATCACTTTTGCTGCCCCGGATTGATTCTGAAATATGTCGGCTTGATTATCGTCAGTTCAGCATGGCAGGAGAACAGTTACTTCAGAAGAATGTTGAAATGCCGGGATTTGATGCTGGGGAACTCAACACCGTCCATGATCGACTATATCTGCTTCTAAACGAAGCACTGGCGGGGTTTGAAGGTTCCTTGCGAAAAGAGAGCTGGTTATCGGTTTATCCGGTAGATCCGGGCAACCCTGAGGCCGTGTTGCATGAAGAGTCGTACAAATCAATCCACAGGTTACAGAAGCATTTTGCAGAAGCAATTGTGCCTATTTGACAAGCTGCGACACAGGTATCAGTTGCACACCTTGGCCGGCAAGTCGGGGCAAGGTCGCTGCCAGGGTTGCTATTGTTACCGGATGTGGATGGCAGATTGCTATCGCCGAGCCATTTTTCCTGGCCATTCTGATCGCCTGATTGATTTGACCGAGAATATAGTTGGGATCCTGTTCATTATCCAAAAATACATTCCGTCGGGCAGATTTGACCCCCAGTTGTTGTGCAACCCTCCAACCGGTACTTTCCGGCGATGTTACACTGTCGATAAAGAACAGGTCGTTCTTTTTCAATATTTGAAGCACCACCCTCATCTTTTCCTCTTGTTCAGTAAATTCCGAGCCCATGTGGTTATTGACTCCGATGGCTGCAGGAAACTGTTGCAAGAATCCTGATACCCGTTTCTGCAACTCTTCGGCATCCATGGACACCAACAGACCATTTGATTCCAGACGACGTGCCGGCCATCCTTTGGGCTGCATCGGAATATGGATCATCGTCTCAATATTATTAGTAGTCGCATATGCCGCAACATTCTTATCAGCCCGCAAACCGGGAATTATTGCAAAAGTCAATGGAACTTTAATTGCTGCCAGCGAACGGGCTTCCGACAAACTACTCCCCATATCATCGATAATAATTGCCAAACGACCAGACGGAGCGACAGCCGGTCCTGATCGTTCGGGTTTGGTAATTGGAGCAGGTGATGGATAATCACTCCGTTCTTTGTATGGAAGCGGGGATTTGGTTGCCGGTTCCGTTCTGGAAACTTCAGGAACAGGCGGCGGAATATTTCCCGGTTTGACCTGCGTAATGCGCGGTTGTGGAGGAGCCACTACCGGTTTATTAACAGGAGAAGATATGAAGTACACGGCAACTGCTCCGATGATCAGCAGTAACACGACGAAAGCAGCCGTCCGGGATCCGGACGGCTGCTTTCGTGATTTCTTTCTAACTGGAACGACCATTAATGTTCCGACTTCCTTTTAGTATAATCCGTGGTACATACTCAAGATGAACTGTAATAAAACCGAAACAACGTGGACAAACGTATAGTGATTTATTACTTTTCTTTCCCCATCACTTTCATGAGTTCCCACCCTTTAAGCAGGTCAAGAGCCCGCTGCACCTGATAATCGTTCTTCAAATTTTCTTCCAGTTTTTGAGGATTTTTTTCCAGTTTTTCATCTTTTTTATTATCTTTCATTTCTTCTTTTTTTACGTCTTCAGGCGGTGTTTTATCATCACTTTCAAAATGGTTTTCAAGATCCTTTTCGCTCAGGTGCATAAGATCTTTTTTTGCGGTTGTTTTTGGGAGTTCAAGCGATTCTACCACAATATCAGGCGTTATTCCTTTAGCCTGAATTGAACGTCCACTAGGAGTGTAATAGCGGGCGGTCGTCAAACGCAGGCCGGAATTGTCGGAGAGTGGGATAATGGTCTGTACCGAACCCTTGCCAAAACTCTGGGTGCCAAGAATAATGGCGCGTTTATGATCCTGCAATGCCCCGGCAACAATTTCCGATGCACTGGCACTGCCGCCATTGATTACGACGACAATCGGATAGTTTGGTTCTTTGTCCCCTTTTTTGGCGACAAACTGCATCTTGGATTCTTTTTCGCGCCCCTCAGTATAGACAATCATCTGGCCTGCGGGAATAAAATGGTCAGCAACCTTGACCGCCTGATCAAGCAATCCGCCTGGATCATTGCGCAGATCGAATACCAGTCCCTTAAGCTCACCTTTGGACTCTTCTTTCATTATTTTGAGCGCCTTTGACAGGTCATCATCAGTTTTTTCCTGAAACTGGGTAATGCGCACGTAACCATAACCGCCATCCATCAGGTGGAACCGGACGCTTTTTACCTGAATTATGTCACGAATGATCGGGAATTCCTTCGGCTTATCGAATCCATTGCGCATAATGGTCAGGATCACCTTAGACCCTTTCGGCCCCCGCATACGCTTGACGGCGTCATTGATATTAAGATCCTTGGTAAATTTGTCGTCAATTTTGAGAATCATGTCACCTGGTTTGATTCCTGCTTTGTATGCCGGGGTATCTTCTATTGGTGAAATGACGGTCAAAACGCCTTCCTTTACGGAGATTTCAATGCCCAGACCGCCAAATGCTCCCCTAGTATCAATCTTCATTTCCTTATAGGTATCAGGTGGCATAAATGAACTGTGCGGATCAAGCGACGAGAGCATACCGTTTATGGCGCCATAAACCAGTTTTTTAGTATCAACTTCTTCAACATAGCTCTTCTTGATGATCGCCATAACATCCGTGAAGAGTTCGATCGAATCGTAATCACTCCCCTTTCCCTCAGCCATGCTGCGTTGTTGGGAGCTGATGATAAAGATAGACAAAAATGCTACAACAACTGCAAAAACAACAACCATCTTTGTTTTTTTACCGCCCGGTACACTCATTTGTTTCCTCCAGATATTTATGTACTTCCCGTACTATAGTTAATGAACCCATCCGGCCGGATCGACCGGCTTGCCCTGATACCGTATTTCGAAATACAGCAGGCTTCCCTTTGTTGAATCGATATCACCCACTGTTCCGATTGTTTCGTGCCGTGCAACTTCGGCCCCGGTTTTTTTTGTAAGACGTGACGCGTGGGCATACAGGGAAAAATACCCCCCGCCATGATCAATTATTATCATATTACCAAAACCTTTGAAATAATCGGCAAAAATAACGGTACCCTCGTAAATTGCCTTAATTTCGGTTCCGGTTGGTGCCGAGATCGACTCCCCTTTGCTGAAGGTAAACGAATTAAATTCCGGGTGTTTATGCTTGCCATATGACTCAATCACTGCACCTCTGACCGGAAGGGACATGCGCCCTTTTTGCGAGGCAAAGCCACGATCAGGAACCGGCGGCAGTTCTGCAAGTGGCGACAACCGGGAGCCAGGTTTTTTATGGCGAGATAAAAGTTTACGGCGACTTAAAGCTTCCAGACGGGTAATCATGGTCTGCAGGCGTGCGGCGTTGGTCTCTAATTGCTTTAAGGATGTTTCATAGCTCTTACGATCCTGACGCACCTTGCCAAGATAGGCAGCTTTCTTACTTTTTTCCTCTTCAATTTCGCGTTTCTTCTGCGCGATACCTGTCATAATGCGCTCTTTTTTTAACGCATCGCGCTCCAGATCCGCTTTAAGGCCCTTAAGCAGGTCTATTTTTTTGTTATAATCAAGAAATATTTTCTTGTCATTCTCAAGAATAGATTTCATGTAACGGATATTTTCGGCCAGTTGTGGAAACGACTCTGCGGAAAAGAACATCCGTAACGCACCAAGTTCTCCTGCTTTATATAATGACGTCAAGCGTCGTTCGATCTCTATCCTCTTACGGCTGGCCTCTTCAGTTACCTTTTGAATCTCGTGACCGGTATGGTCAAGACTTGTCTCAACGCCATGCAGATCATGACTGAGGCGGCCAAGATCGGACTCTTTCTGATCAAGATTCCGCAGAATCCCCTGAAGCTCGGTGGAGACGGCTGCTTCGACCTTACGAGTCTTGGTGATTAGCTGTTTCTTAGCCCTGATCTCGCGTTTTACGCCACTTAACTCATCTTTGGGATTTTGCGCCAATGCCGAAGAAGTAACCACAATCAACAGGGCAAATATACTTGCAGTTTTCCTCATCAGTTACACATTGATAAAGCGCTTCAGTGAGGTAAGGCTCCCGACAAAACCGAGCAGAGCTCCTGCCAGCAACAATCCGGCAATATACTCCAACGGGAGAAAATTTAATCCGGATGAGACCGGATTAAAAGTGAGAAAATTTCCTGCGTTATGCAGGAACCCTTCAAACAAACCATACAAAATAATAATGGAAAGGACAGAACCTGCCATACCCTGTATCAATCCTTCCAGTAGAAAAGGCGCCTTGATGAAAAAACGTGTTGCCCCCACGAGTGCCATGACATCTAATTCGTCACGACGGGAATAAATAGTGAGCTTTATCGTATTTGAAACGATAAATACCACTGCAATCACCAGAAATCCGCCAAGCAGAGCGCCAAGTAACCGCATAAAATTCAAAAACGAGTTAAAGCGGCGGACCCATTCCTCACCGTACTGCACCTCGGTAATGCCCGGAATCCGCTTTAGTGCCGTGACAAAGCTTTCAACCGAAGCAGTATCACGATGGGAGCGCTTCAAGGTTATCTCAAATGAAGTGGGGAGAACCTCAGGACTAATTCCTTCCAGAATGGCTTCCTGACCTTTCAAACGGACTTTAAAACGTTTCAAGGCTTCATCACGTGTAACATAACTCACGCGGGAAGCTCCGGGCAGTGCCAGAATTTTTTCACGAAATGCGTTTTGATCCAGACCGGTAAGCTCCTTATCAAAATAAACGGTTACCTGTACCCGCTCACTCCAGTTTTCAGCAGCACTTTCAATATTCACATATACAAGCAAAAACAGGGAGACTATCAGCAGTGCCAGCGTGATAGTCCCGATTGTTACGACATTGACAAAAACGTTTTGACGAATATTGGTTACAGCCCGCGCAAGATAGAACCCCGCTTTGCCGCCAAAAACATCACCGGAAAGTGCGGGGCGCTTAAGGCGCTTGATAGTCGCTGGCTGTTTCTTTTTCCATTTGTTCAACGATTTCCCCTTTATTCAACGTAACAAGTCGCTTATGACTCTGCTCTATCAGACGGCGATCATGAGTTGCAACAACCACTGTCGTGCCACGAATGTTCGCTTCTTTAAAAATAGAAAGTATCTGATTTTTATTTGCATCATCAAGATTTCCGGTCGGCTCATCCGCCAGCAGGATCTTCGGATCATTTACCAAAGCCCGTGCCAAGGCTACCCGTTGCTGTTCGCCACCGGAAAGACGCTGGGTTATAAGATTATATTTTGATTCTATACCCATCTGTTTGAGAATGTACATCGTCTTTTTGCCAACATCCGCCCTGCCCCACCCCAGCACTTCCAGCGTTATAGCAACATTTTCAAACACGGTGCGATTATTCAACAGCTTGAAATCCTGAAAAACCACCCCGATTGAGCGGCGCAGCAGCGGAATCTGAGATGCAGACATGCGGGTTACATTCTGCCCGTCAATAAGAACCTGTCCAGAGTTTGGAGTAAGCGCCCCATACAACAGGCGCAGCAGAGACGTTTTTCCCGCACCCGATGGTCCGGTCAGAAAGACAAACTCTCCCTTGCCGATTTTAAGATCGATATTATTCAGCGCTGAAGCATCCTGCTGATATGAAAGTGACACATTATGCAATTGAATCATAGATCACCATTCATTATAGGGGGTAGTCCCATCCGAACTAATCCGGTCAGAACCGCTATGAACGTCATACACGTTTCCAGGAGAGGTGGTACTATCATTATTCGCACCATCTTGCGGTTGATTTTGATCTGAAGGGGGAGCAACAACAACCCAGGACTCAGATGATCGGGTAAACGGATCTTTGGGAATATCCCTCATATACCTTTTTTCTTTTAATTCGGCAATTGAATCCGGATATTTGCCCTGATCTGCATGAAACTGGTCAATGACCGACCTGAAATTATAGAGATCTTCACGCAAAACAGCTTCTCTTGCTTTTATGACACCCCATTGGTAATTAGGCACAGCGATTGCTGCCAGAATACCGATGATCGTAACGACAATCATCAATTCAATCAAGGTAAAACCACACCGTCCAACTTTTCTCCGTGCTCCAAAAAGTGGCGCCAGTGTAGTTTGCAGCAGAGTATCACCACTCATTATATTTTGTTTTACCATCAAGTGCGGTTCCTTCACTCATCGAGTAAACATCAAATACATCCTCTTTGCCCCAGGTTGTTGAATCCGATTTATCTACAGAAGAGCGTAAATTCCAGCCCCACGTGTCATCACTGTTACTTTCAGGAGGGTGAAACGGATCGTATATCTTACGACGGAGAAATTTAATTTTCCCCGTTTTTGCATCGCCAAAATCACGGCCATCGAGCAATTCCTGTAAATCTTTCGGGTAGCCGGATCCGGTTTTTAGAGGCCCGTCCGGCATTCTGTCAAATTTTCGTTTATAGTCGTCAATAGCACTACGGATCGTGCGAAGATTTCTGTGAAGTTCCATTTCTTTCGTACGCTGGGCTGTCATGCGGGTAAAAGGTATAACTCCAGCAGCCAGAATACCCAGAATTGTCATGGTTACGACCAGTTCTATAAGTGAAAGCCCCGTACGGGCTTTTAGCGCACCAAACATATTACCTCGAAACATTCGAGTTTTGAGATACAATCTGCTTTAATTCCCACGTAAATTGCCAGTCACTGTAATGTTTCTTTTCATCAAGTAATTTTGAATCATAGATATCCTTGAAACTTTTTTTCAATGGCTCTTCCATGCTGTCACTTGCCACCCCGGAAAAACGGGTGTCGTCACCAACAGGCGTGACTATCCGCCACTGTTTGTTTGTTATCGGATCCAGGACAGCAGATGGCCTGAGACGAAACTTTTTGGTGGTCCCATTGCATTGTTCTTCCTTGCCAATGACGAGATCGTCGAGAATGGTCCCGTTTGGCGAATTAACAGGCCACAGATTTTGGTTTACCTTGCCGGGGTCCATCTTGGAATTATTGCAGAGCATCTTCTGATAAACAACCTCGGCAACCTGGTCACCACGAAAAATCAGCTCTTCTTCAAGTTCCCGCTGTTTGATGGTTTTCCATGATTGCCCCACCATACCAAGCATAATTCCCATGATCATCACAACTGTCAGAGCCAAAATGTAGGTAAAACCATTTTGATTCGCGATTATTTTCATCAGCGAATGTCCACCGCCGTGCTGAAGGGGAGAATATTCAAGGCAGCAGCAGAGGACGACCCGAATGTCGCATTTTTGAAGGCAAAGTTCGCTGAACCTTGTTTTTTTGCCTTGAAGGAAGCTGTCGCAAGCGTACCGTCACCAGTCACACCTCCGACTCCGGCTGCCCGTTCCAACGTAACCGTCACCACACCAGCAACAGGATCGGCCATGCTCCCGAAAGAAGTCTGTTTGCCGTCATTTTTCATAAAAGGACCTTCACTGATTGCGACAAAATCC
Organism: Pseudomonadota bacterium; assembly: GCA_019352135.1. Classification (GTDB taxonomy): domain Bacteria; phylum Desulfobacterota; class Desulfuromonadia; order Geobacterales; family Pseudopelobacteraceae; genus JACRCG01. Next base: position 9,623 of record JABBNX010000038.1, read on the forward strand.
ACCAATTCAGGATCATACGTAAGGTCAAATGGTGCGTTAGCAAGGTCTTTTACCTCACTTACCTTTATATCCATACTGAACAGTTGGCCAACGGTGACGGTAGAAGGAGCAGCAATCTGCAGGAGGCTGCGCTGGACCGGAACGGCTGCGGGCACAAGCGCAGTGGGAAGGAGTGGAGTGGACGGGGTGACAACCGGCCCAGATGGTTTTTCAGTGGCCGGAAGCGACTGAGGAGCAGATTCTACCAAAGCGGGCGCAGCCAGAACAGGCATTTTGGTTGCGGCAGAAGGTGTGCTGTATATTCTTGCACCCGTTTTCTGTGGGGACTCTCCCTCGAAAATCAGTTCCTGGTCAAATGAAGACATTGGCCTGACGAGCGACGGATGGTCCTCTTTTCCGGAATCAAATGAGGCAAGACCGGGCAGCGGGACAGAAACGCCCCGGACAAGCCGGGGAGTTATCGCCAACATCAGTTCGGTCTTGTCTTTGGATGAGTTGGAGTTGGTGAACAGTGGCCCGATCAGTGGTATATCGCTCAACAGAAATATTTTTGATTTATCATTATTAGTGCTGTTCTGGATAAGACCGCCGATAATGCTTGTCTCGCCATCTTTCAGACTGAGCACCGTTTCGACGTTACGGGTGCCGATTGTTACCACGCTGGTACTTTTGTCCGCCCCGACAGTTTCTTTCTGCAATATGGAACTTACTTCCAGATTCAGCTTGATGGAGATTTCGTTGTTCAACTGGATGGTCGGTTCAGCGTTGACCTTTACGCCGACATCAACATACTGGACGTTCACCTGTGATACGGTGCCATTCAGCGTTGTTGTCGTTATCGGCACCCTGGTACCGACGTTGAATTTGGCTTTTTCCTTGTTTTTCACCCGGATTTTCGGGTTTGAAAGCACTTCCCCTTTGGCAAGGGTTTTCCCGAGGTTGTAGGTAGCATTCGGGACAGTGACGTACCCGCCAAAACCTTTCATGGTAAAGGCACGCACCAGATTATTAACAGTTGCAGCAGCAGCAGTTGTCGTCGTCGTATCGGTACTCGTTGTTGTTGTCGCCCCCGCCAAAGTCGTTGCCAAAGCATTACCTTCCGGGGTGAATGCTCCCAACTGGACATTATAATTACTCAGCAGCAAACCGATATTTTCCGCATTTTTATCACTGACCTCTATCACTTCAACATCAAGCACCACCTCTGCATCAGGCATGTCGTTGGCATCAAGAATCTTTTCAACCACTGCAACAACATCTTCCGTATCCCGTATGACAATTGAATTTGAATCTTCATTCACATACGCCTTACGGACCTGAACCATCGTACGGATAAGATTGATGGCTTTCTTTGCGTCCAGATAATTGAGGTGGAAGGTGCGAAGAACCATATCATCATACTGCTTGCTCTTATCCGGCGTGTTCTGGTACAGCAGCACGGTCGTTTCGTTGAGATTTTTTGTATTGAGCTTGTTCATGTCGGTCAGAAGATCAAGAGTTTGTTGAAATGAAGCATTTTCAAGAAAAATGGAGACCGGCGAATCCTTGATGCCATCATCGAAAATAAAATTGATCCCTGAAAGCTGCGTCAGAATAGTAAATACATCCTTTAGTTTAGCATCTTTAAATTTGAGGGTAATCGGCTTGGTTGATTTCAGACGCAGTTCATATCCCTCCAACCTGCTCTTGCTCAGTTGGGTAATTCGAGCAAGCTCCTTTTGATATTCCGTATTATCGGGAAACAGTTCGGCAGCCTTTACATATTGACGATATGCATCTTTCAGCTTGTTCCCCTTCTCAAAATTCTGTCCTTCTTGAAACGCCAGCTGAGCATCCTTGTGACGGGCCGAAATATCAATCTGCTGCCCAAAACGGCCCTGGGTCGGATCAATACTCTGTGCTGCCTGAAATTCCGGCAGTGCATCGATGTAATCGCCTTTTTCCTCCAAGGCCATCCCCATCTTAAAGCGCTGGTCGGCAGCTTTCTGGCGGAGCTTCAAAAATTTGATCCGGGGCTCATTGGCTGTCGGATCACTTTTAAAAGATTCTGCGTAGCTGTACATCGCTTCTTCATATTTACCTTCTGCTTCCAGTTTTTCTCCAGCCTTGAACGTGCGGGAAGCAGTGGAAGCACAGGCAGAAATAAAAACCAGAGCAGATAACAGAGCAATGTGTGCAGTCAGGTTCAGGTAGCGCATTGAGTGCGTCTCCTTGGAATATAGTTATCTCACCATGGCAAGCGGACGATTTTCAATCAATGGAATTATAATTGTACCGCCGGTATCCATAACTTTCAGTGTTAATGTCTGATCCGTGATGGTAGTTGCTTCATAACGACCGGCGATTATATCACCTCTTTTAACCAGCAGAATATCATTATCTTTCGCCAGAAAAATGGTTCTGACAGATCCTTTTTTTAAAAACCCCAAAAAAGTAAAGTGCGCCAGCGGAGGAGGAGCTGGCGTGCTCACCACCGGCACGGTGGGAACGGGCGGTGGCAGGGGGGGTAGTTTTATCGCTATAGGACGCTGTTGCTGTTTAACAATTTTGACCTCATCGACAAAAACAGGCTTGAAAATGTTGCGCAGATACCCCTTGAATGGGGTCGGTTCTTTATCAAGCAGACCGATTTTCAATTTGGTGCCATCGTCAGCATCACGAGCAGATTTATCTGGTGCGGGGCGCGACGATTTTGCCTGCTGGCCCGGTTTAAATGCCATCGTGCCGATCGTTTTGGGACGCGGCATCGCATTGTAGCTCCAGAAGGCAGCAATTCCAAAGACTATCACCAGGATAAACAGTATCAGGCGTTGGCGGTTCATGCACCCTCCAGGAGATAAACCGTGATGTGCAAATCCATAACAACATGTTCAACCAACGGATCGCTGTTTGAAAAGGAAACCGTATCAACGACAATCAATTCCGGATTTTTTTGAAGATCGGCAAGGTAACTTTTAACAGCAGCATATCTGCCGCTGGCGGAAAGCGATAACTGATAGGAAAGCAGCGCCTCTTTCTTGATCTCCACCGGTTTATAGCTGATTGCGCCAATATCGACAGCGCTGCTTGCTGCAGCTTCAAGCAAATCACTCAGAACCCCGGCAAATTGCCGTTTTTCAGGGATTCTTCCCTTCAGTTTTTCAAGATCGGTGGAACCCTGCCGATAAAGGACCGTTGCATCCAGTTGGCCGGCACGGGCTGCCTGGCTGCGCAGGCTGCTCCATTTCATTTGCAGATCCGCCAGTTGAGGGATCTGGTAGGCAGAGATTACAACCGTGATGATTACGTTGAGCACCAGCAAAAATGAAATGATACTCAGCGCGCGCCATTTCTGACGGATTATTTCTAAAACATACTGTTTCATCAATTCACTACCATGCAGGAAAGCGTAAATTGTATGCCACGCATATTTTTGCCTATTGTCACCGTTTGATGGGAGAGTAACAGAACATTTGAAAAGTTTTTAGATGCATCCAGCTTTTCAAGGTAGTTCCGTGCGGTTTCAAATGATCTGGCGCGCCCCTCAAGTTTCCATTCACCCTGTTCTTTGTCCGGTGACAGCGATGAAACAGATACCCCTTCAGGAGTCGCACTTTCAAATAAATCAAGTGTCCTGAGCCAGTCTATACTCTTGCGCTGAATAATTTCATTATAGAAGCGGATTTGAGATTTTTGCTGACTGAAATCTGATTCCGAAATGCCGTTCGGCCTGGATCCTATTCTACTTTGGATGGCTGCTATTTCAGCGGTTATCCGGCTATTTTCACCCACAAGTGACGTTAGCCGGTAGATATTCCACCCCGATACGACAACAAGGATAGCGATAGCGCAAAATGCAAGCCTGTTGAGGAGACGATGATCAAGAGAGGTGCGCGTCGCAAGATTGATAGTGAAACGCATCAGAAACTCCTCAAAGCCGCGCCGATGGCGGCAGTGCAGGGGAATAGCCGTACCTGGTCGCCCGGCGCTGAATTACCGGGCATTACCGCACCCTTCGCCTCAAGCAGAACCGGCGTAGAATCAGTTGCTTCAGCAACCATTTCCTGAAAGCTTTGAGCAACATCAGGTGATGCTACACAAAAAACGGCCTGAGCAGACCATTCAGGGAAGCGCTCCTTATACACCAACAGGGAACTGTTTATTTCCATATAAACCCGGCTGTCAGTCGCCAACGTACCGGATAGATATTTACTGCGTATGAACTCGGGAACTCCCAGTGCAAAAACCATTATTGACAGGGTACTGTCATAAAAAGATATCAGGATGTAATCATCCTGGAGCGACAGGCGCCGTTCAAAAAGCCGGTATATATTAAATGTATTACAATCAATGCGAGATGGAGATAACCCTGCCATTGCAATCAGATCTTCATATTGTGAGATAACCGTTCGCGATGAAATTGCCACCAAAAGCAGCAGGTCGCCATTTTCGCGAATCGAGAACTGTTGATAATCAAGATGGGTATCGGCACTGTCAAGCGGCATACTTTTCTTCAGTTTCCAACGGATCAGGTCCAGGGCTTCCGTGCGGCTTTTGAAGCGTCCTTCAAGATCCAGCAACATAATCCTGCACGCCGCATCGGGCAGCGAAACGGCAACCCTTTGTGATTTACACAGCAACAGATTGTAGGCCGATTTTAAACCTGCAACGAATGCCTCGGGATCAAGAACATTCTGTTCCCGGAGCGAGACCTGAAGAGTCTGCGGAGAAAATGCGGCATGAGATACCCGTTCCACGCGAGGAGAAGCAGCAGTGCCGCCGGTCAGGGCGCACACGACCCCGTAAGGACTTATTTCAACTCCGATCAGGTTACTGGCAAACAGCATGGCGCATCCTGTCCCGGTCACTCAACGAACGTGACGCGGTTTATCTCCTTAAGTGTTGTTACACCTGCAGCCAACTTCTCTTCAGCCGAATCTCTCAAAAACATGACGCCGGCATCACGGGCGGCATTTTTTAATTGAGTTGCGGGAACCTTGGCAATGATGAGATCACGAATTTTGTCATCCAGCTCCAGAAGTTCAACGATGGCTACACGACCGCGATAGCCGGTGCCATGACATTCGTCACATCCATGTGCTTCATACAGCATCTTGCCCCGGAAACGTTCCGGATCAACGCCGCCGTCAGTCAACTGCTCATCACTGTATTGTACCGGACGTCGACAGGCAACACAGACTTTTCGCACCAGACGTTGTGCCAGGACACAGTTAAGACATGACACAAAATTGTAGGGGTCAATACCCATGTGGATGAAGCGCCCGATAACGTCAAAAACATTGTTGGCATGCACCGTAGTGAACACCAGGTGACCGGTCAAGGCAGACTGGACCGCAATCTGGGCGGTCTCCGAATCCCGTATTTCCCCGATCATAATCTTGTCAGGGTCATGACGGAGGATTGAACGCAACCCTTTGGCAAAAGTCAGACCTTTTTTCTCATTAACCGGAATCTGAAGCACACCGCGCAACATGTATTCAACCGGATCTTCAATCGTGATGATTTTATCCTCTCCGGTATGAATCTCGGTCAACGCAGCGTAAAGTGTCGTTGTTTTGCCGGAACCGGTCGGGCCGGTCACCAGCACCATGCCGTAGGGTTCGCGGATTTTTCTTCGCAAACGCTTGATCTCGCGCTCGCTGATACCCAGATTTTCCAGGGTCAATCCCTTTAAATCACTGGCAATGCTTTCCTTATCGAGAATTCGAATGACGGCATCTTCACCCAGAGAGCTTGGCATGATTGAAACACGGAAATCGATCGACTTTTCTCCAAAGCGGATTTTAAAGCGGCCATCCTGCGGAACACGCCGCTCGGAAATATCCAGCTCACTCATTACTTTCAGCCGGGAAATGATCGGAGCCTGGAAGTGAAGATCAATCGTCTCGTTCGCTTTATACAGTACACCATCAATACGATATTTGATATCAACCCCGTCAAGACCGGTTTCAATATGGATATCACTCGCTCTGCGGCTTAATGCATCAAGAATGGTCGTATTGATGAGTTTGATGATCGGGCTGATATCATCGGACAGCGTTTCAACCGACAATACCTCTTCGCCCCGGTCGGTTTCCTTTACCAACTGGAGCATAAAATCTTCGGAAACTTCACGCAGAACCCGGCGCGTTCCCTCGCCGGCCTTGGTTACCGCAGCAATCGCCGAGTAGGAGGCGATGCGGATCTCAACCTGACGATCGAGCAGCAGCTCAAGCTCATCCAGCTTGACAACATCTGTCGGGTCAGCCACGGCAACAACGATAGCATGGGGCTGTATTTCCAGCGGTACGAAATGAAACCGGTATATTGCATCCGGTGGCAATTGATTGAGCAGTTCAGAGTCCATCTTGAAATTGCGCAGATCTATGTATTCAAGACGGAACTGTTCCGCTAACGCCTGGGCAAGATCTTCTTCAGTAACAAACCCTTCATGAACGGCAATTTCACCAAAACGCCGACTGGTTGTAGCCAGCTTTTCAATAATCACCGGCAGTTGATCGGGATTGAGTTTTCCCTGCTCCATCAAAATAATGCCGATTTTTTTTCTTTTGAAAGTTTGCATCGCTACCCTATCCTATCCAATCGTGCCGCCAAGTTTAAATATAGGAAGGTACATCGCAATAATAATTACACCAATAACGACACCCATAATCAGCATGATGGCTGGCTCTATGAAGGTAGTCAACAAATGCATCCGTTCTTCAAGTTCATCTTCCAGATAATTGGAGATATCAACCAGCATATCTTCAAGAGCCCCGGTAGTTTCGCCCACGCCCAGCATGCGCAGTGCCAACGGCGGCATAAAATGAATGCGTTCAAGCGCAACCGAAAGCAAGCCCCCCTCTTCAACAAAACGAACCGCCTCGAACAGGCGTTTTTCCATAAACACATTATCCAATGTGCCGATAGACATGCGCAATGCTTCAATAATAGGAATACCGCTGCCCAGAACAGTTGCCAGAGTACGCGTGAAGCCAGCCACGGAGTACTTGGTAAAAACATCTCCGGCAATCGGCACTGTCAGCTTGAAACGATCGAACGCATATCGCCCCGCTTCACTGCTTTTCCACGATCTGAATACGGCCAGCAATCCGATGGTGACGACTATCCCGAGAATGAAATAATGCCTGAGAAACGATGTGACAGCGATCAATAACCTGGTCAGGGCGGGGAGTTGCGACCCCGAATCAGTGTAAACCTGACTAAAGGTAGGCACGACATAGACCAACAGAAGCGTAATCGCCAAAAAAGCAACAACAACGAGAATAGAAGGGTAGAAGAGAGACGATATGATTTTTTTCCGAAGCGTGCCTGCTCTCTTTAAATATTCGATATAGCGGCGGATGGTTTGCGGAAGATCGCCGGTCCGTTCTCCGGCGCGAATAGAGGCGACATAGAGATGGGGGAAAGCCCGGCCGTGCTTTCCCATGGCAACCGATAATGCAGCGCCCGCCTTTACATCATCGCGCACCTGGATCAGAATTTCATACAATGCACCGGAATCATGGCGTTCCATAATTGCATCAAGAACCTGCATGATCGGCATACCCGCTTTTATCAGCACGAGCATTTCCTGATTAAATGTCAGGAGAGCCCGGTTATCAATCTTTCTGCGCGTGAGGCCCTTATCGAACAGAAACTGAAACAGCTTCTTTTTTACTTCGAATACAAAAAAGCCCTGATCTTCCAGATTTTTACGCAAATCAACGCCATCAGCAGCTTCAATATCCCTGAAGATGATTTTGCCGTCTAACGCACCAAGTTTACAGGAATAGAGCGCCATAGTTGAATTTATACCACCGACGGCAGAATAATAACATACAAACCACTGAGTGGAAGCCTGCGGTCTCGACCATGCATGTTAACTACTGAATATAAATTAAGCATTGAGCATACCGATAACCCATATAAAGAATGAAATTACTACCGCCGCCCCCCACTTGATCCCGCTTGAAACGACAAAAATATTCTTTTGGGGAAAAGCTTTCAGCATCAACATGATGCTCGAGAATATCCATCCGATCAGACCGATTATTAGTATAACTGACCAGATGTCACGCCAGGCCATAATGGTGTTTCCCCAATAGTCGCAATAAAATACTATTCAAACGAAGTTTCCAGACGATCATCACCGCTTCACGCACGATTGCACCTGACATCTTTGAAGTGCCTGAATGGCGGTCAATAAAAATAATAGGTATTTCAGTGATCCGAAACCCTTTTTCCATACAGCGATAATTCATTTCAATTTGGAACGAATACCCATCTGAAGTTACGCGTGACAGATCAATTGCTTCAATAGTGGAACGGCGGAAGCATTTAAACCCGCTTGTGCAGTCACGTATCGCCAATCCGGTAATCCACCGTGTGTAGACACTCGCAAAATAGCTTAAGATCAATCGCCTGATCGGCCAGTTGACAACACTGACTCCATGAAGATACCGTGATCCGATCACCAGGTCGCTTTCCTCGATAGCTGAGAGGAAAAAGGGTAATTTTTGGGGATCATGGGAAAAATCTGCGTCCATCTCCAGTAAAAAATCTGCACCCATCGCAAGAGCAGCTTTGAACCCTTCGCGATACGCAGAGCCCAAACCCAGTTTTCCCGAGCGATGCAGTACATGAACTCGGTCATTTTGCGCAACCAGCTCATCAATAAGAGAGCCGGTACCATCAGGGGAATTATCATCGACAAAGAGAATCTGGAGGTCAGGATGCTGTACAAGGACCGCATCAGTCAAGGATTTGACATTATCTATTTCGTTATAGGTTGGTATTACGACAAATGCCTTCAATATTTCTCCATATGGCGTTCATAAAGAGTAACGAAACAAGGCTCATTACTTCGCATGTTTTAATGGTTTCGGGTAACAATACGAGATTTTAACAATAAAAGTCAAGATGAACAAAGAATTGCTCTTTTGGTGACCACCTGCCATGTTCTACAGGGAATCGGCCCGGCGTTTTTTTGCTGTAATGAGCCTAACCTGGCGTTCCTGAAACAAATATGCATATGTCCAGTTCATCATGACGACCAATCGGTTCCGGAATCCGATCAGATAATACAGATGCAGTAGCAACCAAGCTACCCAGGCACTATAGCCGCGGAATCTAACCCCCGCAGCGACAGCAACAGCAGAACTCCTGCCAATAGTCGCCATTGAACCTTTGTCAAAATAATGAAACGGGTGGGTAGACGTGCCCTGCTCACGCGCAAGAATATTCCTGGCAACATAATTTCCTTGCTGGATCGCAACCGGTGCCATCATCGGCAACGGCACCCCTTTTTCAAGGAAGTATGCCATATCACCGACGACAAATACCTCCGGGTGCGCTTTGAGACTCAGATCAGCCTGAACAGCAACCCTCCCGCCAGCACCATGCTCAACACCAGAAAGAAATCCCGCCACATCTGCGGCAGCCACCCCGGCCGACCAGACTAAGGTATGGGAAGCAATCACAGTCCCGCCATACAATTCAACCGATTCGGCAGTTGCACCGACAACCCGGTTCTCCAGCAGGACTTCAACTCCCATGATGCGCAATTTTCGGCATGCATACTGCTGGAGATCCACCGGCATTGCACTCAACAACGAATTAGCGGCCTCAACCAGAAGAACTCTGGTCTCTGAGGGCGCAATATCGGGATGGTCCTGCGAAAGCACATACACTATTAATTCTCTCAATGCTCCGGCAAACTCAACTCCCGTCGGGCCGCCGCCGACTATTACAAACGTCAACAACGCCGATCTGCGCACTGGGTCAGATTCCCGCGAAGCCTGTTCAAATAACAGCAGGATATGGTTACGTAAATCTTCAGCCTGATCAAGGCGCTTAAGATCAAAGGCATGTTCTGCAACGCTTTTAATGCCAAAAAAATTGGTGTGACTGCCGGCGGCAATAACCAGATAATCATACGGAACCGTACCTGAATCGGTCAGGACAAATTTCCCGGCAAGATCGATTCCAGTAATTTCAGCAAGCAGAAACGAAGCACCCCGCCAGCGGCGCACCAGTGCACGCAGAGGATAGGCTATTGCTTCCTGCTCAAGACCGGCAGTTGCCACCTGATACAGAAGCGGCTGAAAGAGATGATAATTGTTACGGTCAATCATTATCAGTTCGAATTCGTCTCCAGCCAGAGCTTTCGCGGCCCGCAAGCCGCCAAACCCCATGCCAGCTATGACGACTCGTTTTTTGGACATATACAAGCACCTTTATCATTGCATTCTATTCAAAACAAAAATCCACATGATCTGACACTGTTGCATTTAGCATCGACTTACCTTATAAACCGAAATACATTATGAGGCAAATTTCAAATAAAACAATTTGGTATACACAGCAGCTACTTTCCGGGAAAATGAATCAAGCGCTGCTTTTAACTATATTTAATACTGTCTCCTGCATGATATCTTGAGCGGCATGATAAAAATATCTGCACATACAATAAACACCTCTATCGGAGTGCAATGAATTTCATCAATAACAAACTGAAACTTCGCGGAAAACTTCTGGTACTGGTCCTGCCGCTCGTAATAATTCCCATCTTCGTTGTGGCTGCAGTTATCGGTTTAATTGCTAACCAGCAGGCATACCTTGGTATTACCAAAACCAGCAAAGATGATTTACAACACCTTTCCTCTTTCTGCATTGACCTGCTCAATTCCCACTACCAGCAGTTTCAGGTCTATAAACTGGATAAAACACGGAACCTTAATAATGAATTATCGACATTGGCGTCACTCTCATACGACCTTGTCGAAAATGAACAAGAACTGTACGCCCAAGGTAAAATCGACCTGAAGACAGCCAAACGCGAAGCACGCCAGGTACTTAAAAAAACAAATGTTGGCGAGACCGGTTATATATATGCCATGACCAGCCGCGGTGTTCTTCAGGCCCATATAGCTCGTGAAGGTGAAAATGTCTTTGATGAACGAGATGAAAATGGCCGCTATTTTATTCGCGAAATGTGTGCGGCTGCCCGGGCCAGTAAACCCGGCGAGACGCTGTTCATAACCTACCCCTGGCGTAATGCGGTATTGGGAGATAAAAAGCCCAGAACCAAAGTGGTTGCCTATAGATATTTTCGTAAATGGGACTGGATAATTGCTGCCGGAAGCTATCTGGACGAAACTGCCGGCGATGTCGCTTTTGAACGCCAATCCTTTGAAAAGTTGAAAGAACGAATTCGCGCAAAAAAGGTTGGTGCGACCGGATACATATTCTGCATGGACAGTAAAGGCACATTTACGATACACCCCGATTCCGAAGGGAAAAATCTGATTAACGCCAGGGATTCGAATGGCAACAGATTCATCAAGGAAATGTGTACCAAGAAAAGCGGCTGGATACGTTATCCATGGAAAAACAGCACCGATTCTGCAGCCAGAATGAAAATAGTTCGTTATGACTATTTTGAACCATGGGATTGGATTGTTGCAGTCGGATCATATGAAGATGAGTTTTATCAGGAAGCGAACAAGATCAAGACACATATTTTGTTCAGTATGGCGCTTTTGGCACTTATCGTTGGCGCCGTTGCAACGGCTCTCGTTTTTTGGGCTTCAAACATTATCACGCGACCTATCACACACATGATGTCAGTCATAACACGGGTTAAACGCGGCAATCTTGACGAACGGATGGTCGTCAGCGGCGAGGACGAACTGGCCGAGATGGGGAGTGCCTTCAATCGTATGACTGATATTATCCAGCGCAACAAGGCTATTGAATCAAACCTTGCTCAACAAGGAAAAATGGCCTCACTGGGTGTACTGTCATCAGGTGTCGCCCATGAGATAAATAACCCGCTCGGTGTTATTCTTGGCTATGCAGGCTACCTGGAAAGCAAGATGGGTGATGATGACCCTAACTACCAATACATCCATGAAATCAAGCGGGAAAGTAAACGCTGCAAAAAAATAGTTCAGGATCTGCTCTCTTACGCCCGCACACCACGTCCGACTCTTGAACTGACCGATCTCAACGATCTTCTGCAACAAATTATTGATTTTGCCGCCAATCATACCGATATGCGCGGTATAACAATCAGCACCACACTTGCCAACAATCTGCCTCTTGTTGAACTGGATGGTGACCAGATGCGCCAGGTCGCTATAAATCTGATTCTGAATGCCGGCGGCGCCATGCCGGATGGCGGAGGCTTAACCGTCAGCACCGAAGTGGTCGATAGTACTCATGTACGCATAATATTTAGTGACAGCGGCTGCGGCATCCCGGCAGAAAGTCTGGAAAAGATATTCGAACCTTTCTACACGACCAAAGCTCGGGGCACAGGACTGGGGCTGGCCATCACCCGGCAGATCATAGAGCAGCACCATGGCGAGATACATATTGACAGTGTAGCCGGCAGAGGTACACGGGTTACTGTTACGTTGCCGATAGAGCGAGAGGAACTTTAGATGGGTGAAAAAAAACGTATTCTACTGATTGATAATGAAGCAGGACTGTGCCGGATGATGGAACAGATTCTGCTGGACCACGGTTACCTGGCGCGGTCCTTCACGTCTCCGCACCAGGCGGTTGAAGAGTTCAAGGCATCAGCATGGGATCTGGTTATCAGCGATATCAAAATGCCCGGTATGAGCGGGCTGGAGGTATTGCAGGCAATTAAATCGAAACAGCATGATATACCGGTCATCATGATTACAGCTTATGCAACCGTTGACATGTCTATTCAAGCGCTTCGTAAGGGAGCGTACGATATGCTGACCAAACCGTTCGAGCCTGATGAACTCGTCTACCGGGTCAAAAACGCGTTGCAGCAACGACAATTGCTTGAAGAAAACCGCGAATTGCGTGCCGAGCTTGAAGAAAAGTTCCGCTTTGAAAACATCATCGGTGCCTGCGAAGGACTGAAGAGCGTTTTGGAGCGTGTCGGAAAAGTTGCCATCCGGGATACGTCAATTCTTATTACCGGCGAATCCGGAACCGGTAAAGAGTTGATTGCTCAAGCAATCCATTACAACTCCCCCCGTCACGAGAAAAGATTCGTTGCCATCAATTGCGGTGCTTTACCGGAAAATCTGCTGGAAAGTGAACTATTCGGCTATAAAAAGGGAGCCTTCACCGGAGCGACGGAAACCCGTTATGGACTTTTGGAGGCAGCCAACGGTGGCACTCTCTTTTTGGATGAAGTTGGCAATCTGCCAATGAATGTTCAGAAAACACTGCTTCGATTTCTTCAGGAGAAAGAGTTCCATCGTCTCGGAGACACTACCCCTACCCGAGTTGATGTACGGCTTTTATCAGCTACTAACTCTGATCTGAAAGAAGCAATAAAATGTGGAGAGTTTCGAGATGATCTCTATTATCGCTTGAATGTTGTCAACATCCATCTCCCTCCTCTTCGGGAGAGAAGCAATGACATCCCATTACTCGTTGCGCACTTTATTCTGCAGCAGAACCAGAAGTTCAAAACTGCCATCAAAAAATTTGATAGTAATGCCATGCGGATGCTGTGCGCTTTTGAATGGCCGGGAAATATCAGACAGCTCAAAAATGTAATTGAAGCATGTATGGCAATGGAAACCGGGGAATTTATCTCCAGCACGACACTTGCACAGTTTATTGAAACCGATTCAGTGACAAACACTGTTGCAAACAAATCAATACCGGTCGATCTTGACGTACCATACACGACAGCCCTGGAACAGTTTGAAGCAGATCTGTTAACAACCCTCTTGAAACGCCATGGCGGTAACATCGATGCGGCAGCTCGTGAAGCCGGCATAAACGTGGCTACCATGTATCGAAAAATAAAGAGGTACGGCATCAGAAAGGAAGATTACTGATCGTACTGATTATGTTGTTGAAATAATAAAGCCCGAGGGTACACCCGGGCTTTATCTGTCCTATCTCTGTCTTAAAACTATTGATGTTTTTGTGCGACTGCTGTCTTCATTGGGCCATTCATACGGATAGCAGTGGCAAACTCCATCCAGAAGACGAGATAGATCGAAATCATCAGCGACAGGCCGATATTCTGATTTTCAGCACCCAACGCCTTAGCCAGAATTGGTGAAGCGAACCCTGCTCCATACGTTCCGGTGACACGCTCCAGTAAATAAAACGCTGGCAGAGTCAACAAGGTACCGACAACCATGATGGCAATGCCGACTGGGCGTTTGACCCAGTATTTCGGGGAAAAGCCGTACATCCGCATAAAGATGACAACCCAAATAATCCAGACGGAATAATCGACAGCAGCATCCGGAAGGGCCAGCTTGTTTTTTACCAGCACTACTTCAAGTACCGTAACAATTCCGAGCAGGGTAAACATCCAGTTAAACTTTTCATTGGCCTGTGTCTGCCAGTTACGACTGTCAGGTGCCTGTGCTTCTTTGAAGGAGTGGTTGTGTGTCCCGAGGGCTGAAAAAAGTATCGCAAACCAGATGCCGGCATTATGGAAAAGTAGTGAGGCATGATTTCCTGCGACGTTAGCGATGCGTGACATCGGGTCCCTGGCGAAGTCACCGGCAATTCGCATCAGGAATAGGTTGACGATCACCGAACAACCGATGATAACCGCTATGGTGAATAACCGGCGCGGGAGCAGATACGGGTCGATCCTGTCAGGAAAGCCGATGATAAAGGCAAACCAGATAAGAAACATGATAAGCGGGATCCCGAAGGTTATCCCGTACACAGATTTACCGGCGAAGTCGCCGCTTTGGGCATAAATGATATAATTGTTGTTTGGATCTGCATCGGTATTTGCAGCTTTAACAACATCCTTTGGCACCTTATTGACATGCGGCAACAGTCCCATGGCATACCAGCCATGATCACCCTGGGTAGTGTCGACAACCCAGTATTGGTCTCCCATCATTTCATCAAGACCGGCAAAGATCTGCATGCTGAAAGCGGCACAGATGACACAAACAAGCAGCAGCAATATGGCATTGGATATTTTCATCGGCATTTTGGAACTCCTTCTGTAAAACAAGTCTCTTTACATAGTTTCCGGGAATGCAAAAACAACTGGTTCCCTATTCTTTATGTGTTGTCCAAAACATCGAAACAGCGTTTGCCGCAAAAAGACCATACAGCCACATAGTATTCCATGCCGGACCTGACCAGTGACTGCCACGTCCTCCACCTACCACGCCGGAGGCAATGACAATGCCAATGATCGCGGTAAAAGCGACCATTGCCACCGACCTTAAAATGGAGCTATTGCGCCAGGTGTGACGTTCAAGGTCTTCAATCCGTGCCAATAGTTCAAGCTCTCTTTCGCTCATCACTTTTCTCCTTAGCAAGTAGTATTACTATAAATAATGTGCTCGTTAACGCGGCCTGTACAAGATGTACGTGACTGAAATTGAGTGCAAGGTTGTATAACATGCTCTTCTCCAATGTGACCTGTATGATAAATTAATACGTTCCTACGCAACATTGACTTTCTGTCGGAAAGCGGTCAGAGAGCTCGAGAAATTTGGTACAGTGAAGATGACGCCCACTGCAACAGTAACGAATGATCATATTGACGTCATGCGGTGAGATATAGCCGCATCCGACATCACACTGATCGTCATTTTTTCCGTAAAAGGGGCAGATCACTTTTGATATCATGTTTTCGTTTTCCTCAATTAACTCTTGCTTTGCAACCTTTAAAGCACATGCTGTGCCAAACAGCCATTATTCATACTTTAATAAATAAATACAGCATGTTATATTATATCAAATTTTTATGTAATACATACTTTTGCAAACATGCAAATTTGTATCGTTCCACTTGAATATTTTAAGCTTGCTGCAGACAGACATACAAATATATATAGCTAGTATTTACAGTTACATAGAGATATACACCGTCGTTAAACAACTTGTTTTGCATATCTGCAAATTGCTTTTTTGCATTTTTGCAAACCATTACATATTCATCTCTTGCGCCCTGTCTGTAATCATCTTAGGGACTTGGAAAATACTGAATTACCGTTTATGCTGTTCTCATATCGCAAAGGAGGAGGAACTGCATATGAAAACATCGACTTTGGATCGGAAT
>JABBNX010000231.1 GCA_019352135.1 Pseudomonadota bacterium
GTACACAAAAATAACTACTCGGTATCATGGAATATTATAAGCAATCGCCCTGATGGTACGCTCTGGCGGATATGTTTGTCTGATCTGCTGCCGGCGCAGTCGGCTGTTGCCGGAATGACTGAAAAAAGATATCCTGAGAGAATGACAGTTACCCACCACATTCTCAACCGCCGCTGCTGGATCTTCGATCTTGATGGAACGTTGACCGTTCCGGTACACGATTTCCCCGCCATCCGGAGTGCGCTCGGCATGACCGAGGCCGACTCCGACATCCTCCAGTTTCTCGCTTCCCTGCCATCGGCGGAGGCCGCCGCACGGCATGCCCGTTTGATCGAGATAGAATATGAACTGGCAGCCCGGACCGCAGCAGCCCCCGGCGCCGGGCGGTTGCTTGACCGGCTGCTCCGGCGCGGGGCCCGCATCGGCATCCTCACCCGCAACACGCGGGAGATCGCCCTCCATACCCTCGGCCAGATCGGCCTTGACGGGTATTTTACTTTCGACGACATTCTTGGCCGGGATGAGGCTGCGCCCAAGCCGCACCCGGAGGGGATAGAAAAGCTCCTTGCCGCCTGGGGAAGTGCGCCGGACGAGACGGTGATGGTCGGCGACTATCTGTTCGACCTGCAGGTGGGACGCGCCGCCGGCACTGCCACGATCCATGTGGACAGCAGTTGCGCCTTTCGCTGGCCGGAGTTGGCAGATGTGGCGGTGGCTACACTGGAGGAACTGGCTGAGGCGATTTCAAACGATGTATCTGCGTGAAACATTAAAATGAACTATGAAGGTTATAAATGATGAGGCTTATTTGTATAACGATGTGTGCCCTCCTCGCGCTTGCCGCCCCGGCGGCTGCCCTCAGCCATACCCTTGCCATGCAGGTTCTGGCCGAAACCAATCTGGCCCGCACCGAACCGCGGACGTATGCCGGTTTTCTCCGTGAGTTCCGCACACAGTTCCGGGGGAAATACTACGTGCTGCCGGGCAGCAGCATCCGCATACAAACCAGCGAGGGGGTTACTGCTGTTGATGAGGCGATCAGATTTCTCTCCCGCTCAAAACCACTGCCGCCACTCACCTGGTCGGACGGGCTTGCCGCCGCGGCGGCCGAACTCGCCGACGAACAAGGGCGCTCCGGCGCCACCGGCCATACCGGCAGGCAGAGCCACGGGATGCGGGAACGGATCGAGCGGCATGGGGAATGGGACGGGATGATCGGCGAAAACATCGCCTATGGTCCCGAGGGACCACGGAACCTGGTCATGCAACTGATCGTCGACGATGGCGTGGCGAACCGGGGACATCGGATAAACACCTTCAGTCCATCCTTCAGAACCGCCGGGATTGCCTGTGGTCCCCATCCACGCTTTGGGAACATGTGCGTTGTCGATTTTGCGCGGGGCTTCAGGGAGAGCAGGTAGGTAAGGTGTACAGATGACAGTTACGCAGACCAGGCGGGCGATTGTCCGCCTGGTCTGCATTTTGAAAGAGTCCGGTGAAGCGCTCATGTCTCGACAGTGCTCAATGGCGGGATTGTTCGTCAGTCGCGAGGAATCGCCAGCATCCGGTCCAGCGCCCCTTTGGCCTTGACGCGGGTCTCTTCCGGGACGGTGACGACTGGCGATAGGGTCTGGAGCGAAATCAGCACATCTTCCAGAGAAGTAAGTTTCATATTGGGGCAAAAAAGAGCCGGCGAGGCGAGAATGAACTCTTTCCCGGGGTTCTCCAGCCGCAGTTTGTAAAGAATACCGGCCTCGGTGCCGACGATGAATGTGGTGGCCGGGCTGGTGCGACAGTAGTCAAACATGCCGCTGGTGGAGCAGACATGATCACCCAAAGCAGAAACTTCGGGGGCGCTTTCAGGGTGACAGATAAAGAGCGCATCAGGGTGCTCTGCTTTTTTTTGCAGCACAGCTGCAACAGTCATTCGCTCGTGCGTCGGGCAAAACCCCTCCCAGAAAATAAACCGTTTCTCCGGAACGAAGTTGGCGACCCAGCGCCCGAGGTTGCGGTCCGGGACAAAAATCAGCTCCTGCTCTTGCAGCGATCTGACCACAGTCAGGGCGTTAGCCGAGGTGCAGCAGATATCGGAATGAGCTTTGACCTCCGCCGATGAGTTGACATAGGTGACGACCGGCACGCCGGGGTGTTTGGCGCGAAGCGCCTCCAACTCTTCAGCTGTAACCATGTCGGCCATCGGGCAGCCGGCATCAGGGCGGGGAAGCAGCACCTTCTTGTCAGGCGAGAGAATCGCAGCCGATTCAGCCATGAAGTGCACGCCGCAAAAGACGATAACATCGGCAGCGGTTTTTGATGCCTCAATGGATAACGCGAGAGAATCTCCGGTGAAGTCTGCAATCTCCTGCACTTCGTCACGCATGTAATTGTGAGCCAGAAGCACGGCGTTGTGCTCTTTAAGAAGGTCTTTTATCTGCTGTTTTACTGCTTCGATCATTACCGTAGCTCCTCGTGTAGCACGTAGGTCGTTATTTCACGTGTTCCTGGAAAAATAACTTCGTAAACTTACATATGCCGTTTATCACAGTTAGGGTCTTAACAGTTGGCAAGAGTGCCATAAAAAATATATAAAAACAACTCTTCGGGATGTAGCGCAGTCTGGTAGCGCACCTGTTTCGGGAGGCTATATTTGAGCCGATTAATGTAAACCTAACCATTTAAAATGGCTGGGTTTTTTTGTGTTTTTGGGCTGTTTTTTCCGGTCCTCCGGTCCTCCTCTGGTCCGCGAAAAATATCCCTGCTGCCGCCTCGGTTTTTTTTATTTTCGCTCTCGCTCGTTCCTGCCAATCCCCACTTGCTGCGTTCGCTTCTCCAACAACAGGTCGCGGGAAACGCCAACCACTGTCGATGGCACACCTCCTGGCTGGACTGCTCCGGTCTCTCCGGTCCCGTTCCGGTACGGTTGTCGGCCATCATATCCGCAACCCCTCAAAAAAACAAGGCTTGCCCTGCGGTGTTCCCGCAGTGCACAAAAAAAGCCCCCTTCCCGTCGCGGGGCAGGGGAAAAGTGACTGTCAAGCGGCCTGGTCGAACATCTCGGATACTTAACAGCCGTTTTCGGGGAGGATGTGGTGTGATGGCAAGGTGTACCACAGGAAAACGCCGTGAGCGCCTTTCAGGACCCGCTACGAAAGCTAGAACTGCGTCCAGGAGTTGCGCTTGGAAAGTAGGAGATACTTTCCTGTTGACTTATTATAAAAGTATGATACTTTTATCTCAAGGTATCTAAAGCGACAGGGAGGACACCATGAGTGAAGCGGTAGTAGTACTCACCAGCAAGTCGATGGACACGATGTTCGAAGAAGGTGGCTCAGGGCACTGGAAAGCCAGTGAAGACAGGATCACACGTTGCAAGTACCTCGTAGCAGTCCGGCACGGGCACTCCGGGTGGAGTGAAGATGAGACACCACACAACACAGCGTTCCTTGTCGGACGCGGGCTGTCGGTTCTCCAAGGCCGCGATGACCGAATCATCATCGGGTTCCGTGAATACGCCTTGATCGAAGTATCCGACGTCTGGCCGGGCAACAGGAATCCGGTCGCGTACTTGGAGCTGGAGGACCTCGGCATCGACCCCTCGTCGCTTGTGTGGGTCCCTTTCCCTGAGCACCAAGTGGTCGAAGAGAACAGGGCGAAGCCCTTGACGATCGAGGAAGCGAAGCTCGGCTTGGCGAAGGCACTCGGCATCTCGAAAGAATGTATCGAGATCACAATCCGGGCGTAGTCCCGGTGCAGGAGGTTATGTATGGCAGAGACCGTGATATTCGACCAAGCATGCCACAAGCTGGATCACCGTTTCGTCTTCAACGAGGAAGAGACTAAGAAGCTGCGGAAAACGCTCAGTGGAAAGGCGACCGTCAGCTTAGACGACCTCCGCCGGGTCGCTCTGTGGAAGTTGGACAGGGTCGTAGAAATCCCCGAAGGTGTCCTCCAGTCACTCCAGGCCCTAGCCACTTCGTCAACACTCAGCCTGGATTCACATGAAGCCCAAGCGGTTCTTCTCGCACTCGTAGGCTGCCCCGGAGTCGGCTTCCCGATGGCGAGCGCCTTCCTAAAGTTCTTGCGCCCGGACGTCTTCCCAATTATCGATGTCAGGGCGTACAGGGCTTTGTTCGGGAAGAAACTGTACCCGCAGTCGTACACTCTCGATCTCTACCTCAGGTACGCTCGCCGGGTGGAAGAGATCGCCCAACAAAACCAGCTTCCTCTTGCCCCCTACCTGCCGAATTACCTTGATAATGCCGATGCACGCCTCGACAATA
>JABBNX010000232.1 GCA_019352135.1 Pseudomonadota bacterium
CCTTGAATGAGTTGCGCCAGTATGCCATATGTTGCATATAAACGAAATATTAAATATTACGTGGTACTAGGGCACAAAGGTGCCGGAATAGCCATTAAAACGGTCATGGGTGACGGCGATTACCCGGTTTTTGCCGAGAAGTACAATGACGAGATCGTCAGGGTTTATGTCAACCTCGTCTGATCTCTAAGCACTCGGCGGCAGACGGCCTTTGCTAACGCTACGCCGCTGCGCCTCGACCACGATATAAAGAAAAATTGTGCCGACGGCATGGGTGATCTGTATAATTACTGATATTCCTGGGATCGGATCAAGCTAACAGTCATATTTTATTATATAATATGGTAAATACAGCCTCATTTTAGGCCTTAAACGCACGTTTTCAGTGGCAAAAAGGGGCTTTTAAGAGTGACTGACTACCGTCAACCAGAGGTAATGATGACAGACCGTTACGACACATCAAAACTAATCTAAGACCAGTATGAGCCCGGCTCAAACGGTAAAGTTCTTCGTAACCTACTGGGTATCGTAGACCCAGAAGAGATGGGAGTTGTGGAAACTAACGCTTTGTGGGTTGTTCAGGCTGATCTGATAGATGATGTATCCTTCGATCAATCATTCACTGCTCAAGATATCTGCAACACGCATGAAAAATGGCTGAGCAGCATCTACTCATGGGCAGGAAAACCACGCACTGCCAATATCAGCAAGAATGGTTTCAATTTTGCACAATCCAGGTTTGTACCTACTTTACTGGTTGAATTTGAGCGTGAGCACTTGAGCAAGTACACCCCATGTCGGTTTGAAAGTCGGGATGAGGTTGCCCATGCATTGGCAGAGGTGCATGTGGAGTTGATGCTGATCCATCCCTTCCGTGAAGGTAACGGCCGATTGGGGCGCATACTGGCAACATTGATGGCTTTGCAGGCAGGTCTGCCGATTCTGGAGTTCAGTGAGCTGGATGGTGCGAGGCGGGAAGAATATTTTGCAGCCGTACGAGCAGGAATTGACAGAAATTATCGGCCGATGAAGCGGTTGTTTGCAGATATTATCGAGAGGTCTTTGACGATTTCGTAGAGGTTCTATCATTTGTAGCGCTGGAAACAAAGCATCCGTTCTTTGTATCGCGCTTTACCCATATTCCTTCGATAGCAGACGAGGAAACAATATTGCGTGCCAATGCTTTGTCGCGAGTGGCTGGGTCTTTCAGGTAAGGATTTGTTTCAAGCAATGACTTTTTCATAGTGCAACTATACCTCAAATTGATCTGAAATGTGAGCAAAAAGTGTCCCGCTGGGAGGAAGCTAAAGCTGGCATGTTATGTAAGCAATCTCTGTAACTATCTGTAATTGAATGGCTGTACAAAACAGAGGGGTCAAAGCTCCAATAAACAAGAAATAGAAAAATTGAATTTCCCAACGAGACAAGTGGACCCGGTCGCGATAAACCTGCGCCGGGTCACCGGCGGGGCCGTTGAACACAGAAATAATGGAAAAGAGGGAGGCGTCATGATGAAAGCAGCGTTGATATTCCTGATCCTGGGCGTATGCAGTACCGGTCTAGCCTGCGCGGCTGAGGCATTTGAAAAGGATGTCGTAAAGACGACGGCGGGAGCGCTGGAAATAACCTTCATCTGCCATGGTTCGCTTATGTTTAAGTTCGGCGGCAAGATTATCCATGTCGATCCTTATAGTAAGCTGGCCGATTATGCAAAACTGCCCAAGGCTGACCTGATCTTTCTTACCCACGAGCATCAGGACCATCTAGATCCGGTAGCCCTGAAGCAGGTCACTACCGCAAAAACGGCGGTAGTACTCACTGAAAAGTGCGCAGAGAAGGTACCGGGCGGCATCATTATGCGGAATGGGGATACCAGGAATGTCGATGGGATCGCCGTCGAAGCCGTGCCGGCATATAACATTGTGCACAAGCGCGATAACGGCCAGCCTTTTCATCCCAAGGGTGCCGGTAACGGTTACGTGCTGACATTTGCCGACAAACGGCTCTATATTGCCGGAGATACGGAGAACATACCGGAGATGAGCCGGCTGAAGCGGATCGATATTGCCTTCCTGCCGATGAACCTGCCCTATACGATGACCCCGGAAATGGTCGCCGATGCAGCCAGAGCCTTCAAGCCTAACGTGTTGTATCCCTACCATTACGGGGAGACGGACCCGGCCCGACTTGTCACCTTGCTCAAGGGCGATCCCGAGATTGAGGTACGGATCCGCCGGATGAAGTAATACCTCTCGAGGAAATAACGGGGTCAAAGCTCCAAATCAAAAAGGCGGCCAAATGGCCGCCTTTATCTGCGCCTAACAGTCTGATAATATTACACAACCTCTCCAAGTAGCTATTATGCTAATGTTTTTGCTAATGCGGAGGGGTGGAAATGGATTGTGTAACCAAGCGAGGCAAGGTATATAGCAAAACGGTGATCGATCCTCGCCGTGGCCAAGCCATGCCATGATCTCTCCCTTGGTATATCCTTCAGCGTTCATTGTTTGCGCCGTTGTGTGTCTGGCTGAATGCATGTGGGCGGTAATCTTAACTCCCTCCAGAGGGTTCTTTGGGCGTTATACGCCTTTTCCAAGGACATTTCTGGAAGAATGATCCGTCCAGTTCCACTTCCGAGAACCTGAGACACCTGGGCCACAAGCTGAACGGCCTTCAACTGAGCATCGTTTCGGACAGGCAAGTCTCTACCTCGACCGCCTTTGGCCGCCTCGATTCGAAGGGCCACTCCGGTCAGGGTGTCAACCAGTTTGCTTGACATTAGTGACTCCTTCGAACGCAGGCCAAAGGCATCACGCAGTCCTGCTGAGGCGTGACACATCATGGCAATACGGTCGCCATTGTTGGCGAGTTCTGCCAGGGTCGTTCTGATACGGTCAACTTCAACCTGGTTGGCGATGACCGGCTTTTGGCGATTGCCACGGCCTATTCCATAGGCCTCGTTTTTCGTGGCAACGATGTTACGCTTGCCGACTGCTTCTGCCAAGATTCTAACAGCCGCTATGCGGTTACACATGGTGCCGTTGTCAAGCCCGGCATCTTTCATGTGCTGAACATAGGATTGCACATGATTTGGTTTTAAGTTATTGACGTTCTCCAAAGCAAATTCTTTCGATACGAATTTACAGAAATCTTTCGTGTGCTGGAGACGCGCCTCTCTGGTTGCACTGCTGACTCCCCAATTTTTCCCGATCCGTTCCAACGCTTGTACTGATAGTGGTTTCATGGTATTTCCCCTTTCAGGCCGTTCGCGACGGCCTAGACAAAGTTGAGTGAAGGCACCTCGCTACAAAGGTAGCGCACCTTACTGTTTCCACGCCGCAGCATGGAACAGATCGGCACTATGCTGTTGGCAACCTGGCACACCAGGTAGCGTCGCGTTCGCGACAAACATAGCGATAGGCAGAAGCAACTAATCGCTTCTGCGCGAATGGGGAGATTTTTGAAACCGGTGGAGTGGTTCAGGAAGGGATTGCAGATTTTGTCACGGGGTCGGTATTTGCAGAATCGGCGTAAAAGCCCGCCAATTCTGAATCGTAGAGCGCGTCACTTGCAGTGAAATTTCGCGATGCTCAATTTTGCAAGTGACGCGCATTAAAACCCGAAGTTATGTTGACTGTTTTGGTCAACGTTATGTTGACCAAAACAGTCACATATTGAAGCGGTATGCTACCGCGGAAAGTGATGCTCCAAAAAGGAGCCCAAACTACTCTACAACTCCAACAGATGTTCCGCAGGCCGGCAGCCTCTATTATCCGGTATGGTGGCTCTTCATCTGCGGGTGATCTGTTGTGTTTGCTATGAAAACCCGAAGCGGCTGAAAGCAGCCAATGGGGAAAGGAATCCTTGAGATAGGATTTTTGCGGTAAGGCCATTCGCAAGACGTATTTATAACAAAGGTACCAGACCGGTCCTCATTGTCGAGTGACGATCGTGGCTATCACTTTTATTGTGTTTTGGAAAATTTGCTGCAGACAAATGCGGAGTGCCTGCAATTGGTGGATAAATGATTTTTCAGGTAGGTAAGGAGTGCGGACGCACCAATAGTGGTTGTGTTGCAATGTGTGTATCTGGATCAGATTCCTAAACCTGTTAAGGAATGGAAACGACTCTCCGAAGGAGATAACTCAAATCGAAGCTGCGGTTTAGGCAGTTGGTTCAAACCTGCATTCCCGGACATTGTAACGAGTAATTTGCAATAATATACATAAATCCAGC
>JABBNX010000233.1 GCA_019352135.1 Pseudomonadota bacterium
TATACATCCGACGTTATAGCACACCACGGTGTACTTGATGAGGGAGTACATTTTATCCAGAAGCCATTCAATATGGATATTCTTGCAGCCAAAGTGCGGGAGGCGCTGGATAGTTAAGAACGTATTTTTCAAACATTATCAGTAAAATATGAATATAGGGCGTCCACCACGAAAAAAAGCACCTTGGCGATGAATCGCCAGGGTGCTTTCAGCTCAGACATTATGTGACAAGCAGAGTTACCCGATGCAGCAGACGTTCTGCTCACGGGCTGCCTTGGTCTCGTCCAGCCGCGAGATCGGCATGGTCCGCGGTGCGTCGTGCAACGCCTGCGGGTTGCTCTCGGCGGTTTTAGCCGCTTCGATCATCACGTCGATAAAGGCGTCCATGGCTCCCTTGCTCTCGGTCTCGGTCGGCTCGATCATGATCGCCTCCTTGACGATCATCGGGAAATAGACCGTGGGAGGGTGATATCCCTTGTCGATCAGGAATTTGGCGATGTCGATCGCATGCACGCCATGCTCCAGTTGCTTGGAGGCGGAAAAGACGCACTCGTGCATGCAGGTCATATCGTAGGGAAGCTCGTAGTAGGGTTTGAGCTTTTCCTTGATGTAATTGGCATTTAACACCGCCTGCTCGGAAACCTGGATCAGCCCTTCGCGGCCGAGCATGATGATGTAGGCGTAGGCCTTGGCCATCACCCCGAAGTTGCCAAAGAAATTAGCCGTGCGCCCGATGGCTTTTGGGTTGGCGGTTTCCAGCAGCAGCTTGCCGTCATTATCCATGACGATACGCGGCTGTGGAAGGAACGGGATCAACGCTTTTTTGACCCCGACCGGCCCGGAACCGGGACCGCCGCCGCCGTGAGGCGTGCCGAAGGTTTTGTGCAGGTTGACATGAATCACGTCAAAGCCGACATCTCCCGGCTTGACCTTGCCCATGATGGCGTTCAGGTTGGCGCCGTCGTAGTACATCAACGCCCCGTGGGAATGGGCGATGTCGCTGATCTCCTTGATGTGCGGATTGAACAGGCCCAGCGTGTTTGGGCAGGTCATCATGACCGCCGCAACTTCGTCGGTCATCGCTGCTTTGAACAGTTCCAGATCCATATCACCATAGGAGGCGGTCGGCACGGTGATGATCTCGTACCCGGCGATTGATGCCGAGGCGGGATTGGTGCCGTGGGACGAATCGGGGACCACCACGTATTTCTTTTTGGCCTTGTTCCCATTGGCCGCGTGGTAGGCCGAAATCAGGAGAATCCCGGTCATTTCGCCATGAGCGCCGGCCAGAGGCTGAGTCGTAACTTCGTCCATGCCGGTGATATCGGCCAGCAACTGCCCCAAGTCGTACAGCATCCCGAGCGTCCCCTGGCAAAATTCCACGCCGCCCGGCAGGAGTGCCGTCATCGGATGGAGCGGAGCGAAGAGGGCAGACGCGTTCTCAAGGACCTTGGCGTTGTATTTCATCGTGCAGGAACCGAGCGGATAAAAGTTGGTATCCACAGAAAAGTTGCGGCGGGACAGGTTGGTGAAATGCCGCACCAGGTCCAGTTCGGAGACTTCGGCCAGTCCGGCTGACTCCGTGCGCAGCAGTGCAGCAGGCAAAGCGGAGGCGGCCGGCACATCAGATGCCGGCAGTTTGATGCCGCGGCGGCCAGCCACCGATTTTTCGTAGATCAGTTGCATAGCGCCACCTCCAGTTCCTTGACAAACAAATCGATTTCCTTCCTGGTCCGTTTTTCGGTAACCGTCACGACCATACAGTTCTCAGACCCCTCGTAATACTGCCCCAGCGGCACGCCGGCGGCAATGCCGTGCGCAAGCAGCGCTGTGACCACGGTGGCGGCCTGTTTCGGCAGGGAGAGGGTGAACTCGTTGAATGTGACAGCCGATTGCAGCACGGTTACCCCGGAAATTTTTGCCAACTGTCCTTTGGCATATTCGGCTTTGTCGCGGTTCAGGCGGGCCAGGTCGGCAAGCCCCTCTTTCCCGACGGAGGAGAGGAAGATCAGGCCGCGCAGGGCGCAGAGTCCCTGGTTGCTGCAGATATTCGAGGTGGCCTTGTGGCGTTTGATGTGCTGTTCGCGGGCCTGCAGCGTCAGCACATAGCCTCGTTTGCCGTTTCGGTCCACGGTCTCGCCGACAATACGCCCCGGCATGTTGCGGATAAGTTTCTTCTTGGCGGCGATGAAGCCGAAAGAAGGCCCGCCGAAGGAGAGCGGATTGCCGAGGCTCTGGCCGTCGCCCACGGCGATATCCATCCCCATTTCACCGGGGGATTTCACCAGGCCGAGCGAGATCGGGTAGACTGAGCCGATCAAAAGCGCCCCGGCTCCATGAACCTGATCGGCGAGAGCAGTAAAATCCTCGATGCTGCCGAAGAAGTTGGGATTCTGCACCAGTACTGCAGCAACGCTGTCATCAAGCACGGCAGCCAGTTCCGCACGATTGAGCAACCCATCCAGCGGCGGGATCTCAACCACGTCAACATTCAGATTAAAGAGATAGGTCTTGAGCACCTGCCGGGAAAAGGGGCTGACACAGCCATCCACGACAATTTTGGTGCGGCCGGTTATGCGCAGGGACATCATCGCCGCCTCGGCGCACGATGTCCCGCCGTCGTACAGCGAAGCGTTGGAAACATCCAGCCCGGTCAGGCGGCAGATGGCGGTCTGGTACTCGAACAGCGCCTGCAATGTCCCCTGTGAACACTCCGGCTGGTAGGGGGTGTAGGCGGTGTAAAACTCGGCACGGCCGGAGAGGTGGTCAACAACCGCGGGGATGATGTGATCATAAAAGCCGCCGCCGATGAAATTGAGCATATTCCCGCTGTTTTCAGAGGCAATCTCCTGCATCCTGCCGAATGTTTCAAACTCGGACATGCCGGAAGGAAGGTTGAATGTTTTGGCCCGCAGTTCGGAGGG
This sequence comes from Pseudomonadota bacterium, assembly GCA_019352135.1. Lineage (GTDB taxonomy): Bacteria > Desulfobacterota > Desulfuromonadia > Geobacterales > Pseudopelobacteraceae > JACRCG01. The sequence goes on from JABBNX010000233.1 coordinate 2,925, forward strand.
GATCGGTGCGAAAAGGTCCTCAACGCTGGCAACGCCGATCACGGAGAGCATTTCCTGAATCTCCTCCGGCGTGTGGGGACAGTAATGGCTGTCGTTCATGAATATACTCCTACAGAGTTTTAAGGTAGTCGTCGTACTGCCCCTGTGTCATCAGGTTCTTCAGTTCCGACTCATCGGCAATTTTGATCCAGGCCATCCAGCCGGCATCCTCGGCGCTCTCGTTGACGATCTCGGGAGCCGTCTCCAACGCTTCATTCACCTTGATAACCGTGCCGGAAACCGGCGCAAAGATATCGCTGGCAGCCTTGACCGACTCGATACTTCCCAGCATCGCAAACTGCGTGACGACAGCACCCATCTTGGGTAGTTCCACGAAGGTGATATCACCCAGTTCATGGGCCGCGTGCCCGCTGATGCCGACCGCGCCGATCCCCTCTTTTACCTTGACCCACTCATGTTCCTTGGTGAAATACATGCTCATTGTTCAATCCTCCTTATTGGATGTAGAAAATAAAAACTGAAATCAGCCGCACCAGTTGTGCCGGGTGCATTTTTTACGACCTGACCGATCCGTCCCGGAAGAACGGCAATTCGCAGACGGTCGCTTCCATGCTGACCCGCTCGTGACGGATGGTAAGCGGCGTGCCAATGGACGTCAGCTCCGGTTTGACAAAGCCGATGCCGATACCTCTGCCGAGCATCGGCGAAAACACGCCGCTGGTTACAGCGCCGACGGTCTCCCCTTCAAAGCAGAGCTCATAGTGATGTCGCGGCGAACGACGCCCATTAACCTCAAACGCCACCTTTTTCCGGGCCACGCCCTGTTGCTTTAACCGCAGCAGCGCATCCTTGCCGACAAACGATTTATCGAAGTTGACAAACCCCTCCAGCCCCGCTTCAAGCGGTGTGGTTTCCTCATCAATGTCGCTGCCGTAGAGTGAATAGCCCACTTCAAGCCGCAGCACGTCCCGCGCCCCGAGGCCGGCCGGTTTGACGCGTTCGTCCGTCAACAGCAGATCCCACAGCTCGCAGACTTTTTCCGCCGGAATAAAAATCTCATATCCCAGTTCGCCGGTATAGCCGGTGCGGCTGACAATTGCGGGGACTCCGAGAATATTCATGGTGATGAATTTGAAATAGGGAATTGCTGCGATTTCTTCCCCCAGGAGTTCAACCATAACGTAGCGGGAGAGCGGCCCCTGAAGATCCAGCTTGCCGGTAGCGGCGGTGATGTCGGAAAATTCGCCACCGTGCAGACGAGCCTTAATGGCGGCAAAATCCTTGGGCGCCGTGGCGGCATTGACCA